>QKCY01000442.1 GCA_003245525.1 Victivallales bacterium | reverse complement strand
CCATAGCGTTCTGTCTATCCCACGTTCTGGAGAAGCGCCCGGCCCCGGGCGCGGAGTATAGCGCCACCGGCAGCGCCGCCACCCCTGGCGGCATGCCGCCCGGCCCTGGGGGCGGGGCGTAACGGCTCACCGAAAACCACCGGTCTCGCCCCATCCGGTACGCCCCGCGGCGGAGGCCCGCCGCTTCTCCATAGCGTTCTGTCCATCCCAGGCGCTGGGGACGTGACGGATCATCGGTGGCCGCCTGCCCCATCCATCCAGCGCGCCCCGCGGCGGAGGCCGCCGCTTCTCCCTTGCAGTCGATTCCGCGCCACGGGAGGCGGTCGCGGGATGCACTCCCGCGACCGAGCGTAGCTGGCTAGAACTGCAGGAAGCCGTGCTTGTTCACGTCCTTGCTCCAGCCGAGGCCGGCGAAGAGGCGGAGCCAGCCTTCGCGATCCTTGGCGTCGCGGTCGTTGACCACCAGAGCAAAGCGGCGCTGGGCACCCTCAGCAGGGCAGCCACCGAGAACGGTCCACGGAATGGCGGCCTCGTAGCGGGTCACCTGCCCTTCCCGCGTCACACTCAGCGCGACGTCGGCAAGCAGTTCCTCGTGCTGGGTCCAACGGTAGACCTGCGGACCCTGGGAGGTGAGGCTCAGGCCAATCTCGACCCGATCCTGCGGCTTGCCGTCCACGGGGGCCAGGGAAAGCTGGACGCCGTCGCCCCGCCAGACCCCACCGCCCACTTCGGGCTGGTTCTGCTGGTCGTCGGTGACCTCGACCCACACATAGAGGTAGTCCATATCATGGGCTAGGGAGACCGTGGCGGAATCGTCCTCCGGGCCGCTCCAGTCCTGCTTGTCAGGACCGTCGAACTCGGTCAGGGCGACCTTCGTCATGCCGAGCCAGTCGTCGGTCTTGCCATCCACCGTGATGGCGGCGGCGGGAACCGGCCACAGGTTGAACTCGCAACGGGCGCTGACGCTCGGTACGTCGGCGAATTCCACGGTCAGTTCGGCCACGGTGGGGGCGACCGTCAGTGCGGGACAGGGCACGTCCAGAGCGAAGATGGCGGGCGCGCCTTCCCGGAACCAACTCTTCGCCGGTAGCTGCCAAGCCAACTTCTCCGTCAGGTCCTGGCTCTGCACGGTTCCGTCGGGCAGCAAGAAACGGAGGGTCGCTTTGCTGACCGCAGGCGGCGTGGCCAGGGGAGAGCTCCCCGCGACCCGCAGCGAACGGGTAGCGTCCTGGTAGGACAGCACGAGTTCCGCCGCCGCGCGCAGTTCCACGGACAGGGTCGCAGCCCCCAGGAAGCTACCCTTGTCGTCGAACCACCGGCAGAGAACCGGGTAGCTCTTGCCGGTTTCCGCGGACTGCGGAGGGCAGACCGTGATCGGACAGGTGGCCTTCTCGCGGCGATCCAGCAGGACGCTGCCGCCTCCTTGCACCGTCCATCCCTCGGGCACCGTAACCTGCAGAGGGCCAGACACCGCAATGGACAGGGGATTCCGCAGCGCGACCGGAAGACGGACAGGCCGACCGGGAACGGTCCAGCTCCCCTCGCCCGACACGGCGGACTTGGCCAGTTCGACCTTGCCCTGCCCGAGGATGAAGAGAGGAGTCTCGCTCAGTTCCACCGTCAGGGAACCACCGGTCAGCATCTGTTGGCGGATGGGACCGGCGGCGGAGATGATCTGCACCTCCGCTGCCTTCCAGGCCATCGCCAGCGCCCCGGTACCAGCCACGCTCCAGGCGGCCACGACCTCGCTGCCGTCGGCTCCGGCGAACAGGTAGGCGCGGGTGGTCTCGTCCTTGGTGTCCAGCTCCTTCACGTAGCGACGGCCCCTCAGCGCCAGGGAGGTCATGCGATAGGCGACCGCCGGGGCCTTGGGGCTGAAGTCGTTGTGGAGCAGGCCGAAGTTGTTCTCGTTGTACTCGCGCCGCAGCCCGTCGTTCTGGAAGTCGTACCAGAAGGTGGCGCGGATCTGGGGAATGGCGTGCAACTGCACGTACATGCGGGAGAGGTAGTTGGCGCTGGTCTCCTCGGGCAGGCCGCGCGGATCCTCCTGGTTGGGCCAGCCCACCTCGCTGTTGTAGATGGGCATGCCCTTCGCGCCGTACGTGTCCAGCAGATCCACCAGCTTCTGCAGGTGCTCCAGCATGGTGGTCTTGCCCACTTCAGGCGCGGTGGGATAACGGTAGGGATGGACCGACACCGCATCGAAGTAGCCCACGGTCCCTTCGGCCAGGACGTTCTCGATGAACTTCAGATCGATCCCCGCCGTGACCATGGCCACCACCTGGGCATCGGGATTCCCGCGCTTCACGGCGGCATAGGTGACCTTGAGCAGGGCGGCATAGTCCTTGGGATTGGGCTGGGGCTTCCAGAAGCCGATGTTGGGCTCGTTCCAGACTTCCCAGAAGGTCACGCTGTCGCGGTACTCGCGGGCCATGAACTCCGCCCAGTTGGCGAAGGCCGCCCGTTCCTCATCGGTGGAGGTGGACTGGTCCTTGCAGTGGAGGGAGTTCGCGTAGTCGAGGATGATGAGGGGCTCGCAGCCCCAGTCCTTGCGGGCGGTGCGCAGGAAGCGGTCGAAGGTCTCGGGCACCTTGTAGACGCCCTTCTCGCGCTCGATGCCGCCCCAGGCACCATCGTCGCGCAGCCAGCGGATGCCCATGTCGCTCGCCAGCTTCAGGTTGTTCTCGATGGGGCCGCGGCTGCCATGGCCGAAGTGCATGGACACGCCGAAGGGGCTGGCCAGATCCGCCTCCCGCGTATCGGCGGGGGGCAGATAGCTGAAGGCGATGCTCTTCTCGCGGTCCTGGTAGCCAACTACCGCCCGGTACAGGCCATAGTTCGGGGGCTGGGGACTGAGGGAGAATTCGGCCCGTCCCTTGGCGGCCAGATCCACCTTCCGCTCCACCCGGGTCAGTTCCTGGCCATCGGCACCCACCACGCGCAGGACTACGGGAAACGCGGGTTGGGGAGCGTCGAGCCCGTTCTCCACCTGCACGGTGAAGCTCGGGAGAACGCCGTAGAAGGCATTACCCAAGGTCTCGCTCTTCGCGGTCACCCGCACAAAGTCGAGGGGCTCGCCCACGGCGGCATAGGTGATATCGTCGAAGACCAGTTCGCCCTCGTAGGGCCGCACCGGGCTGTCCACCAGGAACGAGATCCTCTCCACCGGCGAATCGGGCTTGCCGTCGCCATTTCCTCCCCAAGACACCTCCAAGGACGGCTTGTCGAAGGCGATGGTCACCTGCTTCCAGCCCTTCCAGTCGATGGGACCGACACGGTACTGCAACCACTCGCCGGTAGCATCCAGAGCGCGGAGCTTGAGCATCTGCTTCGAGCCGTCGCCGAAGACCCAGGCGGAAACCGATTTCACCTGGGCGCCAAGGTGGCGGCCGATGACCACCTCCACGTATTGGCGGGGGGTGACGTCCTGGCGGAAGACGTACTTCAGCTTGGCGGCCTTCGCGCCGCTGTGGACGGGCGCGGACACCAGGGAGATCGCGCTCTCCGGCTGACGGCCTTCGCCGCCCAGGCCGGGCGTATAGCCATCCTCGAAATCCGCCAGGACAATGGCGGGGATCGGCTCGGCGGCCGGCAGCACGGCGGCCAGAGCCAGGGTGGCAAGAATCCAGGGGAACTTCATCGGTTTCTACTCCTTTGTCGCGGATGCGGGGGACGTATGGAATCGATAGACGAGAATACCATGCTCAAACCGCTCTCCCCCCCGCCACATGGGATAGGTGCCCACGAGTCCGAACTCCTGGGAATCGGCAGCGGCGACGAGAGACAGGAGGGTGTGATGGGGCATCTTGGCCAGACGGTCAGCAGGCACGGTAGTATCGATGACCACCAGGCCGACCTTGGCCTGCGCCAGCACCTGCTCAAGCCCGGTCGTATCGGTGGCCTTGGCCACGTAGTCGCCGCCGCTCCAACTGCTGCTGGCGAGGAGTTTGCTGGCGCGCAGCACATGGTGTCCGGGCCGTTTCTCGCGCATGGCCACTTCGGAGATGAACATGCCCTCTCCCCGCGCGTCGGAGGAGACGAAGAGCACCGTCTTAGCGTCTTCGGGGGTGGCCAGAATCTGCTCCGCCACTGCCTGGAATCCGGCATAGCCCTTGGCCGGCAGGGCAAAGGTCTGGAAACCGAAGACGACCGCCACCAGGACCACCAGGACCACCGCTTCCCCGGTGCGCCCCAGGCGGGTCGCACCAAGCCGGAGCCACACTTCCTTCGCTCCGATGGCAATCAGGACAGCGCCTGCCGCCAGCAGCGGGATCAGATGCCGGGCCTCGTGGCCGCAGGGCACCAGGATATGGAGCAGATAGACCGAGAGGGCGAGAGCGGCCACCGCCGTCTCCAGCGCCGCCTTGCGGCCGTCGCGCCAAGCCCGGACCAGCGCCACGCCCAATCCCAGCAGCAGCAACGCCAGCAGCGGCGAGCCCAGTGCCTGGTGCAGTTTCCCCGCGTAGTAGGGGATCGCGCTGAGGGTGAAGGACAGGGACGGCTTGCCCTCCTCCCAGCCTTCCTTGGCGAAGTGGAGCGTGAGCAACGTCCACGGTCCGGCCAGTATGCCCACCACGACGGCCGAGAGCCAGAACGAGAACCGCTTGAGCAGGCTCCACCGGCGGGCAACCAGCACCGACAGCACGGGGACGCCCGCCAGCAGGAATCCCGTCCCCTTGGTGAGAATGCAGGCCGCCGCCAGCACCCCGAAGGCGATGGCGTCCGCCGGACGCTCCGCCGCCAGATAGCGCGCCCAGAAAACGGTGGCCAGCAAGGCCAGCAACGCAATGGTCGGTTCGGTCATCACCATCGCCGCATAGCTCTGGACCAGCGGCAACAGCAGAAAGACCAGACCGCAGGCGGCCGCCAGTGGTCGGGGCACCCGTCCCGCCGCCACGCCCGCGATCAGCGCCGCCACCAGGGCGGCGATTCCCGCCATCAGCACCAGGACCTGGGTGCGCCCCGCCCCGAACGGCAGCGTCCACGCGGCCTGGAGCAGGTAGAAGCCGGGTGGCCAGTTGCCCAGGGCCACCTTGGGGTAGTAGGCATAGTAGGTCTTGGCATAGGCCATCGGGTTGCCCACCTTGGCGCGGGCGATGAAATCCCGGATCAGCAACCCGGTCACATAGTGCCCCGCCTCGTCGGGATGGCCGCCGAACTCGCAGCGGTAGGCACCATCCAGCGCCTGCAAGCCGATGGCGACCGCCAGGAAGAGCGGGAAGAGCGACGCCGGAAACACCCAACGCCGGAGACCAAGCCAATCGGCCACTGCACCTACGAACTTCGCCATGGTGGTTTCCCCTTCGGAGTTCCCGGCGCGCCCAGGCCCGACAAGGGCATGGCGGCAACGGGATGGCCGTACTGTACCGCCCCAAGGCGAACTTGTCAGAGCGGCGGCGGCACCGCGAGTCCGCCCCGCGCCTGGAAGGCATGGGCGTGGCAGATCGCCAGAGCCAGGGCGTCGGTCGAATCGTCGCCCAGATTCGCCACGGAAATGCCGAGAATCTGCGCCACCAGGAGGGCCACCTGCTGCTTGCTGGCGTTGCCGTAGCCGCAGACCGCCTGCTTCACCCGCCGGGGCGCGTACTCGTACATGGGAATGGCCATCTCCGCCAACACGGCAATGACGGCCCCGCGCGCGGAGCCCAGGACCATGCTCGTCCGCACATTGCGGCAGTAGAATGCGCCTTCGATGGCCACCATGTCCGGAGCATGGACCTTCACCAGTTCCCGCACCCCCCCGGACAGGCGTCGCAGGCACTCGCTGAAGGGCTCCTTGGGACTGGTGCGAATCACCCCGGCGTCCAGCGCGCGCAGGCGGGCACCGGTGGCCTCAATCACCCCGTATCCCGTGGTCCGCAAAGCGGTATCGACCCCCAGAATCCGGTAGGTGGCGGCAGGACTAGCTGGTTTCATGGCTTGGCCGGGGCCGGTTTCTCCGCAGGGGCAGCAGCAGTGGACGACAACTCAATGGAGTCGAACAATAGCATGTCGCGCGACCGCTTGCCGACCTCGGTCGAGAAGCTCAACGTCCAGCGCTCCCCTTCCTTGCC
Organism: Victivallales bacterium; assembly: GCA_003245525.1. GTDB lineage: Bacteria > Verrucomicrobiota > Lentisphaeria > Oligosphaerales > Lenti-02 > Lenti-02. Next base: position 6,491 of record QKCY01000442.1, on the reverse strand, counting down.
AGCCTCGGTAGGCAGTTCCTCGGGAAAGACGAAGGCGACCTGCGACGACCAGGCGTTGGGTTTCAGTACGACGGGGTCGCTGGTCAGTTTGCGGCCGCTATACCCCTTGAGCACCGCCTGTAGCTTCAGCGGCTCGTCGGAACTGGAATAGATGCTGGCCGTGAGTCTGACCTTCCCCCCGAGCGGGGTATCGGCGAACTGGTGCGACAGTTCGAGCTCGCCCTCGCGCTGTCCGACGACCTGGATGGCCAGCACGTGGTTGCCGCCGCTGGTCATGGCGTTGTAGACGTAGGCCTGCACCGCCTTCCGGCCGCGCGTCGCGCTCCAGGAGTCGGCCGCCTCCATCCCATCCGCCTTCGTCTCCGGCACGGGGTCGGTACACAGGTAGGGATAGTGGACCGTCTCGCTCCAGTTCCCCGCGCCGTCGCAGGCGGCCGCATGGATGTACCACATGCCCGGCTTGTCGGCGGCCAGCAACTGCTTGCCCGCCCCGCCGGTCGTGGTTTCGGTTCCCGTGCCCGCAGTCGTGGGATTCTGATCGAAGGCAATCCGGTAGCGGGAGATGCCGGTGGCGTCCGCCGAGCTGTAGTTGAACAGCGGGAGCGGCGGCCGGGGGCCGATGAAGCCAAAGTTATCGAGGTCGAAGGTGGCACCCAGTTCGTTGCCGTCGCTCCATCCGGCGATCGCGCACATGCGGGCCTCGTACCCTTCGGCATCGGGCAACGCCTCGCGCAGCATGGGCAGCAGGTCGATCTCCACATGGTGCCACTGGCCGTCATCCTTCACCTCGGGAACCCGGCCGATCACCGGCAGCTTGTCCCCGCCGGTCAGCTGGACCGCGTAGTACTTCTTGTCGATGTAGAGCAGGAAGTTCACCATGGTCCCCGGCATGATCCGGATGTCGAAGGTGACCTGGGGCGAATCCACGATGTTCTCGTTGTTGTAGCGGTGGATCCCGAAACGGGGACCGCTGGCGACCTTGGCCACATGGAAGTACCAAGTACCCTTTTCCGGGTCCCACACGCGCTCGGCGGAGGTGGTTTCGGTGCCGCCCACCGCATAGGCGCGCCAGTTGTGCCGTGTGTTCCCGAAGTGGTCGAACACCTGGAACTGCCCCGAATAGGACCACAGGTAGGGGGCGGGAGGCGGTTCCTGGTCCTGCGCGTAGTCCACCTTCCACGCGAATTCGTAGGGGGGTGCCTCGTTGCCGGCGAAATCCTTGATCCCGGACACGCTGACCGGGATTTCCTGGCCGTCGGTCAATGGACGGCGCAACAGGTTCCAGTCGGCGAGCAGATCGACGGTCAGTTCCCGCGCCTCCGGATTCCAGTCGACCTGGTCGCCCTGCAGTGTCAGACGCCGCTTGTCCACAAACAACTGGAGGGAACTGGCGTTGACTTGGGAGACGCTCTCGCCGAACCGCAGCACGACCTGGGAGACCGCCGCCTTCTCGCCGTTGGCCGGGATGCTGCCGACGATGGCAGGCGGGGTGTTGTCGATCATGTAGGCGTAGTGGCTGGTCGGTCCAGGATTGCCCGCGTGGTCGATCGCCCGGATGTGGAAGAACTGCCTCCCTTCAGAGAGGTCCCTGAAACTGCCGGTACCAGAGGCGGTCTCCAGGGCGGCGTCGGGCTCCGTGGCGGGCTGGTCGTCCCAGAGATAGCTATAGCCGGCAATCCCGCCAGCATCGCTGGCCTGCCATTTCAGTTCCAGCCCGTTGGCGGCCGAAACCAGGGGCGTCAGGTTCACGTTGTCCAGCTCGTACCATGCGCCGGGAGCATTGCCGGAATAGCCAAAGTCGCCCACTTCCATCTTGCCCACATGGAGGCTGCGGGCCTGATTCCGGGCCTCCGCGTTCGCCACCACGAGGGAGGTCAGGTCCACCTCGGCGTGACGCCAGGTCCCGTCGGCCACAATCCCCGGGATCTGCCCCAGCAGCTTGCCCCGCTCGTCGTCCGTATCGGTCACCGATACCAGGTAGGGACGACCGAAGAGCTGAAGCTGGAAGGCCACGTTGGACTCGGGGTCGATCCGATAGTCGAAGGACAGCAGGGGGTTCTGTCCGAGATCGAAGCCCGACCAGCCCAGCGAGGTCCCGAAGGTGCTCCCGCAGAGCCGGTTCGTGATGCGGAGGGCGTGCCCGTCGCCGTGCGGCACCCGTTCCACCAGCGATTCGCCGGGGACCAGCGACTCAAGTTCCGGGCCGGACTCGAAATCGAGCCGCCGGTAGTAGTCCGTGAGCAGGCAGACCGGCGACGGCGCGACCCGGTCGCCCGTCTTTGGCAACGTCATGGTCCAGGTATGGCTGGCCTCCTGGCGGGCGGGGGTTGGGGGCACCGCCCGCTGTTCCGGCTGGGCTGGCACGGCCTCCGCTGCCGGTTTCGCGTCCTTGTCCTGCTTCGGGGACTCCGGAGGAGCGGGCAGCAGGTCGTCGCCGTAGACGAAAGTGAACGGAGTGGGCTTGTCCAGATCCACGTTCAGGCCCGGCAGATTGGGCTGGAACTCCAGCATGTTCTGGGCGGCATCGAACCGGGTGAGCGCTGCGCTGGCCGGGATCGGGGTGCCCTCGCCCAGGCGCAGTTGGCAACGGTTCAGGTCCACGCTGGCCCGTTGGCCGTCGGCAAAGTAGACACGGATGGCACCGCCATCCCAGGTCCCTTGGTCCGCCGGTTCGGTCCGCGCCACGGCCGCCGGTTCACAGACCCGGACGGGAACCGGCGCCATGTTTTGCCAGGTGCCATCCTGTTCCACCGCCGCCTGCACGAGCCAGTCGCCCGGTCCGGGCAGAGCCAGGGAGAAATCGCTCGTCGTGCGCGCCTCGGGGGTCGTCGGCACCGGGGTGGGGGCATCACCCGGAGCGAACCAGACGCAGTACTTCGCGGGGGCGGGTTGGTCGAGCGGCGTCCAGGCGAACATCGCCTCGGCGGGACCGTGCGACGCCACCAGCAGGTTGTCGAGATGCCATACCGCCCCGCCCGGATTGCCGCCCAGGCCAGCGTTCAGATAGCCCTCGTGGAGCATCCCGATGGTCAGGTTCTTCACGGTCATACGGGCCTCGTAGGGCAAGGCCTGCCGCAAGGCCGGTCCCAGGTCGAAGCTGGCGTGATGCCAAGCCCCGTCCGCCTTGGCACCGGGGAACCGCCCGAGCCGATAGAGATTCGGCCCTTCCTCATCGGGACCGGTCAGCGTGACGAACCAGCGTTCGGCCGGCCGCTCGGCGAGGGTCAGGTAGAGATTGAGCTTGGCCTCGGGCGGGATGGCGTAGTCGAACTCCAGCCGGGCCAAACGGTTGGCATCGCTGCCCGCCAGGGGAATCACCACCCCGAAATCGCCGCCGCCGTAGAGATTCTCCAGCCGCAGAGCCTGTCCCTCGCCGCCGGGACGGGGAGCCAGGGTCAGTTCGGCGCTCTGGTCGCCCGCATAGGGGACCAGTCCCCCCATGTCCTCCTCGAAATCGAGGAACATGCCCGGCTGGGTCAGCCCTTGCAGGCGGTAGGGCAACGGCCTCATCTGCGCCTGGGTGGGAGCCAGATTGGCAACAGCCACCTTGGGCGAGGGCCGCTCGACCTCCCGATAGCCGATCTTGGCGCGAGCGATGACGATGCTGTTGTGCTGAGTCCAGAGCGCCAGCCGCTTTCCGGTCAGCGGATCGTCGTCGGTGACCGAGAAGACCGGGAAGTTGTCGAAGGACACATCGTAGCGGTTGCCGGTCTTGCGGATGCGCACGAAATACCACGCGCCATGGACGGGACGGCCGCCGGGATCCCAGGCGACCTCCACCACCCGCGCCTTGGGGCGGCTGTGGCGGCCCCGGGGAATGAGCTCATGGTCGTTCTCGGCCAGCACCTTGCCCAGGCGCAGGAACTCGCTCGCCTTCTCCGTCCACTGCGGATCCCAGGCCTGGAGGATCACGTTGTAGCCCGAGAACAGATCGGTGTCTTGGGCACCAAAGGCCACGTCGATGTCCCCCACCCGCGGATAGTACATCTGGGCCGCGCCCTCGTGCATCTCGCCCTGGCGCATGCGCATTCCCGCGTAGTACTCGACGGTGAAGTCGCCGACGAAATCCAGCTTGTTCCACAGGGCGGCGACCCCCTTGCCGCGTCCATTCAGGTGGGACCAGCGGGGATCGCAGGCGAAGCGGTTCGTCACCTCCCAGGTGCCCACCTGCAGCCAGTCGGTGGCCGCTTTCTCGAACAGGTAGTCGAGCAGTTGCGCCCGCGTGGTGCCGACATGCAGAAGGTCCAGCGGGCGCGGCACGGTCAGGGTCATGGCCCGCCCCATCAGGGGGCGATCCTCGTGAACGGCCAGGACTTCCTTCCCGCCCATTTCGGCCCAGACCTCATGGCCATCGCGATGCACCGTGAGCGTGCCATAGGAGACGGTGTCCGGGGTCTTCGGCAGCGCGCCGATCTTCTCGTCCACGATCTGCTGACCCGGCAACACCTGCCGCTCGCCCGGCGTGAAGGGCACGTTGGCCAGCTCCTTGCCAGCCCGGGTCAGGACCAGACTGCCTGCCGTCGCCGAGGAGACTTTGAGCGCCAACTCGTAGTGCTGGAAATCGTCGGGCTCGTCCCCGCCAAAGGCCAGCACCAGCCCGTCGTCCACCGGCAAGGTGACCCGGAAGGGGCCGTAGAAATCGCCCTTGTGGATGTAGCGTTGGGGGAACTGCTCCACGGTACAGGCGGGATCGAGAATCCAGGCGTAGCGGGGCGAGGCCCAACCTTGCATGAAGGGATCGTCCGCGAACCGTTTGATGTCCACTTCATGCTCCCAGTCGCGCGGCAGCACGGCGAAGGCCCGGACGGCGGAGAAACGGGCCGGCCCCTTGCCGCCCACGGCCAGCCCCACGGGGCCGACGGGCGCTGCGGGCAACGGCTGCCGGATCGCCAACTGGCCGTCCACAAAGAGCTGCACATGGTTGGTCTCGTCGGTGTTCACCAGCAGGGCATGGGAAGGATCGGCCTTGGCCAAGGCGCAGCTTCCCAGCGTTGTTTCCTTGCCCTCCGCCACCTGCACCAGACGCACCTCCTTGTCCCGCACGTCCCATTCGGCGCGCAAGAGGTTTCCGCGGCCCTGGATGCCGAGCAGCAGCGCGGGGACACAGCCCTTGCCAGCCGCGACCGTCGCGGCAAAACCGCCCGACGACCAATCGTCAAAGCCGAACTGGAGCATGGCGGGCTCCCGGTCGCCCTGGGCGGTATAGACACAGCCAGTGGTCTCGCCGACGATGTCCCAGTTGCCCGCGAGTTCCTGCCGGGTGGGTGCCGATTCCACGGGGTCGCTCAGGTCCAGCAAGGACACGGAGTCCAGGGCCACATCGTCGAACAGGGTCTCGGCCGTCCCCTTGGCGTACAGGCCGATGCGGCCGCCCACCGCCCGGTCGTCGTGGTGGGTCAGCACCGGAACTCCGTCCACCAATACCTCGATCCGGGAGCCCACGTTCGCCACTTCCAGGCGATACCAGCCCAAGGCCCGGCCCGCGACCTGGACCGCCCCCACCACCGTCTCGTTCCCCTGTTCGCGGCGAACCAGTTCCAGGAGGTTGGGTTTCACCCCCAGCGATTGCAGCCGCCAGCGAACCAGCCAGCAGGTATCGGCATCCACGGCCCCGAAAACCAGGCCGAATTCGCTGCCCATGGACCGCACCGAGACCCCCACCCGGTAATCGCTCCAGAACGGCTGTCCCACCAGAATGTAGGCACCAGAGGGGCCATCGCCGGACAGACAGAAGGGATTCGGGCTCCGGTCGGCCAGGGGTTCGTAGCCTTCGCGGATACGGGCGGAGGGGTTGGCGTGGATGGTTTCCATCACCGAGTACATGCGCCAGTTGCCGGTAGCCACCTGCCACAGACCGAGGTTCTTGCCCTCCTCCTCGGTGCGCATGAAATCGTCCCCGAAGGTCACCGGCTCGATCCGCTGGTACTCGGTCTTCGCCACGGTCGCACGGCCATCATCCCCGCAGACCGCGATCAGCCCTTTGCCGAAGGGGGGAGCCATGACCCGGCATACCCGCTGGCCGTTCGCGACCACCTCAATGCGCTGGGGCTGGCGGCGAAGAAGCACGGTGCCGCCGTCGTTCAGGGCAGCCGGGAAGCCGGTGCTTTGCCGCAACAAGATCGTGGTCCGGCCCTGGTCGGTGCGCTCCAGGCGCAGTTCGTCCGCCGTCCACAGCAGCCGCGCGTAGTTCTGCGGATCGTCGGCGGCGAACACCAGATCCAGGCCCGTTCCCTTGGCCAGTTCCAGGGACAGCTGGAAGTGCTCGTAACGGGACTTGTCGAGCACGCTATACGTGCGTCCATCGATGGGGACGTCAGCAGCGGAGAGGGCCAGCGCGACACACACAAAGGAGAAGGCAAGGCAACGTGTAACCACGGGTACCCCCGGAATACTGAACGTTCAGAGAAATGGACGCCGCCAATGCGACCCTTATGAAAGAAACGCGCGAAACGAGGACTATTGTGTCAGGGAGGGGAAAATCAAGGCTCATA
>QKCY01000526.1 GCA_003245525.1 Victivallales bacterium | reverse complement strand
ATCGACCGGCGTGCGGCGCAATTGGAGCAGCAGCGGCGGCCCCTGGCGGGAGACGAGCTCAGACGCGCCGTGCGGCGGTTGCTCTGTCTGCCCAAGGCCCCGGCCGAGCCGCCCCATTTCCGGATACCCCGTCCCGTGGGGATGGCGGGCCGGATCTCCGCGCGGTACGCCATCGAGACGGAGCGGGACATCCGGGCGGTCCTCTACAAGCGCCTGGTGCGGCGCGAATGGGGTCACACGCTGGACGTGGAGCCGGAGGTCCATCTCCTTCTGCCGCATCTCTCCGCCGAGGAGGATCTGGCGCAGGAATCGTTTGCCGAACCGCTCTACGCGCTCGATGTGCGGGGTCTGGGCGAAAGCCAGCCCGAACCCCATGGCGTCGGCGGGTTCTTCCAGCCCTACGGGATGGACTACATGCTCCATGGCCACGGGCTACTTTTCGGCCAAAGCTATCTCGGACGGCGGGTGTTCGACGTGTTCCGCACGCTGGACTTGCTGAAGGCCGAGGGCGCACAGACGGTTCATCTCTATGGTCGGGGACAGGGCGCGGTGCTGGCCCTCTTTGTGGCCCTGCTGCGCGACGAGGTGGCGACGGTGACCCTCAAGAACGGTCCGCGCTCCTACCGCGAATGGACCCAGGCGCCGCTCGTGGCCTGGCCCGCCGCCAACTTCCTGCGCGGCGCGCTCAAGGTGTTCGACCTGCCGGACATCGTTGCTGCTTTGGGCGACCGCGTGCGCATCGTCGATCCCTGGGGTCCGGATATGCAGGCAGTGGAGTAGGCGAAGCCACCTGGGAGCGCCGAGCACCAGCTCGGCGAGGGTCTTGGAGAAGGGGCACCGCCCCTTGGACCCCGCCGGGGAGGCACGCCTCCAGTGCTTTGCGGAGCGGAGTACCGCCGCTGTCGTCGGGATAGCTCTGGATGGGCTCTATCGCTGTCCGACTGGTTGGACTGGTCGGACTGGTTCTACTTCTCCGCCAGCCCGCGAATGCCTTGCAGGGGCAGGGTCGCGGAGGCGACGTAGTTGGGGAGTTGGATGCGGTCGCCGATGACCCATTCGCAGATCCCCCGCGCCCGGAAGTCCTGGACCAGGTCGACGACGGTCTGCCGGGCTAATCCCGGGTCCACAAGGGCGAGGGTATGGACGAACCAGCCGGTGGGCGTGGCCCAGAACGCGCCGTTCTGGTAGGTGTCGGGCTTGCAGCCCCGTTCCCAGTGGACACCGCCGGGCAGGTGGCGGAACTGGCCGTGCTGGCAGATTTCGGCATAGTGGTCGCGGCAGTAGGCGGCGATGCGTTGGGCTTGTGCGGGAGTGGCGACTTCCAGATAGACCGCAAAGGCAGAGCCCCAGAGGTCGGGTTCGCGGCAACGCACAGTGGCGGCGCGGAACAGGCCGAGTTCCTCGTCCCAGAAGACCTTCCGCACGGCGGCGACACCCGCGTTGGCCCGCTCCTCCCAGGGTTTGCCGTCCTTTCCCGCCGCCTGGTGCAGTTGGGCGAGGCGGCGGGAGGCCTGGATGTCGAGCAGGGAACAGAAGAGGACATCGCCCTGCTTGCCGATGGTGTCGGTGAACCCGTAGGGACAGCGCTCCTGGGGTTCGCCGGGGGCGATATGGACCAGGCCCGTCGCGGGATCGCGGGGCACGGCCTGCATGGTCCGGACCAAGGCCGGGAGGACTTCGGCCAGCAGATCAGCATCGCGCGTCTGCTGCCACGTGGCCCAGGCGACGTTCACGGTGAAGGGCCCGCCATCGGCCACCGATAGCCGGCCCATGGTGCCGAAACCGGGCTTGTAGATGGGCTCGCCGGAATAGCGCACGCAGTCCACCCCCGCACCGTCGGGACCGAGAGAGCGCACAAAGAGGCGGCAGGCGGCGGCCAGTTCCGCGTCGCTCAGGGCGTCGGCACAGGTCTCCAGCATGTAGCTGTAGTCGCGCAGCCAGAAGGCGTTGTAGCCCAGCCCCACTTGCGGGGGGAAGGCATGGGTGCCATCGCCCATCGTCTGGAGACTGGCACGGACGGTCTCGCGGGCCTTGGCTTCGAGCCAGCGCACGGATTCGGCGTAGGTCATTGTGGGCACCTTTCCATCCTGGGCCGCAAGTTCCTCGGGCAGGTCGGGGCCTTGGCCCGGACCGAGCACCACCACTTCGCCGCAGAAATTCCAGCCATCCGGATTGCCAGTCCCGAAGGTGATGCGGATTTCGTCCGCTGCAACCGGGTCCGCCATCTTGAGGACGGGATCGCGGCACGTTGCCAGGGCCGAGGCGGCCAAGAGGGCCAGGTTGCTGACGGTGGCCACGGGTGTTCCGGTCCGCAGGAGACAGATCTCGATGCCTGGCAGTTGGAACGGGCCGCTGCGGTCCATGAGCGGGGCGAGCACCCGCACTTCCTGCACCGGTTGGGGCTGTTTCCAGGTCAGGCGGACCGTGTCGCCGCCCTTTCCCCGGGTGCCATCGTTCCAGTAGGTGCCTGCGCTCTGCCGCCCTCGCTGGCCGTCGGCCAGGAACTCCGCGCGCAGCTTGCCCAGGCAGGAACTGGCCTCGACCTGGGCGGTGACCGCAAGATTGGCTTCGCCCCGCAGCCAGAGCGGGGCCGCAAGGAGCAACAGTGACAGGATGCGCTGCATGGATCTTCCTCCGGCAGGGACATGCCGCCAAGATGGGGCAGGAAAGCGGGCCTGGCAAACCGCGGGCGGATCATTTGCCTCTTCGCTGCCGACGGGCTCATGCCCATGCCGCCTTGATTAATCCGCGCGAAAGCGATATTACCAAGTTGCCTACATTTGGCTCTGTTCCCATCCTTCTACTTAGGAGACAACCCGTGGCAGTTCCCTTCAAAATCGATCTGGCTGGCAAAGTCGCCGCCGTCACCGGTGGTGGTGGCATCCTCTGCGGCTGCATGGCCAAAGCCCTCGCCGAATGCGGCGCCCAAGTCGCCGTTCTCGACCTCCGCAAGGAAGCCGCCGACAAGGTGGCCGACGAAATCAAGGCTGCCGGGTTCAAGGCTGCCGGGTTTGCCTGCAACGTGCTCGAAAAGGACAGCCTCGAAGCCGCCCTGGCCGAGATCAAGGCCACCTTCGGCCCCATCGACATTCTGATCAACGGCGCGGGCGGCAACCATCCCCGCGGCACCACTTCCCGCGAGTACCTCCTCCCCGAGGACATCGAGCACACCATCGAGGGCTTCAAGAGCTTTTACGACCTTGATCCCAAGAGCATCGAATTCGTCTTCAACCTCAACTTCATCGGTACTCTGCTGCCCACCCAGGTCTTCAGCAAGGACATGGCCAAGGCCGGTGCCGGCGTGGTGGTCAACATCTCCAGCATGAACGCCTTCACGCCCCTGACCAAGATCCCCGCCTACAGCGGT
>QKCY01000531.1 GCA_003245525.1 Victivallales bacterium | reverse complement strand
GGGCAGATTGCGGTCGTTCTCCAACTCCTTGGGCCGGGCCGGGGGTTGGTCGCCGTCATGCCAGACCACCTTCACCGGGGGCTTGCCGTCGCGGGCGGGGAACTCGTAGGTGACCTTCGACCACTTGGGGGCGGTCTCGGGATGGTGATCGCTGGTTTCGGCGGTGACGCTGGTGGGGGAGCCGAGCCCGAGGGTCCAGAAAGCGGCGTCCATGGCATGGCAGCCGATGTCGCCCAGGGCCCCGCAACCGTACTCCCACCAACCGCGCCAACCGAAAGGCAGATAGCAGGAGTTATAGGGCCGTTCGGCGGCCACGCCCTGCCACAGGTTCCAGTCGAGGGTCGCGGGGACGGCCTGGGCGTTGGCGGGCCGGTCCATGCCCTGGGGCCAGATGGGCCGGTTGGTCCAGTAGTGGACCTCGTGGACCAGGCCGATGGCGTCGGCGTCGAGCCACTCCTTGAGCGTGCGGATGCCCCTGCCCGCATGGCCCTGGATGCCCATCTGGGTGACCACGTTATGCTCGCGGGCCGCGAGAGTGATGGCGCGCGCCTCGGCGATGGTGTGGGTCAGCGGCTTCTGTACGAAGACATGCTTGCCCATGCTGATCGCCATCATGGCGATGGGGAAGTGCATGTGGTCGGGGGTGGAGACGGTGACCGCGTCGATCTTGTCGTCCAACTCCAGCAGCATCTGCCGATAGTCCTTGTAGCGGGGCACGTTCGGATACCGGTCGAAGGTCTTGCTCGCCTGAGCGAAGTCCACGTCGCAGAAGGCGACGAGGTTCTCGCCCCGGACTCCGTCGATGTCGCTGCTGCCCTTCCCGCCGCAACCGATGCAGGCGATGTTGAGCTTGCGTCCCTTGACGATGCTGCCTTCGCGGTTGGGGGCACCAAAGGTGTCGACCACGGGCAGGCCCATGGCGGCGGTCGCCAGGGCACTGGTACGGAGGAAATCGCGTCGGTTCATGCTGGCTGGGCTCCGGGAGTGGTACCAAGGGACGGGCGTGATGTCACGGTCCCGCACGGAAAAGCAACGTCCCGCGCTACGGGGTCGTGCGGAGGCGGTAGAGTTCGGTGTGGAGGTCGCGGGCGGCGGCACGCATCTCGGGATAGGGCGTGTCGGTGATGGTGACGAAGCCGATGTTGTAGTTCTCGCCGTCGAAGCGTCCGGTGAGGGGCTGGTCGCGGTACTGGAACCAGTGGGTGCCCACGCACCAGTCGGCGGCTGCGGCAGTGCGCACATAGGCGGCGAACTTGGCGGCCCGTTCGGCCTGGTTCTCGGCCTTGCGCAGGCCGGTGTGGAACATGCCCCGGTCCAGAGCCCCGAAGTGGAACTCGCCGATCACGATGGGGAAATCCATCTCCTTGGCCAGTTCGTCCGCCTCGCGGTCGCTGGGCAGGTCGTTGTAGATGTTGAAGCAGACCACGTCGCAGTGCTTGGCGGCGACGGCCACGGTCTCGCGGTTGAAGCTGGCGAGGCGGGGGCCGAAGTAGAGCACGCCGGGCAAAAGGTCGCGCATCGCCTGCTCGCAGACCGAGAAGTAGCGTTCGGCGAGGAGGGTGCAGAAGGGGGACAGGTCGCCTGCCGCCTTGTCCTGCTGCTCGTTGGTGAGCTTGGGGCCGCCGGGGATGGCCTCCCAGGAGGCGAAGGCGGTGCCCCAGACCCCGTTCAGCTTGGCGATAGTGTCGTACTTCTGCCGCAGTTCCTGCAGCATGGTCTGGCGCATCTGGCTATCGGTTTCGGAGACGAGGATGGTGGCGGGAAGCAGGTAGGCGTTCTTGCCCCAGCCCGCCCAGGGCAGCTCGTTCTCGATGAAGACGCCGAGCAGCCAGGGGTCGTCCTTGTAGGCCGCCAGGGCGGCCACGCTCTTGCGCACGGCGGGCTCGAACTCGGGGGAGAACACGTCGGGGAAGGAGCGGGTGTCCGTGATCTCGATCCGCGGGGAGCGGAAGCCGACGGGGATGGTATAGGGCACCTTGTCCAGTCGCCAGACCTCGCCCGCGCTCCAGTTGCCGACCGTGTTGAAGCCCCAGGACCGCAGCCGCTCGGTGGCCAGTTCGTGGGAGGTGGCCGCATAGTCGGTCCCGAACTTGCGGAAGAGGTTCATCTTCCCGAAATCGAGCCAGCCCTTGCCCTTGGGGCTGTAGAAGGGGCGCAGGGGATCCCCCTCTTCGGGTAGCCACACGAAGTACTTCTCGCGCCCGAGCAGGGGACCGGCGGATTCGGGGCGGACGCAGGTGATGCCGGAACTCCAGAAAAGGCGTCCGTCGGGATCGACGAACCACCACTTGCCGTCCTGCTTGGCCACCCGGAACCGGCCCGTGGCATCCAGTTGCGGCCCGGCGACCCAGCCGCCGAAGCGGTCGCGGTCGGGGGGAGCGGGATGGGCGGCGAGATCGGCCTCCTCCTCGGCCTTCGCCTTGGCCAGGTCGGCGTCCTCGTGTACCTTGCCCGGCCACTCCTCGTCGGTGAACTGGCCGAAGCGGTCCACGAAGGGCTTGAGTTCGTTGCTCTCGGCTTTCAGCAGTTCGACCTTGTGCAGACGGAGGGTGAAATCCTGCTGGGGCTTGGCCATGAAAAGCTGGAAGGCGACGATGTGGCCCAGGTCCAGCTCGCGCCAGGAGGGGTTGATCCACAGCCCGACCGCCCGGTCCACCCCCCGGTTGCGGGGTTGCCCGCGCATGCCTTCCAGGCGGAAGGCCGAGAGATCGAACCGCACCTCCACCGGACCGCCGGGCGGCACGGTCACCCCGCCCTGGCGGCAGTGGCGCGAGCCGTCGGCTTCGCCCGAGTCATCCACGCGGACATTGACCTGGATCGGTTCGGCCATGGGGTTGGTCACCGTGAAGGCGAGCACGTTGGCCCCCGACCAATCGGTCGTTTCATAGGCTTCGCCCGCCCGGAACATGAGATGGGGCCAGGCGTTGTCGTGGCCGAAGGCGACCTCCAGGGCCGGTCCGGTCGCGGTATCGACCACGTTCGCCGTAGCGGAGAGCAGATCGGCCTTCGCCATTAGCCCGGGCGCGGCCGGGTCGAGGACAGCCTGGCGGCTGACTTGGGCGGAGGCGGCAGCGGCGAGCAGGATAGCGGCGAGAGCGGTCTTCATGGCGCGAGTCTCCGGCGGATGGGTAGTGCGGCCTACTCTACTCGCTGGAAACGCTACGCCAACACCGGCTTGCTTGCTGGTTTCTCCGCGGAAAGAACGCAGCGCGGCTCCTGGGGGGGCCGCGCTGGGGAGATGGCTGTCGGTCGGCGAGCCTACTGGAGAGCGACGTTGCCGTTGCTCAGCCAGGTGGTGACGTCGGTGAAGCCGAGGAAGGTGGGATCGCCGTTGATGTCCGCGTCGGTCCGCGAGTCGGCGTGGCCATCGTTGTATCCGACGTTTGCCCGCTTCAAGTGGCGGGCCGAGACGCGCATCGCGGTGTTGGACTGGACCCATTCGTAGTTGCTGTCGATCACGAGGCCCATTTCCGAGGGGGAATAGGTGCCGCTGCCGAAAATGCTGCTCCGGGTCTTGCCGTAGTACCACGTGGACATGCAGCAATCGTAGGCGAACCGTTCCGCCTTGCTGGTGCGGGCACTGACCGGGCACATGAAGGCGTCCATCGATCCCACGTACTGGTAGACCAACGGCTGGTAGTTGCCGTAGGTGGTGATGGTGCTGGTGCCGTTGTAGTACGAGACCCCGTCGAGATTGTCGCGCTCGTTGATGTAGGTGTCGTTGTTGTCGTCCAGATACATGTTCCAGGCGAGCAGGATCTGTTTGACGTTGCTGGTGCAACTGATGGCCCGGGCCTTGGCCCGGGCTTGCTGGAGGGCGGGCAGCAGCATGGAGGCCAGAATCGCGATGATGGCGATGACGACCAAGAGTTCGATCAGGGTGAAACGGCGGTTCCCAGAGCGCATAGTCCATCTCCCGAACGTGTGATAGTACCCGGACCCATGGCTACAGTTGACGGAGCGGGCAGGAAATGCAAGCCAGTCCAACATTTTTCCCCAAGTGGTAAGCTGTTCCCGCCCAGCAGGTCATGCTACGTGCCCTGGCGAAATCTACTGGGTGGCGACGGTGCCGTAGGTCTGCCAGGTGGCCACGTCGGTGTAGCCGAGGAAGGTGGGGTCGCCGTTGATGTCCGCGTCGGTGCGCGAGTCGGCGTGACCGTCGTTGTAGCCGATGTTCGCGCGGCTCAGGTGGCGGGCCGAGACGCGGGAAGCCCGGTTCGAGTCCACCCACTCGTTGTTGGTGTCCAGCACCAGGCCCATTTCCGAGGGCGAGTAGCTGCCGCTGCCGAAGATGCTGCTCCGGGTCTTGGTATGGTACCAGGTGGACATGGCGTAGTCGTAGGCGAACTGGTTCGCCTTGCTGGTCTGGGCGCTCACGGGGCACATGAAGGCATCCATCGAGCCGACGTACGGATAGACCAGCGGCTGGTAGTTGCCGTAGGTGGTGATGGTGCTGGTGCCGCTGTAGTAGACCACGGCATCCAGGTTGTTGTACTGGGTGGGATAGGTGTCGTTGTTGTCGTCCAGGTACATGGTCCAGCCGAGCATGACCTGCTTGACGTTACTGGTGCAACTGATGGACCGGGCCTTCGACCGGGCCTGCTGGAGGGCGGGAAGGAGCATGGAGGCCAGGATCGCGATGATCGCGATCACGACCAGCAATTCGATGAGGGTGAAGATCCGGCGGGACGAGGCATGCATTGCGGGAAGTCCTATCGGTTGGGGGGTTGCTTGGTCCTACTGGTTGTCCCAGATGTTGCCGTCGGCACCGTACTCGTAGGGCGTGTAGCCGCCCCAGGCCTGTTCGGCTTTCATGCTCTCGGCGTGGCCGTCGCAGAAGAGTAGGTCGACCATGGGTTCGTGCACAAAGGGGTTCATCACCCGGGTCGTGTAGTCGCCGCTGCTGTAGTAGCTGTTGCTGGTGTACAGGCGGGGGTAGCTGAGTTGCCAATGGCCGTGGCTGTAGCGGGTCCAGGTGTCGATGGTCTGGGTGTGGGCGTCGGCGGTGAGCTGGGTGTTGTCCCCCATGATGACCGTGCCGGAGGGTTTGGGGACGTAGCTGTGCATGGCCTGGCCGGCGATGGCGCTGAAGACGCCGTAGCACCAGTAGCCGTCGGTGGAGTTCGAGGGGCACTTGCGGACGTTCTCGTCGCTGTAGTAGGTCTGGAGTTTGGCCCACTGGGTACGGTCGCTGCTGGAATCCACGTAGCTATCCCAGCCCTGGACGATGCGCTCCTCGTTGTCGTTCTGGTACATGATGAGGGCCAGCCCGATCTGTTTCAGGTTGGCGGTGCAACTGATCATCCGGGCTTTGGCGCGGGCCTGTTGTAGCGCGGGCAGCAGCATGGAGGCCAGAATCGCGATGATCGCGATGACCACCAGCAGTTCAATCAGGGTGAACGTGACGAGCCGACGGAGAGAAGAACCGGATCTGCGCCACATGCGAAGACTCCTCTGTTTGGCTGGTGCCGATCAGTGCCGCCCCTGCTCCGTCAGGACCGGACGGAGCTGTGTTTCCCATTAAGCAGGGGCTATGCCAGGGTCAGGCTGGGCGCGGCTGCCCGGCGCGGCGCGCAAGGGCTGCATAGCGCCGGAGCCGAACTGCGCAGCCAGCGTTGCGCATTCGCCATGGCCTGGTTGGCTACGGAAGCGGTTCCGCGCTAGGTTTGCCGCGATTCACACGGAGTCTGCGCGATGCTGGGTACGCTGGTCAATACGGGCACGGTGCTGCTGGGCGGTACGGTCGGGACGTTTCTCGGCGACCGCCTGCCACAGCGGGTGCGCGAGACGGTGATGCACGGCCTTGGTCTCATCACCCTCGTGATCGGGGCCCAGATGGCTCTCCAGACCCAGAACGTGCTGGTGGTGCTGGGCAGCCTCATCCTCGGCGGCATGCTCGGCGAATGGCTCCGCCTGGATATGCGCCTGGATGCCCTCGGCGACTACCTGCGGGCCAAGGCCGCGCGCAGTCCCTTCCTGAGCCGGGGGCACTTCACCCAGGGCTTCGTCACCGCCAGCCTGGTCTTCTGCGTGGGGCCCATGACCATCCTGGGCTCGATCCAGGACGGGCTCTCGGGGGACTCCCACCTGCTCATGGTGAAGAGCACGCTGGACGCCTGTTCCAGCCTCGCTTTCGCCGCCTCCCTCGGCATGGGGGTCACCTGCGCGGCCCTGACTGTGTTGGTGGTCCAGGGCGGCATCACCCTCGCGGCCAGCGGCGTCCAGCATATCCTGACCGAGCCCATGGTCACGGAAATGACCGCCACCGGCGGGGTCATGCTGCTGGGGTTGGGCTTGCTGCTGCTCGATCTGAAACGCATCCGGGTAGCCAATCTGCTCCCCGGCCTGGCCATTGCGCCGTTGCTCGTGGCTCTCCTCGCCCTGCGTGCATGACGATGCCCGGAAGGGTGGCAGGAATGCCGTTTCCCTCTATCTTGCGATACTCGGCAGACTCCCACCACCTACGAAGGGCAACCAACCAATGCAATTGGGCGTGAATTCGGTATTGTTCGGCGGGCATGACCTGCGCACGGCATTCCAGCACATCAAGTGGGCTGGCTACGACGCGGTGGAGATCTCCGCCCTCGACGGTTGCGGTGCCTTCGGCGATCCCCTGGGCGAACACCTCCACCTGGCCAACTGGCGGGCGGATGCGCCGCTGATCCGGGACGTGCGGGAGGAATTCGGCCTGCCGATCACCGCCATGGAAGTCGGGCCGCTGGACGAGGAGCGTGTTCGCCGCGCCTTCGAGGCGGGGGCGGAGCTGGGGATCCCGATCATCAACATCGGCCCCAGCGGCAAGAGCGGTGCCCCCGGCGATCTGGAGGCCTGCATCGAGCGCATGGCCACTCTCGCCGCCGAAGCGGAACAGCACGGCGTGTGCCTCTGCGTGAAGGCCCATATCGGCAACTCCATGTTCAACACCGCCACCACCCTCCAGGCGATGGCCGCTATTCCGTCTCCCGCCTTCGGGATCGACATGGACCCCAGCCATATACATCGCGGCGGCGAAGTCCCGAAGGACGCCCTGAAGCAGGTCGTCTCGCGGGTCCGCCACGTGCATATCCGCGACTCCGGCCCCGGCCCCGCCCCCGGCAAGGCCGAGGAACAGGCCTGCGGGCGCGGCAAGATCGACCTCTTCGGCTACCTCGGGGTGCTGCTGGATGCGGGCTACGCCGGGCCGGTCAACCTGGAGATCATCGGTGGCTCCCAGTACGAAGTCAGCCGCAGCGCCATCATCGCGGCGGAAAGCTGCGGCTACCTGAAGGCCATCATCCAGGCCTATCGCCGGTAGATCATGAGGACCTAAAGGACGAAAGGGACCAAAGGGACGGGGCCGCTGGTACCCCGTCTTCCCTTCGCGCCCTTCGCGCCTTCGCGTGCAGACGTGGCAGGCTTTCGCTTCGCGCTCTTCGCGTCTTCGCGTGGGGAAGATCGAGTTGGGCCCACCGCGTGTGCTACATTGCACCTCGCAAGTGTCCACCTGGGGTTGTCATGGCTGTCGCACGGGTTGTCATCGATCTGACGCTGGACCGGGAGTTCGATTATCTCGTACCCCCGGCGCTGGCGGCGCGTGTGCGTCCCGGGGTGCGGGTGATGGTGCCTTTTGGCAGCGGTGGCAGCCGTTCGGCCTATGTGGTGGGGATCAAGGAGGAGAGCGAGTACCCCAATCTCAAGTCCATCGAGTCGATGGTGGGCGACCGGGAGCAGATTCCCGCGGCCCTGTTGAGGCTCGCCGGGTGGATCAGCGAGTACTACTGCTGCCCCATCGAGGTGGCGGTGCGGGCCATGCTGCCGGCGGCGGTGCGTGGCGGCAAGGTGAAACAGCGGGAGGAGCAGTACGCCTGCCTCGCCGACAAGGCCCCGCACAAGGGGGACGAACTGGCCGCCCTCACCAAGAAACAGCGCCACACCATCGAGACCTTGGTCCGGCTCGGCTCGGTGCCGGTCAGCGAACTGCGCGAGACTGCCGACGTGGGGCCGACGGTGGTGAAGAACCTGGCCGAGAAGGGCTGGATCACCCTCGAACAGCGGGCCGTGGGCCGCGATCCCTTCAAGGACGACATCATCCTGCCCACCAAACCGCTGCCCCTCACCCGGCACCAGGCCGAGGCGCTGGCGACGATCATCAACGGCATCGACGCGGGGCAAGGGGAGGCCATTCTCCTCCACGGCGTCACCGGCAGCGGCAAGACCGAGGTCTACCTGCAGGCCATCGACCACTGCCTGGCCAAGGGCTTGGAGGCCATCGTGCTGGTGCCCGAGATCGCGCTCACGCCCCAGACTTGCCAGCGGTTCCGCGCCCGTTTCGGCGAGGAGGTGAGCGTGCTCCACAGCGGCCTCAGCGACGGCGAGCGGTTCGACGAGTGGACCAAGATCAACGAGGGCCGCACCCGGATCGTGGTGGGGGCCCGGTCCGCCCTCTTCGCCCCCTTCCGCCGCCTGGGTCTGATCGTGGTGGACGAGGAGCACGAGAACACCTACAAGCAGGACGACTCTCCCCGCTACAACGCCCGCGACGTGGCCGTGGTCCGGGGCCGGATGGAGAAGGCGACGGTGGTTCTCGGCACTGCCACTCCCGCCCTCGAATCCTACTACAACTGCGAGCTGAAGAAGTACACCCTGGCCGAGCTTCCCGAACGGGTGGACGACCAGCGGTTGCCGATCATGGAAGTGGTGGACATGGCCGCCGAGGCCGCTCTGCGCGGCGGCCCCCAGGTCTTCAGCCGTCGTCTGGAGGACTTGGTCAACGAACGGCTGCAGAACGGCGAACAGACCATTTTCTTCCTCAACCGGCGCGGCTACGCCACCCAGTTCCTCTGTTCCCAGTGCGGCTACGTGGCCATGTGCGACGATTGTTCGGTGACCTTCACCTACCACCGCCGGGACCAGATGCTGGCCTGCCATCTCTGCGGCCACCTGCGGCCCGCCCCCGAGATCTGTCCCCAGTGCGGCAACCCCGAGGTCCGCTACACCGGGCTTGGCACGGAACGGATCGAGGCCACGGCCCATGCCGTCTTCCCGCAAGCCACCATCGGGCGGATGGATTCGGATACCATGACCACCAAACGCGCCTACCAGAAGACTCTGGCGGAGTTCGGTGCGGGGCGCATCAACATCCTCATCGGCACCCAGATGATCGCCAAGGGACTGCATTTCCCGAACGTGACTCTGGTGGGTATCATCTTCGCGGACCTGGGCCTGCACCTGCCCGATTTCCGGGCCGGAGAGCGGACCTTCCAGCTCCTCACCCAGGTGGCGGGCCGGGCGGGCCGCGGCGACCGCCCGGGCCGGGTGATCGTGCAGACCTACACCCCCTTCCATCCTGCCCTCCAGTTCGCCTTGGAGCACGACTTCAAGGGGTTCTACCGGGAGGAGATGGAGGCGCGCCGCATCCTGGAGTTCCCCCCTGCCACCCACATGGTCCTGATCCACTTCCGCTGCCAGGAGGAGGAGAAGGTCGCCGCCGCCGCCGCCGAGTTCGCGGAGGAACTCAAGCCCGTGCTCCCGCCCGGCGTCCAGCTCATGGGCCCCATGCCTGCGCCTATCGCCCGGATTCGGGGCCTGTTCCGCTTCCAGCTCACCCTGCGCGGTGGGGATATCCGGCGGGTCGTGAAGATCCTGCGCCCCCTGGTAATCGGCAAGCGCAGCAAGGACGTGGACATCCAAGCCGATGTGGATCCGCGCTCGCTGATGTAAGAAGGTGGACAGAGTGGACTGGGTGGACGTTGTGGACTGGGCTTGACCAGGCGGCAACGACTGGGGGCGCAGGCACGCTCTTGTCCACTTCGTCCACCCAGTCCACTTCGTCCACTCTCCCCACCCCGCCGCTTGCACAATCCCCCGCGCCCGCCTATTGTCGGGCGTTTCCTTCCCAACCAGGAGTTCTTCCCATGGCTAATCCAGTTGTTGAAATGGTGACCGACAAGGGCACCCTGACGATCGAGCTGTTCGAGGACAAGGTGCCGAACACGGTCGCCAATATGATCGAGCTCGCCGAGAGCGGGTTCTACAAGGGCATGTCCTTCCATCGGGTGATCGATGGCTTCATGGCCCAGGGCGGCTGCCCGAACTCGAAGGACGGTGCCAGCGGCATGCCCGGCACGGGCGGTCCCGGCTATCGCTTCGCCGACGAGTTCCACCCCGACCTGCGCCACACGGGCCGCGGCATCCTGAGCATGGCCAACGCCGGCCCCAACACCAACGGCAGCCAGTTCTTCATCTGCTTTGTCGCCACGCCCCATCTGGACCGGCGGCACAGCGTCTTCGGCAAGGTCATCGACGGGCTGGACGTGCTCGACGCGCTCGAAGCCATCGGCAGCCGGTCGGGCCGCACCACCGAGACCGTCCATTTCGACATCCGCGTGAAGAGCAAGAACGAGCACCCCTACAGCGTCAAGAAGCTCTAGCCTGTCGCCGGAGGTATCTCCATGGCGTTCTCCCCCACCTTCGAGTCCTTGCTGCAGCACGAGTGTCCCGCCTGGTTCCGGGATGCCAAGTTCGGCATCTGGAGCCACTGGGGTCCCCAGAGCGTGCCGATGTACGGCGACTGGTATGCCCGGCACATGTACGTGCAGGGGCATCCCCAGAACCTCTACCACATCCGGCACTACGGTCATCCCTCGAAGTTCGGCTACAAGGACATCTGCGCCCTGTGGAAAGCCGAGCGGTTCGAGCCCGACGCCCTGATGGCCCTCTACCGCAAGGCGGGCGCCCGGTACTTCGTGGGGCAGGCCATGCATCACGACCACTTCTTCAACTACCCCTCGAAGCTCAACCGCTTCAACTCCATGCAGGTAGGTCCCGGCAAGGACATCTGCGGGCTGTGGAAGCAGGCGGCGGAGAAGGAGGGTCTGCCTTTCGGTCTCACCGAGCATCTGGGCGCGACCTTTTCCTGGTGGCGGACGAACAAGTGGTGCGACAGCGACGGTCCCTACGCAGGCGTGCCCTACGACGGCAATGATCCGGCCTACCGCGACTTCTACCTGGACAACTACGAGCATGTCGTGCCCGGCGAGAACCGCGCCGACACCGCCGCCCGGCCCTGGTACTCCCCGAACCTCAAGTTCCGTCAGTACTGGCTGGACGTGATGAAGGAGGTCATCGACCTCTACCAGCCCGACCTGCTCTACTCCGACGGGGCCCTGCCCTTCGGCGAGAACAACAACTCGCCCCAGGGCGCGGCCGAGTTCGCCTACGGGCTGCAGGCGGTGGCCCACCTCTACAACACCTCGATGGCCAAGCACGGCGAGAACCGCGCGGTCTACAACCAGAAGGACCGGCGGCCCGAGATCTACCGGGTCGGCGTGCTCGACATCGAGAAGAGCCAACTCCCCGGCATCAACCCCGAGCCCTGGCAGACCGATACCTGCATCGGCAACTGGTTCTACGACGTGCGCCAGAACTTCAAGAAGCCCGGCCATGTCATCGAGATGCTGGTCGACATCGTGGCCAAGAACGGCTGCATGCTGCTCAACATCCTCCAGAAGCCGGACGGCTCCATCGATGACGAGAGCGTCTACCTCCTCCAGGAGCTGGCCAGCTGGTTCGCCGTCTGCGGCGAGGCTATCCACGGCAGCCGTCCCTGGCGCGACTACGGCGAGGGCGACACCCGCGTCCTCATCCAGGGCTTCAAGGAAGACAAGACGGTCTGGAACAGCTCGGACTACCGGTTCACCCGCAAGGGCAGTACCCTCTACGCCTTCATGCTCGCCGCCCCGGCCAACCGGGTCGCTGTGCTGAAGAGCCTCACCGAGCAGGACAAGGTGGTGTCCGTGAAGCTCCTGGGTGCAGGCGAATGCGCCTTCAGCCAAGCCTTCGGCACCCTTGCCGTGAAGCTCCCCGACCAGCTTCCCACCACGTACACCAACGTCCTGGCCATCCAACTGGCCTAGTCGGACTGGTCGGACTGGTCGGACTAGTCGGACCGAATCCCCAACGGCAGCCCTGCTCCCGCCCTCCGGCGAGGCAGGGCTGCCGCTTTTCTTGCGCGTTTCATTTGACGCCATGCGTATTAGTGTATTACTGTAATGATACACATGGAGGCAGTACGGTGCTGTTCCGGCATGACATTCACAGCGGGGTCCCGATCTACCGCCAGCTCGAAGAGCAGGTCCAGCGGGGGGTGCTCTCCGGCACATTGGCCGCAGGCGAGAAACTGCCGACGGTCCGCGAGGTGGCGGCCGAATTGGGCGTGAACCCCATGACGGTGAGCAAGGCCTACTCCCATCTGGAACTGGAAGGCTGGGTCGAACGGCGGCGGGGAGTGGGCCTCTTCGTCCGCCCCCGGCCGACGGTCAGCGAGGACGAGGAGCGGATGCGGGTGCTTTCGGCCAGCCTGCGCGAGGCGGCCTTCTGCGCGATGCAGATGGGCATTCCGCTCGGCGAGGCCCTGCGCGTCTTCGAGCGCCAATACCGCGAACTGAGCAACGGCGAGGAATAGGGACCATGAATGCAACGCTGGAATCGGTGATCGAACTGCAAGACGTGAGCCGCCGCTTTGGCAAGACCGTGGCCATGGACCGGGTCAGTCTGGCCCTGGCTCCTGGCCATATCGTGGGCCTGCTCGGGGCCAATGGCTCGGGCAAGACCACGCTGCTGCG
>QKCY01000586.1 GCA_003245525.1 Victivallales bacterium | reverse complement strand
GGCGGCACGGACCGGCGGCGCAGATCAACGTCCAGCCGCCAGGCCCCGTGCAGCGCCCAGCCGAGCAGGCCCACGCCCGCCAACCAGGCGAAGAAGGAGGCGTCCCGCACGGTGAACAGCGCCACGATTCCCCCCGCAACGCCAAAGCTCCAGACCGGGACCCGGTAGATACGATCCAGCGTCTGCGCCCGATTCTCCCCGGCCGCGATCCACGTCACCGCCGCGATGTAGACCGTCACCCCGACGGCCGCCACAACGGCAGCGACCCCGCGACCGGCTGCGGCGGCACCCACGAGCACGCTGCATCCCCGGCAGAGGCCCATGCAGACCGAGGCGTTGGTCCGGTTCCCCTTGAACTGCAGGTTGTACGCCACCACCAGGGCGACCAGCACCAAGGCCGCCAGAAACGCCGGACGCCCCAGCGGCAGGGCGCAGACCGCGCCGAGAGCCATGAGAGAGGTACACAGCCGGGCGGCGGCAGGCCGGGAGATCCGCCCCGACGGCAGGGGCCGCTCGGGACGCTGTTCCTTGTCCGCCGATTCGTCGTGCAGGTCGTTCAGGATCAGACCCGCCGCATAGAGGCAGAGGGAGATCACGGCCACGAGCGCGTAGCGCCACAGTCCCGGCGACGTCTCGCTGGCCAGGCTGGCCAGAGCCAACCCGGCCCAGGGATCGCCGGGCACCGAAAGCAGATTCGGCAGGCGCACCAGCTGAAACCAGGCGGAGAGATCGGGACGTCGCGTTGTCGTGGCCCCAGCCATCAGGCTTGCGCGCCTCCCCGGGGCTGGTGCTTGAACTTGGGACATTGCCCCAGGAACCGGCACGGATTGTCGTAGAAGACCCCCTCCACCACATCGTCGCTGTAGCCGCGCCGGCGCATCTCGAAGATGGCCTGGTGGAGCGTGCCCGGATCGGAGGGGCCCCAATCGCCGGAGGCATCCACCAGCATGTGGTCGGTGCCGAACCGCTCCAGGGCGTCCACCACGCGAGGCGGGGAGTTCTTGGTGATGGGGTAGATGGTCATGGCCGCCCAGAAACCCGCCTCCCGGATCAAGCCGATGGTGTGCTCCTCCGAATGGTCGAAGCAGATCAGGCTGGGGTTGGCATCCGGTCGGTTGCGCAGGGCGTCCAGCATTAGCTTCGTGCCCTTGAGCTTGTCGTTCAGGTGGGGCGTATGGATCCAGACCAACTGCCGACGGGCGATGGCCAGATCGAGCTGCTCCTCGAAGGCGATCAGCTCGTTCTTCGTGTTCTTGTTCAGGCCGATCTCGCCGATGCCCACCACATTGGGGCGGTCGAGGAACTCGGGCAGGAAGGAGATCACCTCGCGGGCCAGCTCCAGGTTGTCCGCCTCCTTCGGGTTCATGCAGACATAGGCGTAGTGGTCGATCAGGTACTGCGCCGCACGGGTGGGCTCGAAGGTGGTGATGTGATGGAAATAGTCGTAGAAGGCGGCGGCGGACGTCCGGTCGTAGCCGGCCCAGAAAGCGGGCTCGCAGCAGGCGACCGTGTGCATCAGCGCCATGCGCTCGTAGTCCGCCGTCGTCCGGGCGATCATGTGGATATGGGGTTCGATGACGCGCATGTGGGTCCTCATGGATGAATTCCGTCAACCGGGAAGCTAGACCAGAATTCGTCCCTGTCCAGACCTGCCACGGGCACGCCCACCAGGAGCGCCGGCATCTCGCCTTTCCGGTGTTGGTCATCAAGAATCGCCAACCTGAGTCCTCCAACAGGTACCTGCTTTCTGGGGCTAGGTCAGTTCTGGGAATGCTAGCCACGAAAAGCGTAGAGCAGCCGTTGGTCGCAACCAAAGGACTGGGTCGGTCCCGACCCGTGCATCGCGGCTGGCGTCTGTACATCCCACGTTTTGGAGAAGCGCCCGGCCTCGGGCGCGGGGCGTGACGCTTGCCCGCAAGCCATCGGTCTCGGCCCATCCGATACGCCTCGCGGCGGAGGCCCGCCGCTTCTCCATACGCTTTCGGTCCATCCCACGGTCTGAGGACGCATGCCAGGTCGGAAACCCCGGTCGCCCTCGTCGTCGGAGTCCCGCGTCTGAGCGGAAGCCGTCTCCGGTGCTTCAGCGCTGGTGGGGACTGGAGTTTGATCTGGCACGGGCGCTGGTGACTGGGAACGCCGCTCTCCCGAGCGGCCCGTCTCCCCCCTTCCCGACCGTCGGGATGGGAAGACGCCGCCTGAAGCGGCGAAGGCGGCCGCTCGGGAGAGCGGCGTTCCCAGGCGGTCCAGCAGAGGGCAACGGTCGGGAAGAAGGGAGGGACAGCCGACGTTCCCACTTCCCCTCCAGTCTTCGGGCGTTGCGCGGGATTGTCTTGGCTTTCCCTGTCTTCGCTTCGTGCCCTTCGTGCCTTCGTGGTGGCCCTTTCTTCGCGCTTCTTCGGGAAACCGCATTGCGGCATTTGCATTCCTTCTTCGCCAACTGTACTAGTGTGCTAGTACACTAGCGAGGATGGAGTTCCTGCGATGGATGTGCGACTCGACATGGCCAGCCCGGTCCCGGCTTTCCAACAGCTGGTGGACCAGGTGAAGGCGGCGGTAGCGCGGGGGGCGCTGCGGCCGGACGACCCGATCCCCTCGGTCCGGCAGTTGGCGGCCCAGGTGCTGGTGAATCCGAACACGGTGGCCCACGCCTACCGGGAGCTGGATCGCGAAGGGGTGATCCAGGCCCGTCGGGGGCTGGGCTATTTCGTGACCGACGAGGCCGTGGCGGCCTGCCGATCCGACCGTGGCGACGCCTTCGCGGAGCAACTGGCCGCCGTGGTGCGTGCCGCCCGCGAGGCGGGATTGAACGACGAGACGATCCGGGCGGCCTTCGCCCGGGTCATGGCAAACCCGGAGGAGAAACCATGAACCAGATACTTGGTTCGGGCTGGGGAGCCTTGGTCTGGAAGGAGTGGCGGCAACAGCGGCTTGCCGCCCTCCTTCTGGGCCTCTTCTGTCTGCTGGGGTACGTGGGCTACAGCGGGTTCTACCGCTGGGAACCGGAGCCTTCTGCCCTGGTTGTCCTTCTGGTTCTGGTCGCCCTCTGTCTGGGTACCAGCGGCTTCGCGGGCGAGACGGACGACCAGACCGCCCGTTTCCTCGCCACTCTGCCTCTGCCCGCGTGGCAGACCCTGACGGGCAAATACCTGATGGTGGGCGGGCTGGCGGTTCTATGCCTGGGGCCCACGCTGCTCTTCTACGGGGCTACCCTCCCCGGCTGCTGGATGGTGCCCCGGAAGCCCTCTTGTTTGCCACCGGGACCATCGCCCTGACCGGGGCCCTGGCCCGGCAGGGACTACGGGGCATGGGAACGCTGTTGACGAGTGCCGCCCTCGGGGCTTCCGCCCTTGCCATGCTCCAATGGACCGGCCATTTGGGTTGGCAGGTTTGCCGGGTGTCTGTCCATGAAGAGACCCTCTACCTGGTTTTCTGGGCTGTGGCTCACGTCTGGCTGCTCTGCACCTGGCTGTGGCAAAAGCGGAGCCAGCCGACCTGGCGGTCGACCGTGGGATGGGCAGCCCTCGTTCTGCTCGTGCCAGCAGGTCCCGCTGCCGCCTTGCTCGCCTATGGTGAGGTCTACCAGCAAGTGTGGCTGCCGTTCAGTCGGTGGCACCAGCCCGCCTATGCCCACGCCACCGTTTCGCCGGATGGGCGGACCATTGCGCTCTGTGCAGCGCGCAACAACAGCATCAGCCGTATGAAGAACGCCATCTGGCTGGTCGATGTGGCAAGCGGGCGGACGCAGCGG
>QKCY01000556.1 GCA_003245525.1 Victivallales bacterium | reverse complement strand
CCTTGGTCCTCTGGTCTGGCGATGCCCGGCCGGGTCGGACGCACCATCCGCCGGGATGGTCTTGTTTCCCATGCGGGTCGACCTATGGTTTCCTCGCACCTTGGAGATGTAAGTCCGCAGCGGAAAGGACGGCACTGTATGCGTAGCTGGAGAGCGAGAGCAGCGTTCTGGGGTGTCCTCGGTGTCTTGGCGGGAGCATGTCCGGGAATGGCGGCACCGGCGTTCCTGGAGACCTTCGCGGACGCGGCGGCGGTGGATGCGCGTCTCCACTGGGATCCGAAGCTCTGGCGTTGTGCGGATGGGTTCCTGCGTCCGCCGTCATGTCCGACTGGGGTGAGCTCCTTTACGGTGGGGGACCTGGCATTGACGGACTGGCGTTTGTCCTTCAAGGCGAAGCGGTTCGAGGTTCCCCAGAAGGAACAGCATTTCGGCGTGATCCTCGCCTATGACGATCAGTCCAGCCTGCGCCTCTACTGCCGGGGCAAATCCGTCGTCTACTGGGACCAAGTCGCTGGCAAGACCCGTGAACACCACGGATTGGGTGCCGAGTTTGGTACTGCGCTGCCAGTTGGGGAGGAGGCACCCTGGAGCACGTTCACGGTTACCACCGAGGGTCCCTACGTCCGGGTTGATGTGGATGGTCGGCCGGTGGGGACGATCCGGCGGGAGGCAGCCGTGTTGCGGTCCGCCCAGTTCTATGCATACCGCGTGGATTGTGGGTTCGACGACATCGAGTTCACCCAGCAGGCCGGCGCTATCGATACCCAGCCCACGGCACCCGAGTTGGCGTGGTATGCCGCCTTCGACGGGACAACGGCGATCCAGGGGAAGGACGGCGACCACGAGGCCCGAACCGCCGATGCGCTCAGTTTCGTGGCTGGTGTGCTGGGACAGGCGGTCCGGGTCCATGCGGCGACCGGAACAAAACCACTGCTAGACTACGCCGCCGCCGATGCCTTTGCGGGCACCGGCGGCACGGTCATGTTCTGGTTCCGACCGGAATGGGATGGCCCTATCGAGGACCCCAAGAACTTCCCGTGGTATGGGTTGTTCGCCGCCCAGGACGACAGCGGCAAGACGCCGCTGAACCTCTGGCAATGGAACTGGCTGCGGGCCGACCTGTCGCGCGGTGGGGAGGCAAAGGGTTTCTCGCTGAACCACCGTTGCCGGGGCAGTTGGCTACAGGGGGAGTGGCACCATGTGGCGCTGGTCTGGAACGAGAACGGCTGGTGCAGCCTCTATGCGGACGGGGTTCCCTATGAACGGGGCATGACCGGCGACCGCTATCTGCCGCAGCGCCAGCAGGCCGCGCTCACAGGCGTGACGAGCTTCAGCGTCGGTTCGCAGCCGGGGAACCGCGGTTCCCTGAAGGCGGCAGACGGTGCCTTCGACGAACTCCGCATCTACCGGACCCCCTTGTCCGCCGACGAGGTCGCGGCGGAGTACCGCAAGGCCTTCCCCGTTGATCTGATCGTGGAACGGCGCTTTCTGCCAGCCGGAACGGCAAGCGAACTGACCGTGGCCCTGTATCCCGGCGGACAGATGGTGGTTCCGGCGGTCGGCAAGGTCGTGCCGACGCCAGTTGCGGTCACGCTGGAGGCTGGTCTGGTCCCCGCAGCCGGTGGCGAGGCGCTGGCCAAGGAGACGTTTGACGGCGCGCTCACAGGCGAGACGTCGGTGAGGTTGCGCGTGCCTCCGCTGGCCGCTGGCGATTACCGTTTGACTTGTGTCGTGACTCACGGCAAGGCGACGGTGCAGCGTTCCTTCCGCATCGTGGTCTATGCGCTTGCGGGAAGCCAGCCGCCAAGCCGGGAGGGATTGAGCCTGGACGAGGCGAGCCAGGTCCTGAACTGCGCGGATGCAGACTCCGCAGCCAAGCTGCTGAGCAATGTGCCGACCACGGTCCAGGAGCTCGGCGGGGTTTCCTACCGGGAGGCGGGTCCCGGAAAAGCCGACCGGTTCGCCTTCGAGATGACCTTCGCGGACGAGCAACTGCAGGGCCCGCCCGTGGTTCTGGAGATCGCCTGGCCGGACGACAAGCCACGGTCCATGGGACTCTACCTGTACCCGGAAGCGGAGAGCAAGCAGCATCGCGACCGGCTGGAAGGGGGTGTTCAGAGTGGCGACGAGTACCCCCTGAGCGGGACGATGCGCGTCACGCGGTACCTCTTCTACCCCGACCGCCACCGCTACCTGTTCGAGGCCCGCACCATGGTTCCGGGCATGCCCGCCGCCGTGGCGACGGTGACCGTCCATCCTCTTCTGGCCCCCCTGCCGCGCCTGGCCATCGATCTGCCGAAGACGATGGATCACCGTAGGCTGGGGCATTTGGACGAGGACCAGAGCTTCGAGTTGCTCTACCGGAGCAGCCGCAGTTCCGACCGGGCGGTGCGCGATCTGGAGACCCTGTGCGACTACCTCGATTACACCGGCCAGGAACTCATCTCCTACCCACTGCTGCGCTACAGCGCCATCTTCTACCCCGTGGCCGGGTCCGACCCCAGCGGCGGGCTGCGTCCCGAAGGTTGGATCGACCTCTTCCTGCAGGTGCTCGGCGCCCGCGGCAAGCAGCTCATCGGGACCGTGAACCTGTACACATTGCCGGAACTGGACCTGATGCCCAGCCGGATCGATGCCGCGATCGAGGCGGGGATGTACACCCGCGACGGGGAGGGCGATCTGGTCAGTGGTTGGCACGGGTACCTGCCCAATCCCATGCATCCCGACGTGCGCCGGGCGTTCCTGCGGCATGTGGGCGAAATTCTGCGCCGCTATGGTGCCGATCCGGCGTTTGCCGGGGTCGACATCTGGCCCACCCCCGCCTGGACCTTCCGCTCTCTGGACCATGGGTACGACGACGCCACCGTGGCCCAGTTCGCGACCGAGACTGGCGTGGCGGTTCCCGATGGCACGGGCCGCGAGCGTTACCAGGCGCGCTACACGTTCCTGACCGGCCCCGCCCGGGACTCCTGGCTTGCCTGGCGGGCCAAGAAGACCACGGAGACGGTGACGGAGATCTGCCGCTTGGCGGCAGCGGTCCGTCCCGATCTCCCCGTGTTTCTTCCCCTGGGAGTCCGCCCGGCGACACCGGACGATCCCACGCCGGAACTGGCCGCCCATTTCTACCGGGACATGGGCATCGATGTGGCAGCCCTGGGCAAGCTACCCTCTCTCGTTCTCGCCGAACGCCGGAATCCGACCTCCTATCGGCACCAGAAGCACTGGGACAATACGGAAACCCGGACCGACGAAGCCCTCTTCGACCGGGCCAATGCTACCGTCTTCGAGGCTCCCGGTCGGGCGACGTCCGCCAGCTATCTGGCCTACTTCGAGAGCTTCAACGACTCCCTGAAACCCGACGTCTACCGCAGCTACTTCCAGAACGCCGACGTCAAGGCTCACGGCCGCTTCTTCCTCAAGGAGTTCGCCTTCTGCCTGGCGACCCTGGACACGACCCGCATGCTGATCGGTGCCCAGCCCCTGGGAACCGCTGGACGGGACGAGGAGACCCGCGAGTTCGCCCGCGCCTACTGCGCCTTGCCGGCTGTTGCCTTTGCCGAGGTGGAGGGCTCCGGCGATCCGGCCACGGTGCGCTGGTGCGATACTCCGGAAGGGCTCTATGTCTATGCCGTGAACACGCTCTGCTTCCCGGTCAGCGTCTCGTGCCAGTCCGCCGGGGATGCCTCTGGGGTCGAGTTGGCGACCGGGGCGGAGGTCCAGACCCAGAACCGCGCAGTGACAGTCGAACTGGCTCCCTTCCAGTTGCGCTCGTTCCGGTTTCCGGCGCATTCCCCGGCCAAGCCGGTTCACGTGGCAACGGCAGTGTCCGCGTCGACGACGGCTTGGTTCGCCCAACGGGAGGCGACCGTCGCCACCGGGATACAGGCTGTCGCGGAGACCGGCACGGACGTCGCTTCGTTGGCGCGGCAACTGACCGCGATCCGAGCTGCGTGCGCGGCTGGCAGCTATGCCGAGGCCCATCGCTTGCTATTTGCCAAGGAGATCATGGAGCTGGGCAAGCTGCGCGAAGCGGCGGAGCAAGGGTATCTGAAGCAACAGGCGCAGATGATCGCCCGCAATGCCTACGCGGTGAACTGCGGCCAGGGCGGCGGGGCCTTCTACCGGGCCGCGAACGGGATGCTCTTCTTCCCGGACCAGCCCTTCCGCGAGGGAGGATACGGCTACACCGGCAGCTATAAGAGCGTGACCCGGTCCATCGACGGACTCCAGGGTGCGGACGATCCTACGCTCTACGCGACCGAGGCCTACGATTTCTCCAGCTACCGGTTCACCGTCAGACCGGGGACCTATACCGTCCGGCTCCATTGGAAGGTCGGCTACGAACCGGGGGCCAAACCCGATGTCTTCGTGCTGAATCTGGACATTGAGGGCAAGCGGGTGCTGGAGCAAGCGGACCTGTTCGTGCTCGCCGGGAGCGACTTCAAGCGGGCCATGGTCCGGGATTTCCCGGGGATCGTGGTGGCGGACGGTGTGCTGGACGTGGATTTCGGCACCGTTGCGGACCACAGTTCCACCTCGCGGCTCTGCAACGCCATCGAGATCATTCCCCAGGAGTAGTGCGCGATTAAGGAAGTCGTCAGTATGCGAACACCCCTGAGGCTGATGGTCCCCGCGTTGGTCTGTGCCGTGGTCAGTGGGGCCTCGCCGCGCCTGGCCAGCACCGTGTCCTGGCTCGGGAACACCTTTCCGGGCGGTGCCCAATGGGTGCAGCAGGACATCCGTGCGCTGGCGGTGGCCTCCGATGGATCGGTCTATACCAATGTGGAGTGGGACGAGGGCGGGGCGGAGGTCTGCATGTATCGCGACGGCAAGGTCGCGGCGGTGGCGCGGCACACGCATGGTTGGGGGTACCACGGGGGCGAAGCTGTTGCGGTCAATAGCCGCTACGTCTTCTTCGGGCAGAAAGTCGAGAACGAAGGCGGCCACCTACAGGACTCGTCAACCTGGCCACCCCGTGATGCGGACTGGTTCGGCATCGGCCGCCGGTTGCGGACGGACCTGGCGAAGGTCGCCCCGTTCGCCGGTGGCAAGGGTGGCAAGGGGAACACGCTCAAAGGGGGGTTCCTCGTCATCAACGAAGTGCCGCACGGCACGGCGGCAGCCGTGGCCGGACTCTGCGCCACGGAGGACCGGCTCTATGTGGCCAATCCCTCGGACAGCCAGATCTTGGTCTTCGATGCCGAAACCTTGACTCAGCTTGCGGTATGGTCGGTTCCCGACGCCGGACAGATGGCGGTCGGGCCAGACGGTTGGGTCTGGACTGTACAGTCTGGACGGCGGCTCCTCGGCCTTCCCCCCGGCGGCGACCTTGCTTCCGCCCGGATCGTCGAGCTCCCGAACGATGCGGTTCCAGGGGGAATCTGCTTTGCCGCCGACGGTCGCCTTCTCCTGGCTGACCGTGGCCCATCCCAACAGATTCTGGCCTTCACCGGCTCAGAACCGGCAACTCCCGTCGGTGTCCGGGGCGGCATCTACGCGGCCCCGGTCGGCCGGTTCGGCGACCTGCGCTTCAACATGCCTCGGGGAATCGGCTGCGATGGGCAGGGGAATCTCTATGTGGCCAGCGACGGCCAGAGTGGCGGCGGCGGCACCGTCCTCGAGTGCTATGCGCCCAACCAGGACCTGCGCTGGCGGCTGTTCGGGCTTGAGTTTGTGGACATGGCGGCGGTGGACCCACAGTCGGACCAAGACGTCTACACCAAGGAAGAGCACTTCCGTATGGACTACGCCCAGGCGCCTGGCCGGGAGTGGACGTACCGCGGTTACACCATCGACCCGTTCCGCTACCCGGAGGACCCGCGCCTGCACATCTGGTCGGCGGGTGCCTGGGTCCGGCGGCTCGGTGGCCGCCGTTTCCTTTTCGTCAACGATATGAATGGCCAGTACCTTCAGGTATACCGCTTGTCGGCCGACGAGGAGTCGGAGACGGCCATTCCCTGCGCGTTGTTCGTCGGCAAACATATCGTGCCGGGGAAACACACGCCCGATGCCGCCGTCTGGCCGCCGTACCAGCCCGAGAAGGGGGAATGGCTCTGGCAGGACACGAACGGCAACGGAGCCTTCGACGACGGCGAGTACGCCGGATCGGGCGAGGACGCGCCGCGCTACCAGGGCTGGTGGGTGGATGCGGGGGGCGCGGTCTGGCAGGCTACGGAGACCGCTGGTATTCGCCGTTTCCCCTTTGCCGGTCTGGATGCCAACGGCAATCCCCGCTGGGACTGGGCGGGCGCTACAGCGTTCCGCATGCCCGCCGAGTTCGACCGCATCAAACGCCTGCGCTACGATCCGCAGTCCGATACCATGCTCCTCGGGGGCACGACCGCCGAGCACAAGAACCAGCACTGGAAGCCAATGGGGCCGGTGATCTGCCGCTACGATTCCTGGTCGCAGACGCCTGTCCTCCGCTGGCGCATCGTAGCACCCTATGCGGTGGGTTCGCAGGGCCATTCCTCGTGCGAACCCATGGGGTTCGATACGACTGGCGACTACGTCTTCGTGCCCTACACAGGGGCCGGGAAGGAGCTCGGTTTCACCACCGGACATGTCGAGGTGTTCCGGTTCGACGACGGCGCTGCGGTGGGGCACCTGGAACCCTCTGCGGAGATCGGTGACATCGGCTTGCAGGACATTCGCGAGTGCCTCCTTGCCCATCGGCGCGCCGACGGTGAGTACCTCGTTTTCCTCGAAGAGGACTGGAAAGCGAAGATCCTCCTGTTCCGCTGGCGCCCCGAGTGAACCCGTCGCGGTGCGGGAACGCACCTTGTATGGGCCCCAAACCGCCTCCGCGCGGCGTCGGGGGAGCATTCCGGGACGGTGTCGGCCGATCGGGGAGCCTGTGGCTGGGAAAGGCCCGCAAGGATGAGGCGCAATCTGGGCGTATAGCCAAATGCGGTTGGCGGAGCTAAGAAAAAGTCCCGCCCATGCATTATGGTCATATTGGATGGCACTGTCCATTTCTTCCCTTGCCAAGGAGATTCCCCATGAATCGCCCACTGTCCCTACTGGTCTCCCTGCTTGCCTTGACGCTGACTCTGGGGGCGGCCCCCGGCGAAATCGGCTTCGTCGAGGATTTCGCCCTGGCCGCGGACCGCACCGTGCCCTTGCAGGAACTGATTCCCGGCACGACGGAGTACTACTACTACCACTGCCTGCACTATCAGAACTCCGGGCAACTGGACCAAGCGGCGGAGATGATCCGCCGGTGGACGGACAAGGAGAAGCACAGTCACAGCGCACAACTCGTGGAGATGGAGAACCGCCAGGCCCTGCTCCAGTACGTGGCCGACCCGAAGGCCGCCTTGGAGAGGATTCGCCAGCAGCTTGGCCTGACCTTCTCCCATTCCCGCCGCGAACGGGAGCGGGAGACGAACTACCCGACGGTCCTGGACCCGCGTCTGCTGGACCGCGAGGCGCTGGATAAGCAGGCCTTTGCCCGCAACCGCCTCCTGGACGGTTTCACCCCGGCGGCCTACCGGCGTCTGGCGGGGATGGAGCTCACCCTGGAACGGCGGCGCGCGCTGCTTGATCTCCTGGAGTTTCCCGATCTGCCCAACCTGGTGGATCTGGTAGTGGGCGAGTTGCAGTTGAAGGACAGTGGTGGCTTTGGCTCCCTACGGGTTCACCGCAGGCTGACCCTGGCCCAACTCGATGCCTGCGCCGAACGTCTGCCGGTCTTGTGGGGCGACCGGAGGTTCGTGGACCTCTATCTCCAGCAGTTGGCACCGAAGAGCGACGAGGATGTGGAACTCCCCGCCGTCCGCTTGGCCTATCTGGAGCGGCTCCAAGCCCTGGCCGACCGGTTGCCGCCGCTGTGGAATGTGCTCAAGGCGAACATCCTCTACCGGCGGCTTGAGTTCGACCGCACCCAGGATGTGTATGACCTGGACCGCTTCCTGGCCTATCTGAAACTGCCGCGCAACATCTACTACGTGCGCCGGGAGTACCTGGGGCAGCCCGCGTTTCAGGGCCAGATCGTGAATCTGGGCGAGTCGGCGGGGAACAGCGCGGTGATCCGGGTCCCCATCGGCAACGACGAGGCGCTGGTACGGGCGTTCCTCCAGCACTTCCTGGTGGATGCGCAAGGCTATGCGGCCTTCTCTCCCTATGTGGAGGAGAGCTACCTGAGGGAGGTCCATGCCGAAGCCAACATCCTGGCCGGTGTGGGGGACCAGGAGGCCTGGCAGGCCATGGTCGCCCCCGAGAAGCTGCGCGCCCTGAAGGAGCGGGTGGATATCGAACTGCTGCCTACCTGCAAAGGGCGGTTCGCCATCGACGAGCCCGTCCAGTTGGCGGTGGCGGTGAAGAACGTTCCCTCCCTCCTGGTAAGGGTCTACGAGATCAACGCCTTCAACTATTACCGCACCAAGGGGACGGAGATTGGCACCAGCGTGGACCTCGATGGTCTCGTGGCCAACCGGGAGCAGACCTTTGCCTACGAGCAGCCCGCCCTGCGCCGCCACGCGGAGAGTTTCTCCTTTCCCGACCTGAACCGTCCGGGCGTCTGGGTGATCGAGCTGATCGGCAACGGCCGCAGCAGCCGGGCGGTGATCCGCAAGGGCAGCCTGCGCTACACCGAGCGGCAGGGGGCCGCAGGCCACGTTTTCCGGGTATACGACCAGGACAATGTGGTGGTGACGGACGCCTCCCTCTGGCTGGGTAGCCAGGAGTTCCGGCCCGAGGAATCCGGCGAGATCGTGGTGCCCTTTGCCACCAGTGCCAAGGCACCGGCGGAGACCTTCGTCCTGCGCCGGGGCGAGTTTGCGGGGCTGGGCCGGTTCCAGCATCGGTCGGAGCACTATGTGCTGGACACCGCCTTCCTGCTGGACCGCGAGAGCCTGATCCAGAACGAGACGGCCCGGTTGCTGATCCGGCCCCGGTTGCTGGTGAACGCCATTCCCTGCGACGTGGCGTTGCTGGAGAAGGTGGAACTTACCATTGTCTCGACGGATATCCACGGGATCAACACCAGCCGGACCTACCAGGACATCAAGCTCGCCAACGACCGCGAGACGGTCTGCGAGTTCCGGGTGCCCCCGGACCTGGTCCAGCTTACGTACCGACTGAGCGGCAAAGTCCGCAATATCAGCCAGGGCAAGGACGAGGAACTGTCGGCTACGGGCGGGTGTTCGGTGAACGGGATCGACCGGGATTCGCGGATTGCCTCGCTGCACCTGCGCCCCACGGCGGAAGGGTACATTCTGGAGCTGCTGGGCAAGACTGGCGAACCGTTGCCGGACCGCCCGGTTTCCGTGCGGCTCGATCTTGCGGAGTACGACTTCCAAGTGCCAGTTCGCTTGCAGACCGATGCCGCCGGACAGGTCCGGTTGGGCAGTCTGCCGGGAGTGGTGAGCATTTCCTGCAAGGCGGCGGATACGGAGGCGTCCTTTGCCACCGCCGCCACCGATGCGGGAGCAGTCGCGCTGCCTGGCGCTTTGGTTGGCGTGGTAGGGGATACGTTCCAGTTGCCCTTGCCAGGAGGGACGGCGGAGCAAGTCTCTTTGGTGGAACTGGGGCTGGACACGCCGGGCTCCCGTACGATCCTGGCCGACCAGGGGCAGCACGTCGCGGTGGCCGAAGGTTCGGCGACGGTACGCGGGTTGGCTGCTGGCAGGTATCTGCTCGTCGTGCGCAACGCCTGGGGGGCGGATGTCGGGCGCACGGAGATCACGGTAGTTCAGGGAGCGCGCCAGAATGGTTGGGCGCTGGGGGCGCAGGGCTTCGCCGAGTCCCGGAACCCCCGTCTGCTGGGCATCGCAAGTGCCGAACTGGCCCCGGCGGCGGCTGGCAAGAAGCACCTTGCTGTCCAACTGGCCAATGCCACGCCGACCACGCGGGTCCATGTGTTGGTGGGACGCTACCTTCGGCCGGGCCCAACCGCGTTCCCGTCGCCGGACCGGCCGGACCCGCAGTTCCTCCACTTCGCCGCCGCCAACTGCTACTACGTCTCGGGGCGGGATCTGGGCGACGAGTTCCGGTATGTGTTGGAGCGCCGGACGGCGTCTCGCCGTCCGGGCAATCTGCTCACGAAGCCGAGCCTATTGCTCAATCCGTGGAGCCTGGGCGAGACCCAGAGCCAGGAAGAGCAGTTGCGGCGGGGCGAGGCCTACCGCGAGGCGGCCAAGCCCGCCGCCCCTCCCATGGGCGGCATGGGCGGTGAAGGATGGGCCGCGACTGGCCCACCAATAGCTGGTCTGGGGGACGGGGGTAGTTCCTTTGCCAGCTATGATTTCTTGGCCACGCCTGCCCTGGTCGTGCCCAACCTTGTGCCCGATGCGGACGGCAAGGTGGCGATTGATCTCGATTTGGGCGGACGGCAGTATGTGCAGATCATCGCCATGAACGGGCAGGACGTGGTCCGGCAGCCCGTGTTGCTCCCCTTCGTCGCTGAACCGACTCGCGACCTGCGGATGCGGCGGGAGATGCCTGCCGACCGGCACGTGACCGAGCAGAAGCGGGTGGATATCGTTGCGGCGGGACAGACCTTCGCGGTTCCCGACCTGCCGTCGAGCAAGGTCAGGGCCTATGCCACCCTGGCCGATGCCTATGGCTTGCTGAAGACGCTGAGCGGCGACGGCACCCTCGGCGAGTTTGAGTTCGTCTGCCGCTGGCCCCAACTGGCGGATGAGGAGAAGCGCACCCTCTATGGCAAGTACGCCTGCCACGAACTGAGTTTCTTCGTCTATCAGAAGGATCGTCCCTTCTTCGACCAAGTCGTGAAGTCCTATCTAGCCAGCAAGAAGGACAAGACCTTCCTCGACCACTGGTTGCTGGGGAACGACCTGGCTGGCTACCTGGAGCCCTGGGCCTACGGTCGCCTGAACATCGTCGAACGCATCCTCCTTGCCCAGAGACTGCCCAACGAAGCCGCTGCCATCCGGCGGCAGGTGCAGGATCTGTACGACCTGCTGCCCCCCGATGTCGAAGGGTTCAACCAGCGTTTCGACACGGCGGTCAAGGCTGCCGGTCTGGAGGAAGGCGGCATGGAGACGATGACGGAGACACCGGCGATGCTTCGCGTCGAGGGAGGCCAGGCGGGAGCGGGCGTGATGGGCGGAGGCATGGGAGGCATGGTGCCTGCGAGTGGCGCACCCGCCATCGTAGGGCGGATGACGTACAGCGCTGTCGACTCGGAGGCTGCGGAGAAGGCCAAGCAGGACAAGGGGGTTAGGAAGAAAGCCGCTCCAATGGAGGAACGGCGACGCCAGTTGGAGGCGGCTGCCGATGGGGCGGTGGCGCCCCAGGGCATGAACTTCACTAGCGATGTAAGTGGCTTTGCCGACGCCAAGCTCCGCGAGCGCCAGCGTCAGCTCTTCCGGGCAGTGGAGACGACGCAGGAGTGGGTGGAGAACAACTACTACCACATCCGCATCGGGCAGCAGACCGCCGGTCTGGTCCAGGTGAATGGGTTCTGGCTGGACTACGCGAACCGGGCGGACAACGCGCCCTTCCTCTCGACCCATCTGGACGAGGCCTGCCATAGTTTCACGGAGATGATGCTCGCTTTGGCCGTGCTCGATCTGCCCTTCGCGGCGGATGCCGCCGACCCGGTCTACGAGGGTGCCAGCATGACGCTGGTCCCCAAGCATTCGCTCATCGTCTACCATCAGCAGATCCGCGAGAGCGGGACGACAGCCGAGTCCCCGCTGCTGCTGGGCCAGAACTTCTTTGCGGCGGACGACCGCTACCGGCACGAGAACAACCGCCAGTACGACAAGTTCGTGACCGAGGAATTCCAGTCCGACCGCATCTATGGTTGCCAGGTGGTGGTGACCAATCCCACCTCGACACCGCGCGAGTTGGACGTCCTGCTGAGCATCCCGCTCGGCGCTATGCCGGTGGCCAGCGGCTTCCGTACCCGTGGCATCCATCTGGCCTTGGATGGCTATGCCACCCGGACGGTGGACTACTACTTCTACTTCCCGAAGCCGGGCGACTATGCCATCTATCCGGCCCATGCCGCCCAGGATGGGGCCTTGCTGGCCTTCGCCCAGCCCTTCCGTTTCCATGTGGTCGAGACCCTGACCAAGGTCGACACCACCTCCTGGGACTATGTCTCCCAGTATGGTTCCGACGACGAAGTGATCGGCTTCCTGAAGGCCAACAACGTGGACCGGCTGGATCTGGACCTGATCGCCTTCCGGATGAGGGACGCGCAGTTCTTCGCGCGGGCGATTCCGCTGTTGCGGGGGCGGCACGTGTTTGCGGAGACGCTGTGGAGCTACGGGGTGCTGCACAACGACACGCAGGCGATCCGGGAGTACCTGCCGCACACGGTGCTGGCGGAGCAATGCGGCACGGTGCTGCACAGCCCTCTGCTGGACGTGGAGCCGGTGCCGCGCGCGGCCTACGAGCACAAGGAGTACTGGCCGCTGATCAACGCCCGGGCGCATGAGGTCGGGGGGCGTCCGCGCATCCTGAACCGCCAGTTCCTGGCGCAGTACACGGCCTTCCTGACCACGCTTGCCTACCGGCCCGCGCTGGACGGTGAGGCGAATCTGGCCCTAGTGGTCTACCTGCTCCTGCAGGACCGGGTGGACGCGGCGCTGAAGGCGTTCGCCCGGATCGACCCGGCGCAGGTGGCGGAACGGGTGCCCTACGACTA
>QKCY01000391.1 GCA_003245525.1 Victivallales bacterium | reverse complement strand
AGTTCGTGGCGGGCGACATCCATCGTCAGAAGGTGCTCTGGGACGACGGCACCGAGGTCTGCGTCAACCGGGGCGAGAGCGACTGGACGGTGGCCGGGCATGTCCTGCCCCAGTACGGGTTCCTGGCCCGTAAGGGCGACTGGTTCGTGGTGGTGGAGCGGCAGGGACAGAACTACGCCGAAAGCGCGCGCGGGGAATCCGGCTGGTTCTGCGATGCGCGGACCGCTTCGCTGGGCAGTGTCCGGCGGGTGTTCGCCCAGCCCTCCGTGGAGAATGTGGTGTACCAGGGCGGCAATACCTTCACCTACGATTGCGTGTGGCAGGTGACCAAGCCCCACCGCTTGCCCTGGCGGGTCTTCGTCCATTTCATGAACGAGAAGGACGAGGACAGCGGTCGCATCTCCTTCCAGGGCGACCATGATCCGCAGGTGCCCACCGACCAGTGGGAAGCGGGCATGACGGTGCGGACCGCCTGCAAGGTTGAAGTCCCGGCGGATGCCAAGGGCCGCTACAACTTCCTGATCGGTCTCTACAACGGCGAGCGCGGTCGGGCGACCTTGGATGGCATGCAGTTTGGCGGCGACCGGATTCTGGCCGGGACGCTGGAGGTCGAACGCGATGCCAATGGCATCACCGGTGTCCGCTTCACGCTTGAACGGAGCGCGGAGAAGCCCGAGGTGCCGCCGACGAACCTGCCGGGCACGATGCTGGATTTCGGTTTCGCCAAGACCGACGGGGCCTGCCGGATCGTGCCGGTCGAGGGCGGCTTGGATGTGGTGCCCCTGCCGCAGAGCCCGGCGTTCGGCATGACCCTGCGGCTGGCCGGCTTGGCCGGCGGCAAGGTGCCGCAGGTGAAGTCCGTGAGCGCAGTGCCTCTGGACGAGGCCGTGCAGCCCACGCCCTTCGCGTTCCGTCAGGCGGAAGGCGAAGTGACCATCGCCCACGATCCCGCCATGTTCGCCTATCGCATCCGCTGGTAATAAGGGAAGCAAGCCATGAGCGTCTCCAGCCGTCCCAATGTGATCTTGGTGTTGACCGACGACCAGGGCTACCCGCCGCTCGGGGCGCATGGTCACCCCTTTATCCAGACGCCCAATCTGGACCGTTTCCACGGCGACGCCGTGCGGTTCGAGCAGTTTCATTCGGGCACGACCTGCGCGCCGACGCGGGCGGGGCTGATGACCGGACACTACTGCAACTCCACCGGCGTCTGGCATACCATCGGCGGGCGCTCCCTGCTGCGGCAGGACGAATGGACGCTGGCCAACGCTCTGGGCGAAGCGGGCTACCGGACGGGCATGTTCGGCAAGTGGCATCTCGGCGACGAGTATCCCTACCGGCCCCAGGACCGGGGGTTCCAGCAGGTTGTCTGTCACGGCGGCGGTGGCGTCAGCCAGGGACCAGATTGGTGGGGCAACGACTACTTCGACGACACCTACCAGGTGAATGGTGTGCCCACCCCCTTCCAGGGCTACTGCACGGACGTCTTCTTCCGCGAGGCGCTGGACTTCATCGAGGCCAACCAGGACAAGCCGTTCTTCTGCTACATCGGCACCAACGCGCCCCACGGCCCCTACAACGTGGAGCCGGAGTACCAGGCCCTCTATGCGGGCAAGACCTCGACCGAGAACTACGCCCGGTTCCTCGGCATGATTAGCAACATCGACACGAATTTTGGCAAGCTGCGCGCGAAGCTGGCCGAGTTGGGGATCGAGGACAACACGATCCTGATGTTCATGAGCGACAACGGCCAGTGCGGCGGCGTGTCCCGTGATGCCAACGTGTACAACTGTGGCCTGCGGGGCTACAAGGGCAGCGAGTACGAGGGCGGACACCGGATTCCCTGGCTCATGCGCTGGCCCGAGGGCGGCGTCAAAGGTGGCCGGAACGTGGACGAACTGACCGCCTATATCGACTTCATGCCCACGGTGCTGGATCTCTGCGGCGTCGCCGTTCCGGCGGAGCATGCCTTCCATGGCCGGAGCCTCGTGCCCTTGGTCAAGGGGGAGAAGGCCCCCGCCTGGGACGAGCGGGTGATCGTCACGGACACCCAGCGGGTGGCCGATCCGATCAAGTGGCGGATGAGCTGCGTCATGCAGGGGGATTGGCGGTTGGTGGACTACGACGAACTCTACGATCTCGCCACCGACCCCGCCCAGCAGACCAACGTGGCGGCTAGCCATCCCGCAGTCGTTGCCGATCTGCGGGCAGCCTACGAGGAGTGGTGGACTCTGTGCTCGGAGCAGATGGCGCGTGATATCCCCATCTCCATCGGGGCCGAGGTGCAGGACGTGGCCGAGTTGCGCACCCACGATCTGCGCAATGCCGATTGCGATGTGGTCTGGAACCAGGCCCAGATTCGCCAGGGCCAGCCCTGCCTGGGGTATTGGGAAGTCCGGGTGGAACGGGCGGGCACCTACGAATTCTCCCTCCAGCGCTGGCCGACGGAGGCCGGGCACGGCATCCGGGCCGGGATCGAGGGCGACGATATCGCGTTCCGGCGCGATGCCATCGCCGAGAAGGAGTGGGTCCACTACACCGGCGGCAAAGCGCTGGACATCCGCACCGCCTGCCTGGAAGTCAGCGGCTACCCGCAACTGAGCGTGCCAGTGGGCGAGGAAAGCGCGGCCAAGCTCTCCCTCCAACTAGCGGCGGGCGATGTCCACGTTCGCGCCTTCTTCTCCAACAACAAGGGCCTGATGCAGACGCCCTATTACGTCTACATCAAGCGGTTGGGTTAGGCGACCGGGAGCGCCGGCATCCTTGCCGGCATCCTGATTCCCCTGCCGGCAAGGATGCCGGCGCTCCCAGTGCCGGAAACGAGGAGACCGCAGGTTGTTGAGCCTGCGGTCTCTGCTTGCCAGGAGGGCTTGGGTGAACGCCTAGTTGTCGTTGACGTTCACGAAGCGGGCCTGGTAGATGATCTTCTTGCTGCCGCCCAGGAACTTCACCCGCTCTTCCTGGTTGGGCTGGGGAAGCTCCGGGCTGAAGAGGTCGTAGCCCTGGGCGTGGATGCCGTTGACAAGCTTCTGGAGCTGTTCGTCCGTGAGGCTGGCCTGGATGGAAACCCCCGCGTTGTCACGGGTAAGTCCCCATTTGGCGCCTTCCGGCAGTTGGGCGCTCAAGTCCTTCTCGACCCGGTCGAGGCTCTTGCCTCCCCAGACATGGCTCACCTGGCTGGTCACCAGCCGCTTGGCCACCGGCATCACGTTGACCGGGGCGGTGTTGCCGCCGTCCGCGCTCACCACGCGGGTCATGCCGGGATCGATGGGATTGCTGTCGGGACCGATGCCCCCGGTACCCACATCGGCAATCGTGGGAGACGGCGGGGTCGGCGAGGCGTGATCCGGGCTGGTGCCGCCCACCGTTTGCTTGACCGCGAAGGCAAGCCCAAGAGTGACGACGATGGCCGCGGCGTAGCGGACAAGCGACCTTCCCCAGAAGGGGATGATCGTGGGAGAAGCCGTTTCCCGGTCGGCGGAACAGGCGGCTAGGATTCGGGCGGAAAGACCTTCGGGAGGCTGGCAGGAACGGGTGACGACCTCATCCAAGGTCCGGAGGGAGGCGAGAATGCGCTGGCAGTGGGCGCAGGACTCGATGTGGGCTGTCTCCTGGCCCTCGGCTTCCCCATCCAAGTAGGCACTGATGGAGTCGAAGGAGGGACAGCCGGTTTGCTCGACGTTTTCGCTCATAATCCAAGCCTTTTCCTGAGTTCGTCACGGGCCCGGGCAATGCGGGATTTCACGGTCCCGAGCTTGCAGCCCAGCAACGCGGAGATGTCCTCGTAGCTGAGCTCTTTGACGTTACGTAGGACAAGGGCTTCGCGATAGAGTTCCGGCAATTTGTACAACTCTTCGAGAGCCTGTTGCTCAAGTTCGTCCACCTGGTTCCGTTCGTCCGGGGGAAGGTCGGTCTCGGCCAGGTCGATATGGCGTCCGTCGTCGTCGTCGGAGCCGGGCAGGGGAGCGTCGATGCTGACGTTGCGCTGGCTGCCGCGCGACTTGTTCCAGCGGTACTTGTTGCGCGCCAAGTTCATGGCGATCCGGTACATCCAGGTGGTGAACTCGGCGTCGCCGCGGAACTTGGGCAGGGCGCGGTGGATGCGGACGAACACGTCCTGCGTGACCTCCTCGGCGTCCTCGCGGTTGGCGACGACTCCGTAGGCGATCTGGTAGGCTTTGGCGGAATGCTTGTCAACGAGTCGGGCGAACGCGCTCTGGTCACCTCGTTTGAACCGCTCGACGAGCTCGCGGTCCTCGAGGATGCTCCGCTCCCGTTCCTCGGCCAGGGCATTGCTCACTGCGGGATCTCTCCGGGTTAGACTCCCCAGCCCCGCCGGGAAGGGCAGGGCCAGGGTCTCGGGGTCTGGACGAACCGGCACGGCATTGGCTGCCGCCGCCGGTCGTCAGACGCAACTAGGCACTGGTGACGATACCGAAGAAATCGTCGGCTTTCAAGCTCGCGCCACCGATAAGGCCGCCGTCGATGTCCGGCTGGGCCAGGAGTTCGGCGGCGTTCGAGGGCTTCATGCTGCCGCCGTACTGGATGCGGATCTGGTCGGCCACGGCCTGGCCGAACATCCCGGCGAGGACGCCGCGGAGGAAGGCGTGGACTTCCTGCGCCATCTCGGGGGTGGCGGTCTTGCCGGTGCCGATGGCCCAGACGGGCTCGTAGGCGACGGTGATGGTGGCGGCCTGCTCGGCGGTCAGCCCGGCCAAGCCACCTTCGGTCTGGGTCTTCACGACCTCTTCGGTCTTCGCGGCTTCGCGCTCGGCCAGGGTCTCGCCGACGCAGACGATGGGGAGCAGCCCGGCGGCCAGGGCGGCCTTGGTGCGCTGGTTGACGGTCTCGTCGGTCTCGCCGAAGTACTGCCGGCGCTCGCTGTGGCCGATGATGACGTAGTCGACACCGGTCTCCTTGAGCATGGCGGCGGACACTTCGCCGGTGTAGGCACCGGAGGCGGCCCAATGGACGTTCTGGGCACCGACCTTGATGGGGGTGCCAGCCAGACCGGCCACGACGCTGGCCAGGGTGGTGAAGGTGGGGCAGACGGCAACGTCCACGTTGCCAACGTCGCCCGCGCGGGCCTTGAGGCCCTCGACGAGGGCGGCGGCTTCGGCAACCGTGTTGTTCATCTTCCAGTTGCCGGCGATAAAGATCTTGCGTGCCATGATATTCCTCGGCTGGGGGATGGGGGCTGGGAGGCTTACTTGTCGTCGAGGG
Organism: Victivallales bacterium; assembly: GCA_003245525.1. Lineage (GTDB taxonomy): Bacteria > Verrucomicrobiota > Lentisphaeria > Oligosphaerales > Lenti-02 > Lenti-02. The sequence continues at coordinate 7,409 of QKCY01000391.1, read as the reverse complement.
CGATGACGCCGGGGAGGGCCTTGCCTTCGAGCAGTTCGAGGCTGGCGCCACCACCGGTGGAGATGTGGCTCATCTTGTCGGCGAGACCGCTCTGGTTGACGGCGCTCACGGAGTCGCCACCACCGATGATGCTCACGCAGTCGGTGTCGGCCACGGCCTGGCAGACGCCCATGGTGCCGGCGGCGAACTTGCTCATCTCGAAGCAGCCCATGGGGCCGTTCCAGACGACCGTCTTGGCCTTGGCGATCTCGGCGGCGTAGGCCTTGGTGGATTCGGGGCCGATGTCGAGCGCCATCCAGCCGTCGGCGATATCCTGGCCGACGGTCTGGGTGTTGGCGTCGTTGGAGAAGTTGTCGGCGATCACGTTGTCGGTGGGCAGCAGGATCTTGACGCCCGCCTTCTGGGCCGCGGCGAGAATCTCGCGGGCAGTGTCGAGCAGCTCGTCCTCGCAGAGGGACTTGCCGATGGTGTGGCCCTGGGCCTTGAGGAAGGTGTAGGCCATGCCGCCGCCGATGAGGATGGCGTCGACCTTCTTGATGAGGCTCTGCAGGACTTCCAGCTTGCCGGAGACCTTGGCCCCGCCGATGATGGCGACGAAGGGGCGCTTGGGGGCCTCGACGGCGCTGATCAGGTACTCCAGTTCCTTCTCCATCAGGAAACCGGCGACGCAGGTGTCCATGAAGTCGCAGACCAGAGCGGTGGAGGCGTGGGCGCGGTGGGCGGAGCCGAAGGCGTCGTTGACGTACACGTCACCGTAGGAGGCGAGCTCCTGGGTGAAGGCCATCTGCTCTTCGTTGGTGCAACCCTTGCCCTCTTCCTGGGGCTGGAAACGGGTGTTCTCGAGCACCAGCACCTGGCCGGGCTTCAGGGCCTCGACCATGGCGGTCACTTCGGGACCGACCGTGGCGGGAGCCATCTTCACTTCGTTGGGGATGAGCTTGCCCAGGTAGGTGGCCACGGGCTTCAGGCTCATCGAGGGGACGACCTTGCCCTTCGGACGGTCGAAGTGGCTCATCAGCACCAGGCTGGCGCCTTGGGCCAGGACCGCATTGATGGAGGGCAGGGCGGCTTGGATACGGGTGTCGTCGGTGATCTCGAGGCTGTCGTTCAGCGGGACGTTGAAGTCCACTCGCATGAGGACACGCTTGCCCTTGAGGTCGACGTCGCGGATCGTCTTCTTGTTCATCTCTGCGGTGCCTCCTATGACTAGGCTTGGGGCAGGGGCGGGTTGGTTGCCGCCTGTTGACTGAAATGCAGGATATACTATACCGTGGACAATCGATAAAGATAGCTCGATACAGGGATGCAATGACACCTGATTCTCCCCTTTCCGCCGGTTCGGAGGCCCCCGAGGAGATAGCCTCCCCGCCGCCGTGGGATCTGGTCCTGCTGGCGGCCCTGGTCGGAGTCCTGCTGGTCGGGGTCCTGGCCTGGGGATTTGTCGACCGGGTGGGAATCCTGGGCCAGGCATGGTTGCGGGGTCTGGTGGTGCCCTTGGGAGGGGGCGGCCTGGCCGTGGTGGCGCTCGGGCGGTGGGACCGGCGCGGCCTGCTCCAACGCCTGGAGCTCTGCCTGCCGGAGGAGCGGCGGCAGGGAGCGTTCCGGGCCGGGTTGATGGCGGGAGCCGGGGCCTTTCTCGCGGCAATCCCCTTGGTGCTGGTTTCCCAGTGGCTGTTCGCTCCGTTTCTGCCGGAGGTACCGCCCCCCGGACTGACCGACCTGTTGGCGGAGCACCCGGAACGGTCGATCTGGTTCACCGTGTTCGTGCAGGCTCTCGTCCTGGCGCCGCTGGCGGAGGAAATCCTCTTCCGGCTGTGCATGGTGGAGACCTTCCGACTCTACCGTCTGCCGTTGCCGGGTCTGCTGATGGCTCTGCTGTTCGCCGTGGTCCACGGCCGGTTGGATCAGGTGGCGGGGCTTTGCCTTCTGGCGCTCTGGCTGTACCGTCTGCGATGCCGGTATGCTTCGTTGCTGCCGGGAATCCTAGCCCATGCGGTGTTCAATCTCCTGGTATTGGGTGCCGCATCGTGGCAGTTGCTGAGGGGATAAGCGCCCGGAGGGTGGTGCCATGGCCAAACACTCGATGCGACTGAGCACCGGACTGCCCGATCTGGACCGGGTGTTCCGGGGCATCATGCCGGGGGACAACATCGTCTGGCAGATCGACGCGGTGGAGGACTACAAGGCCTTCGTCACGCCCTACGTCGAACACGCCCGCCTCAACCGCCAGCGCCTGATCTACTTCCGCTTCGCCAACCACGAGCCCCTGATGGACGAGGCGAGCGGCGCGCACATCTGCGAGCTGCATCCCGAGGAGGGGTTCGAGCCCTTCATCATGGCCATCCACCGGACCATCGACGAGGAGGGCAGGGCGACTCTGTTCGTCTTCGACTGCCTCTCCAAACTGGCCCCGGACTGGAACAGCGACCGCATGTTGGGCAACTTCTTCATGTTGACCTGTCCCCATCTCTACGACCGGGCGGCCATCGCCTACTTCGCCATCTTCCGCAACTACCATTCCCACCACGCGGTGCGGCCGATCAGCAATACCACCCAGATTCTGGTGGATGCCTACCGGCGCGACGGACGGCTCTACATCCATCCCAAGAAAGTCCAGTACCGCCACTCCTCCACCATGTACATGCTGCACGTGCGGGAGGGCGAGGAGTTCGTGCCGGTGACCCAGAGCGCGGTCATCACCGACACCCTGGCGGAGATGCCGTGGTCGCGGTCCGACCCCGCCAACTACCTGCTCGGTTGCTGGAGCCGCACCTTTGCGGAGGCCGAAGCGATCCAGCAGGACGTGGACCGGGGCGTGGACCGCCGCGCGGAGGCGACCGCCTATTTCCACCGCCTGCTGCGGATGCTGATCTCGCGGGAGGAGCGGTTGCTGGCCCTGGCGGAACGCTATCTCGAACTGCGCGATCTGCTGGCGATCCGGCGGCGCATGATCGGCACCGGGCTCATCGGCGGCAAGTCGGTGGGCATGGTCCTCGCCCGCGCCATCCTCGCCAAGACCGACCGGCGCTGGGAGAACCTGCTGGAGAAGCACGATTCCTTCTTCGTCGGCGCCGACGTGTTCTACACCTACCTGGTGCAGAACAACTGCTGGTGGATGATGCAGAAGCACAAGAGCGGCCAGCAGCACGAGGACGAGACCGAGACCGCCCGCCGCCGCATCCTGGCGGGGGAGTTCCCCGAATACATCGTCGCCCAGTTCGCCGACATGCTCGACTACTTCGGCCAATCCCCGATCATCGTCCGGTCGAGCAGCCTGATGGAGGACAACTTCGGCAACGCCTTCGCCGGCAAGTACGAGAGCGTGTTCTGCGCCAACCAGGGCGGCCAGCACAAGCGGCTGGAGGACTTCCTCTGTGCCGTGCGCACGGTCTACGCCAGCACCATGGGCGAGGAGGCGCTGGAATACCGCCATGCCCGCGGCCTGCTCCGGCGGGACGAGCAGATGGGCCTGCTCATCCAGCGGGTCTCCGGCGCGACCTACGGCAGCATGTTCTTCCCCCAGGCGGCGGGCGTCGCCTTCTCCTTCAATCCCTACGTCTGGAACGAACTCATCGATCCCGAGGCGGGGATGCTGCGCATCGTCTTTGGCGTCGGCACCCGGGCCGTGGATCGCTCCGACGATGACTACACGCGGGTGGTGGCGCTCAATGCGCCCTCCTGCCGGCCCGAGGCCAACCTGGACGAAGTGCGGCAGTACGCCCAGCGCCGGGTGGACGTCCTCGATCTCGATGCCAACCAGCTTGCCCCGACTAGCTTCGAGGACGTGGTGAAACGCTGTCCGGGAATCCGCCTCGACTACTTTGCCTCCCGCGACTACGAACTGGAGCGCCGCCTGCGCGAACAGCGCTTCGCCCGCCAGGGGGTGTTCTCCGAGGTGCTTACCTTCGACAAGCTCATCAACGAGACCGATTTCGTCGCCGACATGCGGCAGATGCTGGAGATCCTGAAGACCGCCTACGACTATCCGGTGGATGTGGAGTGGACCCTCAACTTCTTCGACGAGAGCCACTACAAGATCAACGTCGTGCAGTGCCGTCCCCTCCAGGTCCGCCAGTCTGGTGCCATGGTCGAAACGCCGGTGGACATACCGCCCGAGCGGGTCATTCTGGAATCGCGGGGAGCCGTGATCGGGAAATCGCTGAACACCGCCATCGACTGGGTGATCTATGTCTGTCCCGGCGTCTATGGCGAACTGCCGGAGGGGGATCGCTACGAGGTGGCGCGGATCATCGGCGAGATCACCCACCTGCCCAAGCTGGCCGACCATTGCATCATGCTGATCGGTCCTGGACGCTGGGGTACCACCACGCCGTCGCTGGGAGTGCCGGTCACCTTTGCCGAGATCAGCCCGGTCTCGGTGATCTGCGAGCTGGTGATGATGCGCGAGAATCTGGTCCCCGACGTCTCCCTCGGCACCCACTTCTTCAACGAGTTGGTCGAGAACGATATGCTCTATCTGGCCTTCTTCCCGCGCAAGGAGGGCAACCTGCTCCAGCGGCCCTTCTTCGAGGAACGCTGGCCGAACCGGCTGGCCAAGTTGTTGCCCGGTGCCGCCGAGTGGTCCCACGTGATCCGGGTGCTCGCCGCCAAGGACTTGCCGGATGGCGAGCCGTTCCTCTCGGCCAACGTGATGGAACAGCATACGGTGTGTTGGCGCGCGGATTGACGTGTGCCACTGTATGACCCTGCCTGATTCCCCCCACCGGAGGTGTCCCTTGACTGCATTCGATATCAGCAACGTGGTCTGTGTGATCCTGGCCGGTGGCCGGGGCAAGCGTATGGGGGCCGAGACCTGCCACAAGGTCTGCTTTCCGGTCGGCGGCGTTCCGGCTATCGTGCGGGCGATCAGCACCTACAAGGAAGCGGGGCTGACCCGGTTCGTGGTCGTGGTGGGGCAGATGGCCGACCAGGTACTGGAAACCGTGGCCCAGGCCCACCCCGAGGTGCTCTTCGTCCGCCAATCCGATCCGCGCGGTACCGGCCATGCCGCCATGACGGCGGTCGATGCCCTGGCGGCCCAGCGGCACGAGGGCTCGGTGCTGATCGTCATGGGCGACAAGGTCACCAATGCCGACACCGTGCGCCATCTCCTGCAGGCCTACCGCAAGAACGCGCCGGACGTGCTCATGTCCGTGCTGCCCAAACTGGCCGAGACCACGGCAGGCCGGGTGGTGGAGGACGACGGCGGGGCCGTGTTGGGCATCGTGGAGTGCCCCGACATCCGGCGTGCCCGCGAGACGGGAGCCAAGCTCATCGTAGGGGGCCAGGAGTTCGCCGCCGAGGAAGTGGAGCAACGCGGCCTGACGGTCAACGCCTCCATGTACATGTTCCGCATGGGGCCCCTGCATCGGGCCCTTCGCCTGCTGTCGCCCGCCAATGCGCAGGGCGAACTCTACCTGACCGACACCATTGCCACCATCGCCCTGGAAGGCAAGGTCGAGCGGCTGCTCATTCCCGATCCCAGCGACCTCATGGCCTACAACACGCCCGCCGAGTTGCTCGCCATCGAAAAGGTCATCGCCGAGCGCGAAGGCCGTCCGCTGGTCACCTTCCGGCCCGAAGAGGGCCTCCCCAGTGCCGTCTACAAGCCCGCGAAGCAGTGGCTGGCCCAGTTGAGTGAGTTCAATCCGGCGGTCCGCGACACCCTGATCCGGATCTACGGCGGCGACGAGGCCGTGGTGGCCGGGCGCCGCCAGGCCATGATCCAGACGGTCCAGGCCTTCATGGGCCAGTTTGGACCGGACCGGAGCATGGTGCTGTGTCGCGCTCCCGGCCGGATCAACCTGATGGGGCGGCACGTGGACCATCGCGGCGGCAACGTCAACGTCATGGCCATCAACCGCGAGACCCTGCTAGCAGCCTCGCCGCGCGAGGACGATGTGGTTCGCCTGCGCGATATCCGGGTGAACCACTTCCCCAACCGCGAGTTCCGCATCTACGACCTGCTCGGCGAGGAGAGCTGGTCGGACTGGATGGATTTCCTGGATTCCAGCACGGTGCGTCAGGTGCTCGAAGCGGCTCCCGGCGACTGGAGCCACTACGTCCGCGCCCCCCTGCTGCGTCTCCAGTATGCCAACCGGGATCGGCGGCTCAAGGGCATGGACTGCATGTTGGCGGGGAACATCCCCATGGCGGCGGGTCTGTCCTCCAGTTCCGCCCTGGTGGTGGCCTTTGCCGAGGCGGCGGTTGCCCTCAACGGGTTCGCCTTGGAGATGGGTGAGTTCATCGATCTCTGCGGCCAGGGCGAGTGGTTCGTGGGCTCGCGGGGCGGGGCGTCGGACCATGCCGCCATCCGCACGGGGCAGTTGGGACACGTCACCCGCATCGGCTTCTTCCCCTTCGCCGTCGGCGAGAGCACGCCCTTCCCGGAGGATCTGCGCCTACTGATCGCCAACAGCGGCGACCGGGCGGTGAAGAGCGCCAACGCCCGCGATGTCTTCAACCAGCGGGTGGCCTGCTACGAGTTCGCTTTCATGCTTCTCAGGCGGCGCTGGCCCGCCGCGGCGGGGGCGGAACGGTTGCGCGATCTGGTGCCGGAGGCCTTGGGGGTGGAACCCCGCGACCTCTATCACGCCCTGCGCTTGCTGCCGGAATGCCCGTCCCGCGAGGAACTGCAGGGACTGCTGGCTGGGGAAGACCCGGCTCTGGTGAAGCGGTTCTTCGGCACCCACAAGGATGTGGGATGCTACAATCTGCGTGGCGTGGCCCTGTTCGGGATCGCCGAGTGCCTCCGTTCGCGCCGGTTCGGTGATCTGCTGAAGGCGGGCGACTTGGCCGGGATCGGCGAGATGATGCGGGCCAGTCACGACGGCGACCGGTGTTTCCAGGGCGGTGACCCCTTTGCCCTCGCCACCGACGATGCCGCGTTGGCCGCTTTGGCCGAGGCCAATGCCCCGCTCGATCTCCAGCCGGGAGCCTATGCGTGCAGCACCGCCAACATCGACCGTTTGGTGGATATCGCGAACCGCGTCAAGGGCGTCGTCGGTGCCCAAATGGCCGGTGCCGGTCTCGGCGGCTGCATGATGAGTCTCGTCCACCGCGAAGCCGTGGCCGAACTGGAAGAGCGTTTCCGGGCCGACTACTACGCCCCCCTGGAGCGCGAGCCCGACCTCCACGTCTGCCAACCCGTCGCCGGAGCCGGCCTCGTCTCCTTCCCCGAGTAGGCTCCCTGATGGGCTGCCAGCAGGATGCGAAGGAGCCACGAATCTCTCAGAGCAGCCGTTGGCCGCAACCAAAGACAGGTCGCTGCCCTTGTCGGAGTCCCGCGTTTACGCGGCAGTCTCCTCCGGTGCTTCAGCGCCGGAGGGAGGCCGTCGCCACCGTCCCCTTGCATTCGATGTGCCCCGCGCTCGCTGAAGCTGCGCGCTGACTTCCGCCTGAAGGCGGGA
>QKCY01000013.1 GCA_003245525.1 Victivallales bacterium | reverse complement strand
TGCTCGACGGGGACCAGCTTCTTGTGCCCCGCCACATCCTCCAGGGGAACCGGAACGGCGTCGGAGCCTCGGGCGGCAACCATGACCCCATGGATGCCCTGGCTAAGCAGTTCGGCGCAGGCAGTGCCAAGCCGCGTCGCCAACACCCGGTCGGCCGAGGAGGGAGTGCCGCCCCGCTGGAGATGCCCGAGAATGGTCAGCCGGGATTCGAGTCCGGTCAGCTCTTCGAGTTGCCGGGTCAGTTCCACAGTGTGGTTGACGTGCTCGCGGTGGAACTCCTCCAGCTTGGCCTTGGCCGCCCGTTTGTCGTCCTTCTTGGACGCCTTCTCCTTGGCGGCAACAAGCCCGGCCACCAAATCGGCCTGGCCGCGGGACATGACGCCTTCGGCCACCACGACGATGCTGAATGTCTTCCCGGCTCGGGTTCGGCGCTTGACGGCCTGGGCAAGCACGCTGGGTTCGTAGGGAATCTCCGGGATGAGGATGATATCCGCCCCGCCCGCGATGCCCCCCGCCAGGGCCAGCCAACCCGCCCGATGGCCCATGACCTCCACCACGATAATGCGGCCGTGGCTCATGGCGGTGGAATGCAGCCGGTCGATGGCCTCGGTGACAATGCCGGTGGCGGTGTCGTAGCCGAAGGTCACGTCGGTTCCCGCCACGTCGTTGTCGATGGTTTTGGGCAGGGTGATGACGTTGAGCCCGGCGTTCTTGAGGTGCAGGGCGTTCTTGGCGGTGCCACCGCCCCCGATGCAGACCAGGGCATCGAGATGGTGCTTGCGGTAGGTCTCCACCGCCGCGTCGGTCATGTCCAGGACCTTGCCGCCAATCGGCATCTCATGGGGCTTGTCCCGACTGGTGCCCAGGATGGTGCCGCCATCGGTGAGAATGCCGGAGAGAGCAGCGGGGTCCAGAGCTAGCGTGCGGTCCTGGACCAGCCCCCGGAAACCGTCTCGAAAGCCGATGAAGTGCATGTTGAAGGCATCGTGCCCGGCCCGGCAGACGGCGCGGATCGCCGCGTTGAGTCCGGGACAATCGCCACCGCTGGTAAGTACGCCGATCTGCTTCATGAAATCCCCCGTGGGCTGGTTTCGGTATATCTGGGATAGAGTCGAGGGTGGATCAGTAGTTCCGCCGCACCTCGCGCAAAGCTGCAACCAACCGGTCCACGTCGGCCTCGGACGAGTCAGGCCCGAAGCTGAGCCGAAGTTGCCCGCGAGCGGTCGTCTCGTCGTAGCCCATGGCCCGGAGCACGTGGCTGGTCTGGGCCGACTCGGCATGGCAGGCGCTGCCCGCCCCGACCACCACGTCCTGTTCGGCCAGCAGGCGCATGAGCACCGCCCCGTCATAGCCGGGGAGCGACAGGGCCAGGATATGCGGCACGCCCGTCTCCGGCGAAAGGAAACAAACCTCGTCGGCCAGCGCCGTACGAACCCGGTTCGCCAAATGACGGCAGCGGGCGGCGTGTGCAGCCTGTTCCGCCACTGCCGCTTCGGCCGCCAGGGAGAACTCGGTCACGCCGACCACGTCCACCGTGCCGGGACGCAGGCCCTGTTGCTGCCCCCCGCCAAGGAAAAGCGGCTGCAACGCGACTCCGCGGCGCACGACCAATGCCCCCACCCCGGCGGGACCGCCGATCTTGCGCGACGACACGGCCACCAAATCCAGCCGGGCTTCGCGCCAGGGAATCGGGACCTTGCCCAGCGCCTGGACCGCATCCACGGCCAACAGAGCCCGCGATACGGCGCGCAGAGCTGGAAGATCGGCCACGGCACCCGTTTCGTTGTTCACGTGGCAGACGGCCACCAGACCGGCGGCAGCCCAGTCCGGTCCAGCCAACTGCAAGGCCCCCTTGCCATCGAGGGGAATCTCCTGGCAGACGGCGGCCTGGCGGCAGGGCTCCAGCATGGCCGCATGGGCCCCGGCATCCACCAGCACTGTGGTAGCAGACCGGCGAATCACCCCGAGACAGGCCAAGTTGTCCGCCTCGGTGCCGCCGCTAGTCCAGACCACCTGCGCCTCCCGCCAATCGATCCCCAGCGCCACCAAGAGCCGCCGTTCCGCCTCGGCCACGGCCCGGCGACACACTTCGGACTGCCGGGTCGTGCCGTGGGGATTGGCCACAAACTGGGCGCACCGCGCGGCGTGTCCCGCCAACAGATCGGGCCGGACCGGAGTCGCGGCGGCATGGTCGAGATAGACGAGAGACGGCATGAACTACTTCTTGGGCAACGCCTGCTCGATCGACGCGGCCACCTGCCCGGCCAAGGCCTGGTAGCCCTTGGCGGTGAAATGGACGTTGACCGGCAGTTGCAGACCCTTCTCCTGGGGAAGCACGAAGGCGTACAGATCGTCGGTCAGGACCCCGTTCGCGGCCATGATCTTGGCGGCCACCTCGTTGTACTTGATCACATCCTCGTTGCTCCGCGGGGGCTTGAGGTCGCCTTCGGGAACGGGCGTCGTGGAGGCCCAGATCAGCGTGGCTCCGGTCGCCTTGAGCTGGGTCACGAGCGCGGTCAGGTTCTTCTCGTAGTCGGCCAGGGAAACCTGGGGCGTGCCATCGGGCATGCTCTTCAGGTCGTGCAGCCCCCAGTTGAAGTGGATCACGTCCCACTTGCCGTCGCCCAGCCACTTGGTCAGGTTCTTGATTCCATTCGTGGTGGGGCCGCCATTGGTGGGGATGCGGTGGAGATTGGCCTTGCCTTCGAGTAGCTTGCGGACCGGGAGCGTATAGCCGATGGAGATGGAATCGCCGATCACCAGCACGCGTGGCAGACCTTCCTGGTCCTGGATAGGCAACAGGGCGGGAGGAGTCGGCTTCTTGTCGGGCTTCTTCGGTGCCGCCCCATCCTGGGCCAGACCGCAGAGGGCAGCCAGCAGAGCGCCAGCAAACAGAGAGCGGAGAACAGGGGACAGGAACCGGTTCATGACGGCATCTCCCAGTGGAAGGAAAGGGGACAGGGGCACGAGGATACGCGCTACGAAAGTAGGCGGTGGCAGGCCCAACGTCAATCTCGCCCACTGTCATTGACCCCGGAGCGGGGGAGCAGGATATTGGCCCGGTATGCTGCGAGCCAACCGGAGGAATGACCGTGATCCCGCGCATATTGCTCTGTCTTCTCTTCGCCGCTTCGGTCGGATCGGCCCAACTGGTCGGCTACTCCTATCTCGACGACGAGGGGACCATGGTGCTCACCAGCGTCTCGGTCCGCGCCGGAGACGCCACCCGGGTCTATGACGCGAAGAAGCTGGTTCCGGTCCGGGTGGTGGACTTCGCCGCCGCGCCGGGGCCCGTCGGCGTGGTGCCCAGCGGCAGCGCCACCCCTACGGGCAAAGCCCGCGAGGGATTGCTGGACGGGGTGCTAAACAGCGGTCTGCTGAATCCGCTTCGCCAGGAGCGCCCCGAGCAGCCGGGACTGCGTCTGCGCTTCACCGCTCCGGTACCGAATCGGACCGGCGCGGATGTGGTGGTGTTCGAATTGCAGACCGACGCGGGCAACAGCCCCTTGGGCGGCGATGCCTTCCGGTTGGCGGCGGTCGGGGTGGATGGCCAGGTCTGGTCGGGGGAGTTTCCCGTTTTCGATGTAGGATTCGACCATCCGGCGGCCCAGCCGGTCCTGTCGAGCCAGTTCCTGTCGACGGACGCAAACGGCGAGTGGCACCCCAGCGGCGGGGGAATGCTCTTCAAGGTGCTCGGCACCGCCATCGATTTCGACCAGCTCGGGGTTCCAGAGGGCACGGTGATCGCCGAAGTGGTCATCCAGCCGGGGGCGAAGGCGCGCGGGGCCATCGATCCGGTTTGCGTGGCAGGACTGCCCGAACCCAGCGGGGACAATCTGTTGGCAGCGGCTCCCGCCAACGCCCAGGCCCCGCCCAAGCCGATTCTCGCCCCCATGCTGGAGGGTCCGCTCAAGAACGTGCGGGAGGTGGTCTATGCGGTCCGGGTACCCGGCACGGACCACTGGTACGCCAATTTCGGCTACTACGCGGAGCCGGGCCATGAATACCCGCCCCAGCGGGCCCCCGGCGGCACCGTGAAGCTGCCCCCGATCTACAAGGACGGCGGGCAGTTGGCCAAGATCGACCTGCGCAACCGCGCGGTGACCGTCCTGCTCGACGATCCGGCGGGCGCGGTCCGCGATCCGGTGGTGGATTATGATGGCCGGACCATCTTCTTCAGCTACCGGCCCGGCGGTACCGACTACTACCATCTCTACCAGATTCAGGCCGATGGCAGCGGCTTGCAGGCGATTACGGACGGTCCGTACAACGACATCGAGCCCTCCTGCCTGCCGGATGGCGGGCTGGTGTTCTGCAGCGACCGTTGCCGCCGGTTCGTGAACTGCTGGATCACCCCGGTGGCCACGCTCCACCGCTGCGAGCGGGACGGCAGCGGCCTGCGCCCCCTGTCGAGCAACATCGAGCACGACAACACGCCTTGGCCCCTGCCGGACGGCCGGTTCCTCTACCTCCGCTGGGAGTACGTGGACCGCAACCAGAACGTGTTCCACCATCTCTGGACGGCCAATCCCGACGGCACCAGCCAGATGGTCTACTACGGCAACATGCATCCCGGCACGGCCATGCTCGATGCCAAGCCGGTTCCCGGCACCGACCTCGTGGTCGCCTCCTTCTCACCCGGCCACGGCAAGGGCGAACACGCCGGGTACGTGACCCTGGTCGATCCCAAGTTGGGACCCGACCGGCTGGCCTCGGCCCGCCGGATCAGCCGGGGCGACGCGATCTACCGCGATCCCTATCCCATCAGTCGGGACTGCTTCCTGGTGGCGGCGGACACCCGCCTGCTGGCGATGGACGGCAAGGGGCGCACGGAGACGATCCTGACCCTGCCGCCGTCGGACAGGAAGGTATGGCTGCACGAGCCCCGGCCTCTGGTGGCCCGGCCCCGCGAACCGGTGATTCCGGCGCGGGTGGAGCTGGCCGAACCCATGGGGACCTTCTTCCTCAGCAATCTCTACGTGGGCCGGAACATGGGAGGGGTGGAACCGGGCGAAGTGGCCGAGTTGCTGGTGCTAGAGCAGTTGCCCAAACCGGTGAACTTCTCCGGTGGCATGTGGCCGATCAGCGCCGGGGGCACCTTCACCCTGGCCCGGATTCTGGGAACGGTGCCGGTACAGCCCGACGGTTCGGCCCATTTCCAGGCTCCGGCCCTGCGTTCGCTCTTCTTTGTCGCCTTGGACCGCAACCGCCGCTCAGTGAAGCGGATGCACAGCTTCACCACCCTCCAACCCGGCGAAAGCTTCGGCTGCGTGGGCTGCCACGAGAGCCGTCTGACCACGCCGCTGGCCCAGCATCCCCGCCCGGCCGCTCTGCGGGAAGCCGACACCATCACCCCCATCGCCGGTATTCCGGATGTCCCCGACTTCCCCCGCGACGTGCAGCCGATCCTCGACCGGCATTGCGTGAAATGCCACAACCCCGACACCTATGCGGCCCGCCTGGATCTCTCGGGCGACCGCACGCCCCTCTTCTCCCGCGCCTACTGGTCGTTGACCCAGCGTGGCCTCTTCAGCGACGGCAGGAATTCCATGCAGGCCAACTTCGCCCCTCGCACCATCGGCAGCAGCAATAGCCGCCTCTTGGTCATGCTGGACGGCTCCCATCATGATGCAGCGCCCAGCGAAGCGGAACGGAACACGGTCTGGGCCTGGATCGAGGGAGGAGCCCCCTATGCCGGAACCTACGCGGCCTTGGGCAGCGGCATGTCTCCGGTCACCTTCCCCGAGGAGGTCATGGCCAAGCGCTGTGCCTCCTGCCATGGCGAACCGGCCAGGCGGCCCATCGGCGGGCGCACCACCTTCTACCGGTTCGGCGGCAAGGGGCCAGCCCTTCCCCTGGTGGGAACCGTCGGACTCCTCCGCGACATCCGCGCCAATGTCGGCTACTACAAGTTCGGGCAATCGCCCACGCCCCAGTCGCTGTGCGACCTGACCCGGCCCGAGAAGTCCCCCTTACTCATGGCCCACCTGGCCAAGGACGCGGGCGGACGGGAGACCGGCGGCAAGAGCCTCTTCGCCTCGACCGACGATCCCGACTACCAGGCGATCCTGGCCGCCATCCGCCAAGCCAGCACCAAGCTGGAGGTCGACAAGCGCTTCGACATGCCGGACTTCCTGCCCAACGACTACTATCTCCACCAGATGCGCCGCTACGGGATTCTCCAAGGCGACAGGCCAACCGATGGCTACGCCCTGGACCGGGCCTACTGGCAGTCGTTCCACTACCAACCCTGAGTCCGTGCATCAGCGTTTTGGGCGCGTACATTTCCCTTCATGAGCGAAGCCACCCCCTACTCCCCTCCTATCCTCCGCCTGCTGGAACGACTGGCCCGATCCGTCGGCGATCCGGCCCAGGGCAACCACCCCCTGCGGCGCTGGGTACGCATCTGCCAATGGCTGCTCTGGGCGGCGACCGTGGCCTATACGGTCGGCTTGGTTCTCTGGCTGGGTTGGCTGGAGTTTTTCGGCGACGTCTGGTGGGGCTCCTGGTTCTTTCTCTATCTGCCCCCGGTCCTCTTTCTCTTTCCCCTGTTCTTCCAGGCCCCGCTCGCCCTATTGCTCGACTGGCGGGCGCTGTTTCCTCCCCTCCTCTGCGTGCTGCTGGTGTTTGGCTTCTACGACGATCTGGAATGGCAGTGGCCCCGCTCGCCGCAGAATCCAGGCAGCGAACTGCGGATCGTGACGAACAACATCGGCCAGCACGGCAACTACCCCCTGACGCCCTTCCTCGACCAGCAGAACCCCGATGTGATCCTCCTCCAGGAAGCCTTCCGCCGCGGCGAGGCCTATGTGCAGCAGTACCGGGAGCGGAATCTCCAGACGGAGTACCACGGCGAGTTCGTCTGCGCCAGCCGGTTCCCCATCGTGGAATCGGAACTGATCAGGGATGTGTTGTGCAGCGGACAGCCGGTCGCGGCCCGTTTCGTGCTCGACGTCGGAGGCCGGAGGGTCGTGGTCTACAATGTTCATATCGCCTCCCCCCGGTCCCTTCTGGGCAAGCTGCGGGGCCGCGGGGCCATCGCCCAGTTCCTGTACGACTGCGGATTCGCGATCGGACGGAACTACGAGGCCTCCGAGAAGGTCGCGGACCGCCTCGCCGCCGCCCGGCAACTGGCGGACCGCATCGGCCAGGAGACCGATCCGGTGATCGTGGGGGGCGACTTCAACATTCCCGCCCGGGGTCGGGCCTACCACTATCTCACCCGGCGTCTGACCGACGCGTTCGAGGTCCGGGGGCGGGGTTACGGCTTCACGTTCCCCGGTCGCACCCGGAACCCCTTCAGCCTCTTCGGCCCCTGGCTGCGCCTGGATCTGGTGTTTGCCAGCAAGGATTGGCGGGTGCTCGATTCCCAAGTCGAACCCCGCCGTCCCTCCCAGCACCGGGCGGTTGTCGCCACTCTGGAACTGAAGGAGCCCTAGCATGGAACTGATCGGCCACACCATGGCGACTCCAGGGCGCTCGGCCCGCGCGGCGGTCGCGCTTTTTGCGGAACTGGGCTTCGCCGGAGCCGAACTGGTCTGCCGCGACGGCATGGCCTTGCCGCCCGACACGCCACTCGACGAAGCGCGCGCGCTGGGGGAGTTCGCCCGGTCCTGCGCCTGCCCGATCCGCACGGTCACGCCCTATGCCTGGGAGATCAACAGCGCCGACCCGGCGACCCAAGCGGCCAGCCTGGCCCTGCTCCGCCACGCCTGCGACCTGGCCGTCGCCCTTGGCGCCTCCTGTGTCCGCGCCTATGGCGGGAAGGAGGACCACGAGGCCGGCGCGGGGCACCGGACGGTAGCCGCCCTGCGCGAAGCCGCCGCCTATGCGGCGGAGCGGGAACTCACCATCCTGGTCGAGAACCATCCCGGCACCATGACCCGCACGGGCATCGCCACCCGGCGGCTGATCGACGAGGTCGCCCACGCCAACGTCCGCGCCCTCTACGACCCGGCCAATGTGCTCGCCGATACCGACGAGCCCTGGGAGACCACCCTTTCCGTCCAGCTTGGCACCATCGCGTATGTCCACGTGAAGGACTTCGCCCGGGTGGACGGTACCCGCCGGGCCTGTTGCGTCGGTGACGGCATCGTGCCCTGGGCCGAGATCCTCCCCCAGCTTAGGGACAGCGGCTTCGACGGCTGTCTTTCCTTCGAGTACGAGAAGATGTGGTACCCCGACCAGCTTCCCGAACCCGAAGTGGGGCTCCGCCGTTGCGCCGAGTTCGTGCGGCAGTTCCTGTAGCCGGAACCCGGCGGAGGAAGCCACGCCCCCCAGAGCAGCCGTTGGGCGCAACCCAGTGGAATTCTCGCGCAGAGGCGCGAGGCTTTCTCGGCGGGAAGATGCCAGCTACCGCTCAGTGCATGGCTTCGACCCAGGCGAGACATTCCCGGCGGGGATGTCGGCCCGCATGGCATGGGCGGGAGCGATGACCGGCGGAATGCGAACGCCCGGCAGGAACCGCTACCCGAGGAGCACCTGGAAGGCCTTGGGCCGTTCACCGGTGCAGAAGTAGTAGATGGCCCCGACGATGCTCGGGATCACGGCGCTCAGCACCTCACCGGCGATCAGCCCGTACATCATCGGCTTCAGTCGGTTGTACCAGGCATTGCCGCCGTATTTCACCACGGCATGCTTGACGACCCAGCCCATCAGGAAGGCCCCCGAGAAGGCGGCAATATGGGTGGTACACCAGGTCACGAACAACAGGGGGTGCAGGGGCCACCAGCGGAAGCGCAGGCGCGCGGCACTGAAGGCCAGCACCAGCACGAGGCCGATGGCGAAGCCGTACATGCACACGGGGCTGGGGCTCATGTGGGCAAACCGCTGCCAGCCGTGCAGGTTGGCGCTGCTCTCCAGCGTGCCCTGGGCGACCAGCTTGCGCTTCACTGCCAGAGCGTTGGTGAACTGCATGGTGGGAACGGCCTGCTCGGCCCACCCCTCCCAGCAGGAGTTGCCGCGGTCGTACTGGATGTACATGGTCACCGTCAGACCGATAACCAGGCCCATGATGATGGCCACTGCGGACCAGCTCGACGCCTTGCCGATGCTGGCCTTGCGCAGATCGAGCAGCTTCAGGGAGTTGCTCATGAAGGGCATGAGCGACTCGCGCGGGTCGCAGACCAGGATCATCGAGATCACCTGCATCATCAGCAGCGTGGAGGCCCCGAGGGAATTGGCACCGAAGACCCCCCAGAGGATGGCGCAGGGGAAGATGTTGCTCTGCAGGTGGAACAGGCCGGACTCGCAGATGATGCGGGTCATGACCACGTAGAAGATTACCAGGATCATGGTGTAGAGCACGCTCAACTGCCAGTCGATCCCCGCCAGGGTCATCTGGACGACGAAGGCCAGCATCAGGGCGAGGAAGACGCGGCACCCCCAGAGCGACGCGGCATCCATCCCCTCCTTCTTGCCGAAGCCGAGGGCCGCCTTGGTCACGTTCCAGTAGTAGTGGCGACCGGTGTAGAGGAGGGCCAGGAAGAGGCCGACGTTGGAGCCGAAGAGGATGAACATGCGGGGCTTGAGCCCGGTGTACCAGTAGCTGCCCTCGATCACGTTGTTCAGGTTCATGCCGTAGGCGGCGAAACTACCCACCACGAAGGCCCAGAGGAAGGGGCCGATGCCGAAGGTGAAGGACAGATCGGCGGGAATGAAGTAGGCGATGCCGATGACGGTGAAGAAGATGCGGGGGTTCAGCAGCGACCAGCCGCCGCCCCGGACCAGGGTTGGCACCAGCTTGCCCAACGGCCCAAGGGGGAACACCGTCGGGATAGGGATGAGATAGTCGGGGAACCATTGGCAGAGGTAGTTGTTCATGTGGATGAAAAGCACCCCGCCAGCCCCCATCCAGAAGAGCCGGTCGCGGAACAGGGAGCACGTGCTCTGCCCCGGATCGGGCAGCAGGGCATTGGCGAAGGTCGCCACGGGATAGGGCAGATGCTCGTGCTTCGCCCATTGCCGGTGGATGAAGAGGGACAGGCCGATGAGCGCGAACCAGAGCGTGGCGATCATCGGCAACCAGAGCGCGAAGGGCTTCTCCCAGGCCTTGATTGGGATGTCCCGCAGCGAGCAATGCTGGTCGCCTTCGCCCAGGCCCTGCACGAACGCGCCGAGCACCTGGTCCTCGTTGTCCGGGTTCACGTCCGCGAGATAGCGTTTGGGAACCATCTCGACGACCTTCTGCTCCCGCCAGCCAGCATCCAGCTTCTCGTAGTGATAGGGCAGGATGAGGGAGGAGGTGAAGGTGCGCAGGAAGCCCGAGCCGGGAATGCAGCAGGTGGCCAGGGTAAGCGTCAGGATGATCGCCAGTTCCTTGCCGCTCAGGCGGAACCGCCGCAGCAGGGGGTTCACCAGCAGGAGGAAGAAGATCAGCGCCCCGTAGACCGAGACCGGCATGTTGTTGCCAACCAGATAGGTCTGCCGGAGGATGCGGTCGTTGAAGAAGCTGGTGCCGCAGACAAAGGCACCCCCGAGAAGGCCGAGGAGAATGGCGCGAACGGTCATCGGTTGACAAGGATCCTAAAGTTGGCGGGGGACGAACAATAAGAGAGGTAAACCATAGCTCGCTGCCGCCAACCCGCAACCGCCGCCGGGACAGACACCAACGGATTCGCCGCCGCCGGGAGAATGACGCAACCTAGCGGCCCGGCGGTAGTCGTACTGGGAAGAGACCGAGGGACTCTCGGCCGAACACCAACCACGGGGGTCACGCACATGCTACACGATCTATCCGGCAAGTCGGTGCTCATCACCGGTGGTACGGCGGGAATCGGCAGGGCGACGGCCAGGGCGTTCGCCGCCAGCGGAGCCCGGGTCATCGTCAATGGGCGCTCCGCCGAGAGGCTCGACCAGGCCTTGGCCGAGCTCGGGCGTTTCGGCAATGTCACGGGCATCGTGGCCGACGTGACGGACCCGGAGCAATGCCAGAGTCTCTACGCCACCGCCACCGAGAACGCTCCCCTCGACATCCTGGTCAACAACGTGGGCGCGTTCGCGGTCTGCCCCTTTGCCGAGATCACCGACGACGAGTGGTACCGTCTCTTCACGGTGAACGTGATGAGCGCGGTACGGCTCTGCCGCCTGGCCCTGCCGCCGATGCTCCACCGGCACGCGGGGCGGATCATCAACGTGGCCAGCGAGGCCGGGGTCAAGCCACTGCCGGAGACCATCCACTACTCGGTGACCAAGACCGCCCTCATCGGGCTCTCGCGGGGGCTGGCCGAGATGACCAAGGGCACCGGGGTGACGGTCAACAGCGTCCTGCCCGGTCCCACCTGGACCGACGGGGTGCGGAACTACTTCGAGGGCTTGGCCCAGCAGGAGGGAAAGAGCATCGACGACCTGTCCCACGACTACTTCCGCAAGCACGAGCCCTGCTCGCTCCTGCAACGCTTTCTCGACCCGGCGGAGGTGGCGGACGCCATTCTCTTCCTGGCCGCGAACCCGGGCGTCAACGGCACCGCCCAGCGGATCGAAGGCGGCATCATCCGCTCGATCCTGTGACCGCTCCTACCAGGACGCCCAGTACTTGGTCTCGTTGGTGATCTCGCCAGCCGAGAGGGAGGCCACATGGCCGTCGGCAAAGGAGTAGTTGCCCATCGTGCCGTGGCGGAAGCGTCCCACCCGGGCCCAGTCGTTGTAGCCCGAAGAGGCCTCCCGACCATGCGTTCCGGGCGTCAACTGCCCGTCCGGAGCTGCCCCGTCGCCGTTGGGAGCGGTGGAGACGGCCTCGCTGGGCCGCTTTACTCTGGCCATGACAATCCAGGTGAGGGCCGCGTTGCTGGGCATGGTTCCCGGCGGATGCAGCTTGTACGACTGCACGTAGCTCAGGTCGCTCCCGTAGCGGTTGGTCCACAGGTCGGGATCGGACGCGCAGGTAAATACGGCATCGTCCCCGGTGTAGGGGGTGAGGATGTTGTGGAAATAGCCGTTCGCGAACCCGTAGGTGGAGCTGTGGTACGACAGGTTGTAGCACTCCTTGTGATCGTCGGCGTACATGAACACCGCAAGCCCGATCTGCTTGAGGTTGTTGACGCACGAGATCTGGCGCGCCTTCTCCCGCGCCTTGGACAGGGCTGGGAGCAGCATGGAGGCCAGGATCGCGATGATGGCGATCACCACGAGCAGCTCGATCAGGGTGAAGCGTCGGTGTCTCATCTCTCCGTCTCCTCTGGTTGACCGGATCGGCGACTATTGGGGAGGCCGCTGGGCCGCGTCGATCAGCGCCTTCAGGCCGGCGTCCACCACCATCGACGTGGCCACATGGCCGTCGCAGTAGAGCACATTCACCCCGCGCGGAAGCAACCCAGGCTTGGTGCAGGCGGCGGGAGTCTGGGAGGGATTCTGAATCCTGCCCAGGTTCTGGCCGGCCACGAAATACAGGTAGTCGCACTGCCCGGCCCGGATCTGGTCCGCGTCCTGCGGCGGCGGCGTCCGGCCGGCTGGGCAGACATACACCTTGCCTTCGTTCACGTAGGCCCAAGTCTCGCCCAGATCGGCGGGCAACCGGTCCTCGTGGTCCTGGCTGAACATGATGAGCGCCAACCCGATCTGCTTCAGGTTGCTCATGTCGCTGATCTCCCGCGCCCTGCCCCGGGCTTTGCCCAGGGCAGGCAGGGTCATGCCTGCCATCAAGGC
>QKCY01000516.1 GCA_003245525.1 Victivallales bacterium | reverse complement strand
ACCCTGTAGCCATCCAGGAGCAGATCGTCGTGGGTCACCCAGCGGTTGGCTTCGCTGAACAGGGCCGGACGGATGAGAGCGAGGTCGAACGTGCCGACGAAGCCCTCGGTGCCCGTGTAGTCCCCGAGCCGCCGGATCTCGTCCCCCGGCCGGACCGGTACCTGCACCGGGGCGCGGACCGTGCTGTCGCTCATGCGCTGTTCGGCGGTCAGGTCCTTCCCCGCGTCGTGGGAGAGCACCTGGACCGAGTAGTCGGTCGTGCCGTCCTGCTGACGGACGGGGAAATCGCAGGTCAGATAGAGGCTGTTGCCGACCACGGCGGTGACCACGCGCGGGCCCGGCTCGTTCGAGCCGTCGGGCAGGTAGTGCTGCGAGTAGGCATTGCCGGCCACGGCGCTGACCATGTAGTCGGTGCCGCCGATGGGTTTGCCCGCCTTGCGCCCCGTCGCCTCGTCGCCGTCCGCATCCACGTAGAGATGGAGCACGCCCGACTCGGGCTGGGGCGGCGCGGCGAAATCCACCCGCCAGACATTGCGGTTGCCACCCGCGTGCAGGCCGAGGACCGCCACCACGTCCCGTTCCGGCTTGTAGGCGGGCTTGGCCCGCTGGACCTCGGCCTCCACGCCGTCCTCCATCACCTGGACGAACGAATCGGCCACAGTCAGCGGGAGTCCCAACTGCTGTTCGATGGCGTCGTCGAGACCGTCACCATCGGTGTCGGCGGCACCGAGGGAGAGGGCGCAGAGAGCGGCGGCAAGCAGGGCGGCGCATCGGACCATGACCGGTTCCTCCTGGCAGGGGGTTGCGACTGCCCCAACGTACCGGCCCGCGACGCGCAATCAAGAGCGTTGCGGACTACGGACGGTCTTCCTCGGTCGCCTCGGGAGCGCCGAGGGCCTGGGCCAGATCGCGGATCTCGCGGAACCGGGGCTGGGAGGGCAACTGGGCGGGGTCGCCGGCGACTGCCGCCCGGGCGCAGGCGAGGATCGGCTGGACGATGTTGCGGTAGATGATGAAGGCCAGAACCAATAGCACCACGAAACTCAGGGTCAGCAGCCAGGAGACCAGCCGTTGCAGGTCGTGGACCTGTTCCGCGAGCTCTCCGATCAGATTGTCGAGGCTCAGGCAGGCACTGGCCCCGATACTCTCCGCCGCCAGGTCGAGGATACCCTCGCATTCGGTCCAGGTGGTGGCGATCTCGGCCCTCGTGGTGCTGAGTTCCTCCTGCCGCTTTTCGGCGGCGGCGAGACGGTCGGCGAGGTCCGGCGGGGCCTGGTCCAGCGGGGCTGCGGGGAGGCTGATGGGGCTCAGGGCGAGGAGTGCGGCCAGACGTTGCCGGAGGGCGGGCTCCGGACCGGTGTCCTGCCTGAACGGGGCCAGGTAGGACAGCTCGCGGCATTGCGCCTGGTTCAGCTCGCCTTCGCGTTTGCGGAGCTGGGCGAGTTGTTCCGCCAGCTGGGAAGCCAGCCGCAGTCGGGTCCGGCTGCCCAACGCCCGCGTTGGGGAGGCGTTCAGGGCCATGACCTGCACGTTCAGCAGGGCCTGGCGGCGGGTTTCGGGATCGTCGGCATAGCGGACCACGGCGGCGAACCGGTGGAGCCGCTCGGCGTTCACCGCATCCTGTTGCTGATAGAGCGCTTCGGGCAGATAGGACTGCCGGGTGGCCTCCACTGCCTGGCGGATCTGGTCGAGACAGGAGACCACGAAATGGGAGACCGCCACCAGATAGAGCCCCACCATGCCGCAGACCAGCAGCAACACCGGCCCCAGGCGGAGCTGCCGCGTGGACAGGTAGGGGGGCAAGGGCTGACTCATGGGGCGATCGCCTTCCGTCCGGGGTTACTCGATGTTGAAGGGGAAGTACCGGTGGTGCATCCGCCGCAGGGTGCCATCCATCTCCATGTCCCGCAAGGCCGTGTCCAGGGAGTGGCGCAGATCGGTGGCCCCCTTGCGGACCGCCAGGGAGACGGCGCTGGGATAGCGGCTGAGGATGGGAATCGGGAGCAGCGAAAGCCCGCAATCGGGATGGGAACTGAGCTGGTAGTAGGCGGTCAGCGCGTCGGTCAGGACCGCATCGCAGCGGTTATCCTGCAGGCATGCGACGAGTTCGTCCCAACTGCTCGTCTCCACCGTCAGTGCTTGGTTCCCCAGACTGTGGAGGAGGGCGTCGCTGTGTGCCGCCCCGGTGAGCAGGCCCAGACGGGCGTTGGCCGGCAGGCCCCGGGACCAGCGTTCGGCATCGGTGTCCGTCACCAGCATCGTGCCGCGGGACCGGTAGTAGGGCACGGTGAAGTCCAGGAAGCGTTCGTGGGGGGAGCCCAGGCTGACCGCTGCCGCCAGCACATCGCCTTCGCCCCGGAGGAAGCGGGAGACCACCTCCTGGCAGGGCAGGGGCACCAGGTTATACTCGACCCCGAGTTGGGCGGCTAGCTCCCGGGCAACGTCCGCATCCAGGCCGACCGGCTCCTCGTTCTCGCCGGGCACCGAGGAGAATGGCGGGCAATCCGTTCGGACCAGGAAACGCAGCCGCCGTCGTTCGCCCGCTGGCAAGCTGCTCGCCGACCAGCCCTGGACGGCCGCGCCCTGGCTAACCGGGGCTGGCAGAACCGGCTGCCGCCGCAACATCACCGCCGTTGCCACTGCCACGGCGACGAGGAGAAGGGCGAGTGCGTATCTGGCTTGCCGTAGCTTCATGACACTCCGTTGGCCCCGTGGGGAAGGCCCCCAGACGCCCGGATCGGCGAGGTTCCCGGCTACTCGATCCCCTTGATGTCCGGGAGCTTTCCGGGAAGGGTGATCTGGATGGGCTCCTTGACCTCGGCCGGGGCCTCGTGCTGAGTGTGCGACCCGCCATCGTCCGCCCCGCCTGGACCGGGACAACTGCCGCATTTCTTCTCAAGCTGGTAGAGGGGCTCGGTCGGAGCTCCGTACTCCTTGGTGTAGACCTGGGTCAGGGCATCGCCTACGTCGCTCATCTTGTAGTTGGTGGGCTCGTTGCCCACTAGGGTCACCGACGTGGGGGTGCCATCCTTGTCGAGCGTGAAGGTGGCGGCGTCATTGATCAGAATGGCGGCGCACACTTGGCCGACCTTGTTCGAGAGCTCGGTCTGCGAGAACTCCTCCAGGCTCTTGTAGACGATATAGAACTCGTCCGGATGGGTCGTGGCCACATCGCTCAGGAACTTCGCCACTCCCGAATGGCAGTCCGAACCGCTGGGCAGGACGGCGACGACCTGCACCTTGGCATCGGGCGAACCGACGGGATCGATGCCGAGGGGCTGGGGCGTCTTGCTCTCCCCCTTCAGCGTAGCCACGATGTCGCTGCCCGACTGCCGGGCGGACCGGACGACCAGCAGGAAGGCCACGGCGGCGGCGAGCACCAGCACCATGCCCGCGATGTGTAGCACCAGCCGCATACGGCGGGCACGCAGGAGCGCGTAGCGCGCTTCGGCGCTGGCGAAACTGATGTCGGAGATTTCGCTCTCCGGGATGTCCAGTTGGTCGTCGATGCCCAGCGTCATGCTGCTAGTTCTCCCCGGGATGCCCGTTTCCGAAGGCCGCGCCAGGGAACGGGCGGCTTACCCTCGGATAGACGGTGATGATGCGGATGAGGGGGGACACGGCCTTCTCCACGGCATCCTGGTTGGCCGGGAGTTCCGGATTCGCGGGAACGGCCACGGTGAAGAGGGGCTGCCCGCGCACTTGCAGCGTCACCGATCCCGGTTTGGGTTCGAGGCGGAAGTCCTCCTGAATCAGAGGTTTCTCCTTGGCCAGGCGGTTCAGGGCTTCGGCGGCGGCCTGGATCGGCTTGGCGTCCGGTCCGCTGAAGGTGGCTTCGTCGCCGATGACGAGGGTGGTAGTCTCGCCGTCGGCGGTGGTCGTGGCCTGGGGGGAGTGGCGGTCGCTCTCCGCCACGCCTTCGAGTTTCTGGCGGACGGCGGTCTCCAGTTCCTCGTGGAGCCAGAAGAAACCAGCGGGTTTCATGAAGGCGACCTTGAGGGTGACGCCCCGAAACACGATCTCGCTCTGGTCCTGTCCGTCGATCCGGATGCCCATGCAGTGCATGCCGTCCCTCTTGAACCGGTCCAGTCCGGCGGGCGACCCGAAGTTGACGACTTCGACCTGCACCTTGTCGCCGTAGGTCTTGGCCAGGTTGGCCAGCAGGTCCTCGGTATGCTTCTGACAGCCGCTGGTCACGTTGATGTAGGCGGTGATCTTGAGCGGTGCCGCCGTGACGGCCAGGGAGAGGAGGGGCAGACACACGGCGAGGGAGAACATGCGGGACATCAGAGTTCCTCCAAGGTGGACGAGACCAGGCGCCCGGCCTCGAGATGGACCCGGTGCTGGCAACGCTCGGCAATCGCGGGGTCGTGGGTGGAAAGCACCACGGAACGGTGGACCCCGCCAGCCAGTTCGAACAGGAGATCGAGGATAGTGCCGGCATTGGCGCTGTCCAGGTTGCCGGTGGGCTCGTCCGCCAGAATCAGGGTCGGCTCGCCGATCAGGGCACGGGCCAGACCCACGCGCTGCTGCTCGCCGCCGCTGAGTTCGCCGGGCAGATGGTTGATCCGCTTGGCCAACCCCACCCGCTCGATCCACTGCAGGGCCCGGGCCTTGAGCTCCAGAGTGTCCGGGTAGGTGGGCACCAGGGGCATCATCACGTTCTCCCACACGGTGAGGGTGGGGAGAAGATGGTAGTTCTGGAAAACGAAGCCGATGTTCTCGCGCCGGAAGTCGGACCGCTGGTCCTCGGTCATGGCCGTGACGTCCTGGCCGAGCACCTCGATGCGGCCTTCGCTGGCGGGGTCGAGCCCGGCCGCCAGGGCCAGGAGGGTGCTCTTGCCGGAACCCGAGGCGCCGGTGATGGCCAGCGAACAGGAGGCGGGGACCTGGAGGCTGACCTGATCGAGAGCGCGCACGGTCTCGTCCGCACGGGGGTAGACGCGGCTCACATGGTCCAGACGTATGGCGATGGGGATGCTCATGGGCCTCCTGGGACCGGGGCTAGGGCTGGCGCAGCGATTCCATGGGCGGGCGGGCGGCGGCGTGCCGCCCGGCCAGCAGACCCGTGACGACGGCCAGGGCAAGGGTGAGGGCCAAGCTGACGAGGATGCCGGTGGCGTCCAGCTTCGGCATGAGATTCAGTTGCAGGGCCGGGGCGGTGGTGGCACAGGGCGGATAGGAGTTAAAGGCGCTGGGTAGGCTGAGGTTCAGATGGGCGCAGACGGCGTAGGCCACACCGTAGCCCAGGATGACTCCCGGAACCGCCCCGATCAGGCCCTGGAGGGTCATCTCGTAGCCGAGGAGGCGGACGATGTGCCCCTTGCGCCAGCCCACGCCGCGCATGATGCCGATCTCCACCACCCGCTCGCGCACCGAGGCCAGGGCGGCACGGACCATGAGCAGGGCCCCGACCACCAGGATCAGGGCGACGAAGATTCCCGTGCCGTTGGCGGTCACGGCGGCCGCGCGGCTCACCTTGCTGGGCAGGGAGTCCTTGCTGCTCACATCGCAGCCTTCGCCGATGATCGCCTCGACCTGGTTGGTGAGAACTTGGATGTCGGTGCCGGGGGTGGTGGTGATGAAGAGGTAGTCGTAGACGCTCCCTTCGCCCAGCATCTCTTGGATGGTGGCGAGGTTCACGTAGGCCTGCCCACCGGCGATCACGGCCACGCCCGCCACCTTGAGCAGGCCGACCACCGTGAACTCGCGGTTCCCAAGGAACACCTTGTCGTCCACGCCCAGGCCCGCCTTGGCGGCGAACTCCTTGTCGAGCACGGCCTCGTTCGCATCGGGGTCGAAGAGCCGCCCCTCGTCCAACATGCAGCAGCGCTCGCCTTCCTGGTACTGGCGGAGCGGACTGCTCTTGATCTTCTTGGGGTCGATGCCCGTGACCACCGTGGGTTGCCCGTCGTGGAACGCCCACACCACCAGCGATCCGGTGGCTTCCTGCACGCCGTCGAGTTGCGCGATCCGGGCCAGTTCGTCGGCCGTGATGGCCCCCAGGTCCTTCGGGCGTTTCACCGGGGCGAAGGCGCAGGGCTCCACCAGCCGGGTCACCACCAGATCGGCACCGGTCACCTTCAACGGTTCGGCGGTGGCTTCCCGGATGGCCTGGCCCAGGCACTGCCCGGCGGCCAGCAGCAGGGCGACCAGCAGGAAACCGATGATGCAGAGAACCGCCCGGCCGCGGCGCCGGGAGATTTCTTTCCACGCGAAACTCAGCATGTGGTTGACACCTTTCGAGCCGATATAGCCTAGCCAATGTACCGCCGCCGGGAGTGGTCGCAAGAACATCGAAACGCGACAGGCCCGGGAGTTGCATGCTCCCGGGCCTGTCGTGCGGAAAAAAGTCAGGAATTGTCTAGCCGTTATTGCGCTCGAACTCGCGCATGAAGGAGACCAGGGTCTCGACGCCTTCCAGCGGCATGGCGTTGTAGATGCTCGCCCGGCAGCCGCCGACCGAACGGTGCCCCTTGAGGCCGATCAACCCGGCGGCCGTGGCCTGCTTGATGAAGGCTCCCTCAAGCTCGTCGGTGGTCAGGCGGAAGGTGACGTTCATCCGCGAGCGGTCGGCGGCGGCGGTGGTGCCGACGTAGAGGCGCGAGGAGTCGATGCACTCGTAGAGCATCTCCGACTTCTCGGAGTTGCGCGCCTCGATCGCCTCCAGACCGCCCTGGGCGATCAGCCACTTGGCCACCAGACCCACCATGTAGATGGCGAAGCAGGGCGGCGTGTTGAACATGGAGCCCTTGTCGGCATGGGTCGAGTAGCGGAGCATGGTGGGAACCGTGGCCGGGCACCGGGCCAGCAGGTCCTTGCGGATGATGACCAGGGTGACCCCGGCGGGACCGAGGTTCTTCTGGGCACCGGCGAAGATCATGCCGAAGTTGCTCACGTCCACGGGCCGGGACATGATGTCGCTCGACATGTCGGCGATCAGGGGCACGTCCCCGGTGAGGGGGAACTCATGGTATTCGGTGCCGAAGATCGTGTTGTTGCTGCACAGGTAGACGTAGGAGGCGTCCGGGTCCAGCTCCCAGTCGGCCACTTCGCCGATGGTGGTGAAGTTGACGTCCTTGCCGTCGTAGACCACGTCCACCTCGCCGAAGAGCTTCGCTTCCTTGATGGCACCGGTGGTCCAACTGCCCGTGTTGGCGTACTGCATCTTCTTGCCGGGCACGTAGAGGTTCATGGGAACCATCGCGAACTGGAGGCTGGCACCGCCCTGGAGGAACAGCACCGCATAGTCGTCGCTGATGCCCATCAGCTTGCGGATGTCCGCCTCCGCCTCGGCAATCACCGGCTCGAACACGGAACTGCGATGACTCGCCTCGGCCAGTCCATAGCCGCAGCCGCGGAAATCCACGAACTCGGCCTGAGCCTGCTCCATGACCGGCTTCGGGAGAACGGCCGGTCCGGCGTTGAAATTGTACACCGGTTGGTTCGCCATGCTTCTGTTCCTTCTGGTTCGCCCACCGCGTTCCGGCGAACGCGCCGGAGCCTTGGTCAGACAATGGAATGGATACTTTATTACCTATTTCGGGGAGTGCAACGCCTTTTCCCGGCGGCGGACCACCAGTCGGCAGGCGGCTTGGTCGCAACGAGCGAGATCAATGTGGTAGTCATAGCCGAGAGGTTCAAGGATATTCCGGTAAAGCCGGTCGCAATGGCGGCAATAATCGGGATAGGCGGGATAGTGGCTGGCGGCCAGGAGCCGTCCCTTGGAGGGGCAGGCGTGCATGTCGATGACGAATTCGCCCGCGTCCTCGTCGAGCGTCATGGTGAAATCCGCCGCCTCCTCGTTGAGGGTGTTGCTCCAGTAGAGCCAGCAGCCGCGGATGCCGTGCTCGACCACGAGGTCGCGCAGATTCCCCAGATACCCCCGGGAGAGATAGTCCCAGAACGCCTCCACCGCTGCCGTGCCGCCGCGTTGTTCGAGAGTTCGGAAGAGTTCGCTATAGGCTGGGATGAACTCGGTGCAGCTAATCATGCCGGGTTCCTCCACGAGAATCGCTGCACGCTGGCCCCCGTTGTCGGGTCGTAGGTGACGAGTTCGGCGGCGAAGGGCGTATCCGCGCAGAGGGCCTCGTTCACCGTCCGCGTAGTCTCCACGAACGCCGCGTCCGGCTCTTGCCCCAGGCTGCGGATGTGGCGCACGGCGGGGCAGGACGGAACCCGGATGGTCAGGGAATCCGCGTCTTGCTGGATATCGGCTTCGGCCTCCTCCACCGCGTAGATCCGGCGGAAATGCTCGGCTAGCGCCGCCAGATCGCCCGCCTGCAACTGCTCCCGTAGCGGGGCGTAGTAGCTGGTGGCGAAGGACCATAGGTACTCCCGCACCGCCTCTACTCCGAACTGCTCCCGCAGGTAGCGGATACCGCAATTCAGCGCCGCGTGGAAGTCGCGGTGCAGATAGGGATTGTCCGCCGCCCGGCGGTGCATGGTCAGCGTAGGCACGGTCAACTCTCCAGAACCGAAGGCACAAACGCGCTCCCTATTCTACCCCCAATGCAACCCGCGTCCAGCGCCACGGAATTCCCTCGGACGCCTCTCTCTATTTCAGCCCCAGCTTCTCGCCTCGCTCCAGCTTCTGGATGGCCTCCGCCGTGCGGCGCTGCCGGGTCTCGGGCTTCTTGGCCGTGGCAATCCACAGGATGTAGATCCTCCGGTACGAGGGCGCGAGGGTCTGGAAGAACTCGCCGGCCTGCGCGTTCCCGGCCAGGGCGTCGGCCAGTTCCTGCGGGACCACGTCCAACTGCACCTCGGGCCGGGTCGAGGACTTTTCCCAGTCGCCGGACGCTTTTGCCGCCTCGATCGGCGCGAGTCCGGGGGGAGTCATCAGGCCCGCTTTGATCATCTTGTCGATGCGTCTGCGGTTGGGTACCGACCACACGCTACCGGGTTTGCGGGGCGTGTACTTGCGCACATAACGGTCCTCGTCCAACCGCTTGATGATGCTGTCGATCCAGCCGAAGCAGAGCGCCTCCTCCACCGTGTCCTCGTAGGGCACGCTCGGTGCCCCCGTGCTCTGCTTGCGGAAAACCAGCCACAATTCGGTCTCCGTGGCGTGGTTCTCCACCAGCCACTGCCGCCACTCCGCGCGGGTCTTGACTTCAAGGGTCTTCATGGCAGAGCAATCCCTCCTAGGGCACGCAATTCCTGTACTCTCGTGCCGCAATGGGCTGCGGCAAAGCGGTTGCCACTCTGAATGCCTCGTGCTTGCGTGCGGGGGTGGGGTGGGTATGGTATGTGGTTCGCGGCGGCGTGTGGTCGCCGCGTTCTCGTCTATCCTCCCTGTATTGCGAGGTCTCACCATGGGGTTCAAGGTGCTCGACGGCGGCGGTGTTGCCACTCCCGCTGGCTTCCAGGCTGCCGGCATCGTTGCGGGCCTGAAGCGTTCCGGCGCGCCGGACATGGCCCTGCTGGTCTCCACCGTGCCTGCCACGGTGGCCGGTGCCTTCACGACCAACGCCTTCGCGGCCGCGCCGGTCCAGTACGACCAGCGCATCGTGGCCGGCGGAGGCGCGGTCCGCGCGGTCATCGTCAACAGCGGCAACGCGAACGCCTGCACCGGCGAGCAGGGGCTGAAGGATGCCGCCGCCACGGCGGCCTGCGTGGCCGATCTGCTCGGGGTGACCGCCGACGAGGTGCTGGTTTCCTCCACCGGTCGGATTGGCGTGCCCATGCCCATGGGGATCATCCTCGACGGGGCCCAGAAGGCCGTCGCCGCCCTGGCGGCCGGGGACGAGGCCAGTGCCATCGCGGCGCGGGCGATCATGACCACCGACACGCGGCCCAAGAGTCTGGCCGTCGAACTGACCGTGGGCGGCAAGACCGTCCGCATCGGCGGCATGACCAAGGGCGCGGGCATGATCAACCCGGCCATGAAGTCCCAACCGCCCCAGGCCACCATGCTGGCCTATATCACGACCGACGCCGCCGTCAGCCGCGCGGCCCTCGACCGGTGTGTCGAACAGGCCCTCGACCGGTCTTTCAACCGGATCACGGTGGACGGCGACACCAGCACCAACGATACGCTGCTCGCCTTCGCCAACGGCCAGGCGGGGAACGCTCTGCTGACCCCCGATTCGCCCGATTTCCCGGCCTTCTTCGATGCCTTCGTCCACGTGCTGGGCTGGCTGGCCCGCGAGATGGTCTTGGACGGCGAAGGGGTGACCCGGTTCGTCGAACTGAACGTCACCGGCGCCAAGAGCGACGAGGACGCCCGCATCTGCGCCGAGGCCATCGCCAACTCGCCGCTCTGCAAGACCGCCTGGTTCGGGGCCGATCCCAACTGGGGCCGGGTTCTCTGCGCGGCGGGCTACAGCGGCGCGGCCCTGGATTCCGCGCGGGTCAGCCTGGACTACCAGGGCGTGCCCATCGTCCGCAACGGCATGGATGCCGGGACTCCCGAGAAGGAACAGGTCGCGGCCATCGCCCGGCGCGAGTTCCGCATCGATCTTGACTTGGGCGTCGGCGACGGCACGTTCACCGTGTGGACCTGCGATCTGACGTACGACTACGTCAAGATCAACGCCGACTACCACACCTAAGCCGCATTCCTTGTGCTCGCGCAGAGGCGCAGAGGCGCAGAGAGTTGAAGAAGGAAAAGGCAGGCTCTTGTCCCAGATTGCTCCCTCTTCGTTCTTCCTCAGCACCTCAGCGTCTCGGCGGGAGAACAAGAGTACCATACCCGAGCCGGGAACGAAGTAATCCATGAGGCTCCTTCTCACGATCCCCCACTTCGACGCCGCCGAGGGCGGGGCCGAAGGTTTTGCCGTCACCGTCTGCCGCGAACTGGCGCGGCGGGGGCACGCGGTCCGCGTGCTCGCCGAGACGGGACGGCCGGGGGCGGAGGCGGATCTGGTCTTGGGCGACCTCGCTACGGCTCCGCAACAGGCCGCCGACTTCGCTGCCGATCTGCATCTGGATTGGGGACTGAACACCCCGGCGGACCTGCACCGGCTGGGCGGCGGCACCCATCGCGAATACCTGCGGCTGATCCAGCAGAGCCGTCCCCCTCTGGTCCGCGTCTGGCGGACCGTGCTGGACGCTTGCCGGGGCCAGGATCGCCGCACGTTGCGCGCCGAAGCCGCGCTCTTTGCCCGACCCGAGGCCCATTTTCTGGCCAACTCCCCATTCGTTGCCAAACAGATTCGCGCCACCGCGCCGGTGGCGGAGGACCACATCCACGTCCTGCTCAACGGCGTGGATGTGGAGCGTTTCTCCGCCGAGCGTCTCGCCGACCTGCGCGAGGCGAAGCGGGCCGAACTGGGACTCGCCCCCGGCGATGTGGCCTTCCTGCTGGCCGCCCATAACCTGCGGATGAAGAACTTCGCCCTGCTGGCCCGGGTTTTCCCCGAGGTCTGCCGGACCTGTCCCCAGGCCAAGCTGGTGGTGATGGGCAAGCGCCAGCCGCCGATGTCCGCGCCGTGGCTGGTATTCGCGGGTGCCACCCGCACGCCGGAAACCGTCTACGCCGCCATGGATGCCCTGGTCCATCCCACCTTCTTCGATGCCTGCGCCAACGTGGTCATCGAGGCCATGGCCTCGGGCCTGCCG
The DNA here is from genome assembly GCA_003245525.1 of Victivallales bacterium. Classification (GTDB taxonomy): domain Bacteria; phylum Verrucomicrobiota; class Lentisphaeria; order Oligosphaerales; family Lenti-02; genus Lenti-02. The sequence goes on along the minus strand of QKCY01000516.1, from coordinate 1,132 downwards.
GTGTTGACCAGCGACCGCAACGGCTCGGCCGAATTGGTTAGTCCCGGCGAAAACGGCCAGATTCTCCCCGTAGTCGGCTGCCGCCGCGAGGTCGACGCCGCCTGGGCGGAAGCGGTCCGGGGTCTGGCCACCGACGCCGACCGCCGCGCCGCCTGGGGCCGGGTAGGCCGGACCATCGCCGAACAGCAGTCCATCGTTGGCTACGTGGACCGCTTTGCCGCCCTGCTTGCAGATTTGCTGGACCGGAAGCGCCGATGAAGATTCTCCATCTCTACAGCGACTGGCGCTGGACCGGTCCCGCCGAACCCGCCCTGCAGATGTGCCGCAGTCTGGCGGACCGGGGCCATGAGGTGCTGGTGGCCCATGTGGCCCGGCCGCCGGACGAGACCGAACCCGAGACGGTCGGCCTGAAGGTAGGCGAGTATGGTCTCGCTGGTACCGACCAGTTCGCCCTCGACCGCTATTTTCGCCTCAAGGGCACCCTGCACGACCTCTTTGCCCTGCCTCGGTTCGTGACCCGCGAGAAGTTCGACGTGGTCCACATGCACCTGTCCCATGACCACTCCTTCGGCGGCGGGGTGATCCGGCTCTTCTCCCGTCAGCGCCCGGTCCTGGTCCGCTCCCTGCATAGGCGGACCGTGCTCGATCCCGGTCCCGGAACCCGTTTCCTCCTGCGTCGTCTGGCCGACGGGTTGACCTGTTTCACCGAGGGCTTCCGGCGGCAGTACGTGGAGACCTATGGGCTCCCGGAGGAGAAGTTCGCCGTCCTGCCCATGCCCGTGGACGTGAACCGGTTCCGCCCCGGTCAGCAGCTCCGCGACATGCGCGCGGTCTTCGGCGTCCCTGCCGATGCCCCTCTGGTCGGGATCGTGGGGCGCTTCCAGAAATACCGCAAGATGGATGTCTTCCTCCCCGCCGCCCGCAAGGTCGTGGACGCCATTCCCAACGCCCGTTTCCTCATCATCGGCACCTCCAGCCAGATCCAGCAGACCGTGGTGGAACCCGCCCGCGAACTGGGTATCGCCGACAACGTCATCCTGGCTGGCTACCGGATGGACGACTACCTCGACACCCTCGACTGCCTCGACGTCTTCAGCCTGCTCATGCCCGGTTTCGACGGCACCGCCCGCGC
>QKCY01000319.1 GCA_003245525.1 Victivallales bacterium | reverse complement strand
AACCCACCCCTGCGAGGAGATTCCCCATGAAACTGGCGGCGATTACCGGTCCCCGGCAATGCGAACTGCGCGAGGTGCCCGATCCCATCGTGACGGGCGAGTTCGTCAAGGTGAAACTGCTTTCGGTGCCCATGTGTACCGAGTACAAGACCTACCAGAAGGGCGGCCCGGCGGACTGTCTCGGCCACGAGGCGGCAGGGGAGATCGCGCAGATTGCGGGCTCCACCCTGCGCAAGGTCGGCGAGCGGGTGGTGGTCATGCCCATGTTCGCCTGCGGGGCCTGCGATCTCTGCCGACGCGGGGACTACATCCACTGCCAGCACAACGTGAACGCCCTCCAGGTCTGCGGCTGCAAGACCGGCGTGGCCACCTACGCCCAGTATTGCCTGAAGCAGGACTGGCTCTGCCTGCCCATCCCCGACGACATCTCCACCGACCATGCCTCCATGGCCTGCTGCGGTCTCGGCCCCAGCTTCAACGCCATGCAGCGGATGCGGGTGGACGCCTTCGACACCGTCCTGGTCACCGGCCTCGGCCCCGTAGGGCTGGGCGCGGTGGTGAACGGCGTGGTGCGCGGCGCGCGGGTCATCGCCGTCGAATCCAACCCCTACCGGACTGATCTCGCCCTGAATCTGGGAGCGGAAAAGGTGCTCGATCCCCGCGACCCCGGCATCCTCGCCCAGATCCTCTCCCTCACCGGCGGCAAGGGCGTGGACAAGGCGGTGGACTGCGCGGGCGTGCCTCCTTCGCAGCGCCTGATGGTGGACGCCGTCCGCCGCCGCGGCGAGGTCGCCTTCGTGGCCGAGTCGGGCGAGTTCACCCTCAAGGTGAGCAACGACCTCATTCGCAAGGGCATCGACATCCACGGCATCTGGCACTGGAATCTCACCGACGCGCCCCGCATGTGGGATACCATCCGCAAGGCCGCGCCCCTGCTCGACATGCAGATCACCCATCGCCTGCCCATGTCCCGCGTGCAGGAGGCCTGGGAACTGCAACTGGAGGGCGACTGCGGCAAGATCATCCTCCATCCCTGGGAGTGACATGCCGCCCCCCGCCAAGGCTTCCCGTCTGGGTTTCGTGTTCGGTGCCCGCCGCAGGGAGATTCGCGCCCGGCAGGCGCGTTTCCCCGACGAGCCCTGGCGCTGGCGGCCGGAGTGGGAAAGCGGGGTAGTCCGCGCCTCCTGCCTGGTGCCGCTCCTGGTCACTTGGCTCGTCGGCCCGCTGTTCCTCGGCATGGGGGTAGCCACCGTCGTCGCGGTCCGGGGCGAGCTGGCGAACGGCACCGATCCCTTCGTATGGCTCTTCCTTGCCCTTCCCCTCATCGGACTGGCGGTGTCGTGCCGGGCGGTGCTCCTGACGGCCCGCGTGGTGCGCTACGGCCGTCCGGTCCTGCGGCTTGCCGCCACGCCCTGCGTGCTGGGCGGCCAGGTCCAAGGCACCATCGAGTTCCCTGGCGGCAGGCTGCCTCCAGCAGAAGACGCCGAGCTTGAGCTGCAGGAACGGCATCTGGTCGTCCGCAGTTCCGACGATGGCGCGGAATCCGCAAGATGGGTGGTCTGGAGTCACCAGTTTCCCCTCGTTCTGCGTGGGGGGGAAAGCACGGTTCCGGTCTCCCTGCCCATCCCCAGCAACGCACAGGGCATCGATCCCGCCGATCTGAGCAGAATCGATTGGCGCGTGCGGCTCCGGGTAGCCACAAGTGGCCCCGCGGTGGACGTGGTGTTCGGTATCCCCGTCTTTGCCGGACCGGGGGGCGACGACAGGCAGACCAAGGAGACCATCGAAGCGGCCACGGCGCGTGCCGCCGCCGCCAGGGGCGAGAAGACGCTGGTTCACGCATTGGCCCGCGAAGGGCTCTCTCTGCGCCGCCATCCCGACGGGCTCGAACTGCGCGTTCCTCCCGTCGGTTGGCGGCGATTCGGCTTCGCGGCCACGGCGTTCTTGCTGACCTTGGTTCCCATCATCGTCTGGTGGGTGGCCGTACAGCCCCATCCCAGCTTCTGGCGGTGGGTGACGCTCGCCCCATTCGCCGTCCTGGCGGGAGTGGCGGATGCACGGATCCTGACCAAATCCTTCCGGATACGAGCGGGGGACCATGGCTTGCGCGTCGTCCGGCGCATTCTGGGGGTGACTTCCGTCTGGCAGATTCCTTACAAGAACATCACGGCCATCCGCCCCCGTTCGAGTATGCCCGCATCGAGTGTGAAAGGCCCCACCGATTACTATGACCTGGTGATCTACTGGCATACCGACCCGCAGCATCGTATCGTTCGGCTGGGCCTTGGCATCGGCGGCAAAACCCTCGCCACCGTTCTGGGCCAGGCCTTGCGCGAGTCCCATCCGACCGAGTTCTAGGGGGTTCCGAACGTGCCCACGCCGCTCCCGTCCCTCTCCCGCCGCCAGATGTTGAAGGCGAGCGCCGGGCTGGCCTTGCTGCCCTTGCTTGGCCGCGGGGAGGCACCGGCGAAGCCGAATCTACTGGTCGTCATGTCGGACGAGCACAACGCCAGCGTCACCGGCTGCTACGGCAACCCCATCGTACGCACGCCGCACCTCGATGCTCTGGCCGCCCGAGGCGTCACCTTCGACGCCTGCTACACCACTAGTCCCCTCTGCGTTCCCGCCCGCCTCTCCTTCACCTCCGGCAAGTACGTCTCCCGCAACGGGGCCTGGAGCAACAACTCCTGGCTGCCCAGCGATGAGGTCCCCTCCCTGCCCCGCCTGCTCAACGCGGCAGGCTACGAAACCGTCCTCTGCGGCAAGATGCACTACGACGCCACCCGCCGCTACGGCTTCAGCAAGGACATGGGCCTCCAGAACCGCAGCCGCAAGACCGGCAAGTGCGGACGTCGCGCCCCGGACGATCTCGCCGCCCGCCCAGGCATCAGCGAGCGGTTCAAGGACTTCCGGCTCGGCCAGGAACAGGAGAACGGCGTGATGCGCGGCGACCTCGCTGTCACCCGCGAGGGGAGCGCCTACCTGCGCGCCCGCCGGGCCGACGACAAGCCCTACTTCCTCTTCATCGGCTACGTGGCCCCCCACTTCCCGCTCATCGTCCCCGAGGAGTATTGGCAGCACTACCGCGGACGCATCCCCATGCCCCTGATTCCGCCGGGGCACCTGGAACACCTGCCCCGCAACTACCAGCACCTCCGGGTCGGCTTCCACAACGAGAACGTCCCCGCCGAGACGGTCAAGCTCGGTCGCGAACTCTACTACGGCTTCGTCGAATTGCTCCTCGCCGCCCTGGCCGAGACCCCCGACGCCGCCAACACCATCGTCGTCTACACCACCGACCACGGCGAGAACATGGGCGAGCACGGCCTCTGGTGGAAGAACTGCATGTACGAGCACGCCGCCCGCATCCCCCTCATCATCAGCTTCCCGCCCCGCTGGCAGGGGGGACAGCGTCGCACCCTCGCCTGCTCCACCGTGGACCTCGTCCAGACCCTGGCCGAACTCGCCGGAACCAGAGCCCCCGAAGACTGGGACGGCGACTCCCTCGTCCCCTGGCTCGACAACCCCCAGGCCCCCTGGAAGGACTTCGCCCTCAGCCAGTACTACGCCCACAACATCGCCTCCGGCTACGTCATGCTCCGGCGCGGCCCCTGGAAATACGTCTACCACTCCCCGCCCGACGCCCAGCACTCCGCCGAAGAGGAGCTCTACGACCTCCGCTCCGACCCCGGCGAGTTCCGCAACCTGGCCCAGGACCCCACCCAGGCGGAACGCACCAAGGCCATGCTCGCCGCGATCGTCGCCGAGCTCGGCGAGCACCCCGACCAGATCGAAGCCCGCGCCCGCGCCGACTTCGCCAAAGGCTACGAGCGAACGAAAGCCATCCCCCTCCGCAACAAGCAGTTCGGCCAAGGCAACGCCTTCTGGGAGGAGCGCGGCATCGCTGGCCGCTACACCATCGTTCCCGGTGCCGGACGCGACGGCACCCCCGCCCTCCGCTTCCACAAACCCGCCGACGACCCCGAGCCCACCAAGGAGAATTCCCACTACGACCAATGGACCACCGTTGTCGCCGACCACGCCTACCAGATCGGCATGTGGGTCAAGGCCGAAGGCGACCTCCGCCCCGTTCTCCGCCTCGCCACCACCCAGTCCGAGAGCGTGCTGGAGGTCGTCTCCGGCGAAACCCGCGACTGGCAATACGTCCAAGCCACCTACCACGCCGACCAGAACCAGAAGCTCAAGATGCAGCTCTTCGGCGGTGCCCAAGGCCAGATCCGCCAGACCCACCCCGGCACCAGTTGGATCGACCGCATCGTCTTCGAGGAAAAGCCCCCAGCCGAAGAGGAATGACCCCCTCCCCCTTCCTCCCGGCTACCCCAAGGCCCTCGCCCCCTGCCAGTGCCTCCTCCCAAGCCGCCCATCCCCGCGTTGATTTTCCCCTCCCAGCAAGCACATTACCTACCCACACGGTTGCCCTGGTAGCTCAGCTGGATAGAGCAGCGGACTTCTAATCCGCAGGTCGCGCGTTCGAGCCGCGCCCAGGGTGCCACTTCACTACCTAGATGCTCCATTCTGCATCATCCTGCTATAGCGAATAACAGCCACATAACAACCACATGAAAAAGCAGGGCTAGTCGCCGGTTCTGGGCGCAGCGTGGCAGGTTCGGTACCGAGTGATTGCGGATCTCCTGGCTTCTATTCGCGTTTCCTCATCGGTGTACCGTTTCCCCGTCACCGTGAAGCGGACTCGGGCGAAGTCTCAGTCGCCATGCGCCCTGCCACCGGCGGCAAGACGAATAGGCGCAGTGCCCGATGTGAGCCACGATTCTGGCGTGGCCGCACTATGCAGACGGTCTGCTGCAGACCTACCTCGGCGCACTTCCTCTTCCACGGCTTTGCACCAGGGGGGGGCCCTGCTCTGCGCCGTCGTCCTTCACCGTCCCGGGAGTGATCGCTGAAGCAGCGAATCCCGACAGCAGGCAGACGGGCCCAACGCGATTGCACACAGCAGCAGGGGACCTTACCCCGGCTCCCTGGGTTCTGTGAGCATCCGATGGCAGTACAGTCTAGGGTAGTCGAGAGGGGAAGGGATATCGGGCAGCGAGGAATCGCCGGGTAACCCACAGGGGAGCGCATGGCATGCGGACAAGGCGCCTGTAGCGGGGAGCCGGTCTTCTGGCTAATCTGGTCCACACCTTGCCCGTTACCACGGTCCGCCAGACGCTCGCGATTGTGTATGGCGAGGGCGGCACCCAAGCCACAGGCTGTGATCCGGCCCAGCGGCCGCCGACCGAACTACAGGTTGTCCTGATCTCGCTCAGTTGGCTGTCCATCCGGGGAGATAATTCCGACGAGGGCTATGCGTCTCAGGAATCGCGGGCCTGGAAAATGGCCGTGCACAGCGGACCTATTCGGCTCCTTTCCCGAGTATGGCCTGCTATCATGTGGTAGTACCCTGACACCGGGCCTTGTGTGGGGGGGGGGGCCTATAGCGTCGTTCTCCCTGGCGAGGTGGCGGCGGACAGCGAGCGCCGGGGCCTGGCCGTGGTTGCGTGACAGACTACTCCATGGGTGCCTTGGTGGGCACGCCATGGCCAGGGACTGCTTCCACGCCACCTGCCATCCGGTACCAGGAGCGTCGGACACTGCTATCGCTTGG
>QKCY01000167.1 GCA_003245525.1 Victivallales bacterium | reverse complement strand
GCTCGTGGCCATGAAAAGGACTCCTTGCGATGGGGTGAAAAGAAGGGGACGGAAACGAACTGGGCAGCTCCTCCGCGCGGGAACTGCAAAGGGACACTATAGACGCTTTTTCCAAGCAAGGCGCGCGCGTCACAAATAAATAATACCAGCGCGGTGTCTATTTTTGCGTTTCGTACCAGCCGACGAGGAGGAAGAACCCCACGATGGCAAGGAGCAGGGCCACGGTGAGGGGCCGGTTGCGGCCCTCGCGGCCCACAAGCCGGGTCTGTCCGTTGAGGAGCAGAAGAACCACGGCCAGCAGGGGCATGAAACAGGCGCCGACGAAGGCATAGAGCAACTGGATGGCCTTGAAGTTCACGGCCAAGCCCAGCAGAGGGACGAGGGTGATGGCAGCGAGGCAGGTCCGGTAGGTTCTGCTGGCGGTGGAGACGGGAGGGGGATTCGTCCGATGGTGCCACAGGCGGAGGAAGTCCGCATAGATGTAGGGAACGCTCTGCCAGACCCCGAGCAGGCTGCTGAAGACTGCCGCCCACGCTCCCGCCAGGAACAGCCACCGTCCCACGCTTCCCGTCTGTTCCTCCAGGCAGTGGGCCAGGTTCACGACGAGCGCGGCCCCCTTGCCTTGGGCTGGCAGGTGGCTGCCCAGGACGACCATCCCCATACCGAAGAGGGCGGTGGCGGCATAGCCGACCGCGATGTCGATGCGGCAGGTGCGCAATTGCTCCCGCTGGGTCCGTCCCTCCTCGCGGATCCAGTAGCCGTAGCAGAGAATGGTGAGCGTGCCGCCGACTCCCCCCATGAGCGCGACGACCAGGCGCATGCTTCCCTCCTTGGCGGGAACCAGCGGAACCACGCTGCCTTTGAGTACGGCCAGCCAGTCCGGCTCCACCAGGGCGGCGTTCAGCAGCACGGTGACAAACATCAGGGCGACGCAGGCACCCATCACCTTCTCGAACAGGCGGAACCCGCCCAAGCGCACCAGCGCAAACCCCAGCAGGCTGTGGAGGATGCCATAGACGATCTTGCCATGCACCGGATCGGCGAACAGGGGACAGATGGCCTGCATGGTCACGCCGCAGGCGCTGACCAGGGCCGCTCCCACGAAGAAGGTCCACGGCAGGAGATAGAGCGGGAAAAGCAGACGGACCACGGGTCGCCACTGGTCCATGACCCCTTCCAGCAGGGTCGTGCCAGTGGTGAGCTGCCAGCGGGTCAGGCCTTCGGTCAGGACGTACTTCAGGAAGGCACCCAGCGGGACCGACCAGAGGATCGCCAGGCCCAGATGGCTTCCCACCAGGCTGGCGGTGGCCAGGTCCCCCGCGCCGACGCCGGTGGCGGCAGTGAGGATGCCCGGCATCACGATGGCCAGCCACAGGCCAAGCCGCGAGGGACGCTCGTTCACGGACGCTCCCCCTGGCGCGGATGGCGGGAATGGTCGCCATCGACCAGAACCGAGACCCATTGCGCCAACCGCTGGCCAAGGAGTCGGCAGGCGGCGCAGTCCTCGTCGCCGGATGGTTCGCGGACGCAGGTCGGGCCGTAGTGCAGCGTGGTCCGCTTGCCCACGTAGTCGGTGACCCCGAAGGTGAGCATCCCGTAGTTCAGCATCAGCGTCACCAGATTCAGACAGGTCAGTTCGGCTCCGCCCGACATCCCGCCCTCGGAGGAGAAGGCGCAGCCGATCTTACCGTCGAGTTTGCCCCAGGCCTTGACGATGGTCTCGTCCCACCAGCGTTTCATGGGCCAGGCCACCCCGCCCATCCAGGTGGGGGAGCCGATGGCCATCCCGTCCGCCCACAGAACGTCCTCCGCCGTGGCATCGGCCAGCTCGCGGAGGCGGATTTCGTGGGGCGGCTGGTTGGCGCCCTCGGCGACCAGCTCGGCCATGCGGCGGGTGTTCCCGCTCTTGCTGTAGTAGACGACGGGAATGCGTCCCATGGCGGGGCCTCCGGGGGAATCAGCGGGTCTGGGGCCGGGCGTAGTCGTGCAGCAGTTGCACCGCCTGCTCGGCGGCGTCCGGGCGGGCGAAGGCGCCGATGCGGCGCCCGATCCCCTCCCACGTGCCCGGATTCTGTAGGAAATCGCCCAGCAGGTCGGCCAGCATCTCCCCCCGCGCCTCGTGCTGGGGCAGGAACCAGGCCGCTCCGCTGGCGGCCAGCGAACGGGCGTTGGCGGTCTGGTGGTCCTCCGCCGCCGACGGCAGGGGAATCAGAATGGCAGGCTTGCCGAAGACGGCCAACTCGCAGATGCTGGAAGCCCCGGACCGGCAGATGACGAGGTCGGCGGCCAGGTAGGCGTTCTCGATATGGGGATCATGGCGTTGCACCACGGCCCGGACGCCAGCGCGCTGGTAGGCCTCGGCCAGCATGTCGTTGTGCGGCGATCCGGTCAGGTGGATGAACTGGAAGGACTTGGCTTCGCCGCCCAGCGCCGCGACCACCTGCGGCAGGAGTGCGTTGATGGACTCGGCACCCTGGCTGCCGCCAAAGACCAGCACCGTGCGCTGGGCGGGGTTGAGTCCGGTCTCGGTCCAGAACGTGTCGGGAAGCGTGCGGCGCTTGGCGGCCTCCAGCAGCGACTTGCGCAGGGGCATTCCGGTCTGGACCTGGGGGCATCGGCACGGACAGTCGGCGGCCAGGGGCAGCGAGGTGGCGGCGACGCGGGCATAGCGGGACAGCCAGCGGTTGGCCTTGCCCATCCAGGCGTTGCCCTCGTGCAGCACCAATGGCACCTTGGCGAGGACTCCCCCGAGGCAGGTGGGGGCAGCCGCGAAGCTGCCCATGCCCAGCATGACGTCGGGCCGTTCCCGCTTCGCCCACTTCCGCGCCATCAGCATGGCGCTGCCGAACCGCCAGACAAAGGAGCAGACCGCCAGGGGGTCCTTGCCCGGAAGGCGGCTGGCCGGAACCGGCATGGCATCGAGATTGTTCTCCGCGGCCAGCCGCAACTGGTCGCCGGCATGCTTCCCCGCCAGGAGCATGGTAACGCGGTCGCCGCGTGCCTGGGCGGCCTGGGCGATGGACAGGGACGGGTAGAAATGCCCCCCCGTACCGCCGCTCGCAATGACCACATGCAAGGGTCTTGTCTCGGTCATGACTTCCCTTCCTCCCGCTGGAGGTTCAGCCGTCGGTTCAGCACCAGATTCGGTTCCTGGACGCTATTGCCCTCGGCTAGCGCTTCCCGCTGGGCTACCCGGGAGACACTGAGTACCATGCCGATACAGAGCAGGCAGGAGATCATGCTGGAACCGCCGTAGCTGAGGAACGGGGCGGTGACGCCGGTGGTGGGGCAGAAGCCGCTCACCACGCTCACATTGACGAAAGCCTGCAAGCAGATGGTCAAGCCCACGCCGATCCCGATGAGTTGGCCGGAGGGGTCGATGGCCTGGGCGGCAATCCAGAAGATGGCTCCCCCGATCAGCGCATAGGCGAAGAGCACAGCGGTGACGCCGAGGAAGCCCGCCTCCTCGCCCACGATGGCCACAATGAAGTCGGTATGGGCTTCCGGCAACCCCAGGCGCTTGAACCGGCTCTGGGTGAAACCCATGCCGGTCTTGCCGCCGGACCCCATGGCCATCTGGGCCTGCAGCACCTGCTCGTTGCCCGACTTCTCGTTCTCCCGGTGGGCGAGGTAGTCGATCACCCGCTTGCGCCGCACCTCGCTGGCCATCAGGACGACACCCACGAAGACCACCCCCAGCGCCGCCATGGTGAAGAGATAGCGCAGGCGCACGCCCGCCACGAAGAACAGAGCTCCGGCAATGGCTCCGGTGATGACCGTGGTGCTGAGGTCGCGGCCGAGGAAGATGAGCGCCAGCGTCATGCCGGTCAGGGCGACGGCTTTGATCACCCCGCGCCGGAGGTTGTCCGTCCGCAGGGGCAGCCGGAAATACCCCGCCAGGTAGAAGATGAGGACCGGCTTGGCGAACTCCGAGGGCTGGATGGAGACCGAACCGATGCGCAACCAGCGGAAGGCACCGTTGAGCGGGCGGTCGAAACGGAAAGGAATCATGGGCAGGCTACGGACGAAGCCATGGGCGGCGGGGAGCCCCCAGAGCAGGCTGGCCACGGCCAGATAGCCGAGGGGGACCGCCAGCAGGAACAGGGCGATGTGCCCGTACCGCTCCCAGTCCCGGTAGTCCAGCCGCCACAACACGCCCGCGATGACTCCGCCCACTGCCAGCCACACCAACTGCCGCTTCATGTAGAAATCCTCGACCAGCCCCGTCCCCTTGGGCAGGGCGAAGGTGGTCGAGTAGATCATTGCCACTCCCCAGGCCGTCAACACCAGCAGCGGTGCCAGCATGAGGCCACGGGCAGTGTTGAATCTGATTCTACCGAGTGACATGGCGGTCAGGGTTTCGGGGCAGGGACGATTTCGGGTGCGGTTTCGCCAGCCGCGACCATGCGGGCAATCAGTTGCTCGCGCAGTTCCGCCCGGACGGTGGCATAGGCGGGGTTGGCTACCAGATTGGTCGCTTCATGGGGATCGGTGGCGAGGTCGTAGAGGAAATCCTCCACGTAGCGCGGGGCATCCGCATCCTGCCAGCCTTTCCGGTCGGGGGCGGTCACGGAGTACTTCCAGCGGGCCGTGCGGATCGCCCGGCCAACCTGGGACTCGCTGATCTGGAGGAAGGCCTCTTCCGGCCAGTCCGGAACTCCGGCCAGCGCCTGCTGGAGGGGACGGCCCTGCCAATCGGCCGGCGCGGTCGCGCCGCCAGCGGCCAGCACGGTCTGCGGCAGATCGATGAGACTGGCGAGCCGGTCCACGACCTGGCCACCTTGGAAGCCGGGGCCCTGGATCACCAGCGGGACGCGGATGCACCCCTCGTGACAGGCCCGCTTGTACTCGCCGTTGCGGGTGCGGAAGTGGGACCCGTGGTCGCTGGTGTAGATGATGACCGTATCCTCGGCCAGGCCCAGTTCGGCGAGCTTGGCGCGGATACGCCCAAGATTGGCGTCGAGACTATGGCAGCAGCCCAGATAGTCCGGGTAGTTCTCCTGCCAGTCTCCCCCCTTGCCGACCAGATCCGCCGGGGGTACGAAGTCGGCGAACTGCTCCTTGGAGCCGCGCGGTCCCTCGTAGCAGTTGTGGTCGTTCTGGTGATGGGGCTCGATGTAGGAGAGGAAGAGGAAGAAGGGCTTTTCGCCCGTCCGGGTTTCCAGGTACTCCAGCACGAAATCCGTCTGGGAGTCGGCCCGGTAGCCGGTGAACTCGCGGAAGTTGCCGTCGCCGTCGAACATGCCGCCGTCGTAACTGTGGGAGGTAAACTCCAGCACGTCGGAGGCGATCCAGAAATCGTCGTAGCCCCCGCGGTATGCAGGAGGGACGGGCTTCACCCGGTAGTCCACATCCGCCTCGCCCATGTTCTGGGTCGAGGCCAGATGCCACTTGCCGATGTACCCCACCTCGTATCCCGCCTGGCTCATGAGGCGCGGGACGGTGGCGATATCGAGGGGCAGAGCGATCCCGTTGCGGTAGCATCCCACCTGGGTCGCGTACTTCCCCGTCTGCAGGCAGGCCCGGGCAGGGCCGCAAACCGGCTGGCAGGTGAAGGCATTCTCGAAGCGCACTCCTTCGGCCGCCATCCGGTCCAGATTCGGCGTGACCGGGAGTGGCTGGCCATAGCAGCCGCAGGTGTCCCAGCGCTGCTGGTCGCTGAAGAAGAAGACGATGTTTGGCGGCTTGGCCATGCTACTCTCCCACGTAGAGCAGGTCGAGGGCGCGGAGGGCGGCTTCCCCTTCGGTCTCCAGGAAAGTGAGCTTCAGCTTGCTCACCGCGAGGGCGGGGAAACGGCGGATGGCCTTGTGCCCGATGTTCTCGCCCTGGGCGAGGTTGATCCAGACGCCCTGGTGGTTGAGGTTGGCATCGAGGGACCAGCGGCGGACATGCTCGCCGTTGGCGAGGTCCTCCTGGATGACGATGTGGTCGGCGAGGACCGGCTGGGCGAAGTTGATCTGCCAGCCACCCTCCACCTGCTGGAAGTCGGCCAGCGAGGCGAGGGGCTTGCGGTCGAAGCGGCGGCGGATCTCGTCGCCGAACTCCAACAGGCGGGCGGTGTCGGGATCGGGCAGCAGGCCCCGGCGGTCGGGACCGATGTTGAGGAGCAGGTTGCAGCCGCGGCCCACGCTGTAGTAGTAGAGGCCCATCAGTTCATCCACGGATTTCACCGTGGCCACGTCGGCGTCCTCGTAGAACCAGTTGCGCAGGCGCATGCGGCAGTCGCACTCGGCGGGAAGCCAGGTGGGCTCGGGCATGGCGTCGTGGTCGGTGGTGTCCACGGCGACCGGGACGCGGTCCACCGTGTTCCAGCAGGGGATCGGGGCGAGGCCGAGTTCGTTGCCGACCCAGCGGAAGTTGGGGTCGCCCATGCTGAAGATCAGCACATTGGGCTGCATCCGGCGGATTTCCTTGCAGATGCGCGGCCAGTCGTAGGTGTGGCCGCTGGAGCCGCAGCCATCGAACCAGAGCACCTCGATCTCGCCGTAGGGAGCCAGGATCTCGGAGATCTGGTTGATGAAGTAGTCGTCGTAGGCCTTGGGATCGTCGTAGGTCTGGTTGCCCCATTCGGCGGGGGAGTAGTAGAGGCCGGGCTTGATGCCGTGGCGGCGGCAGGCGGCGATGAAGTCGCGGACCACGTTCCCTTCGCCATTCTGCCAGGAGGAGGAACCCACCGAGAACTTGGTGTACTTGCTGGGCCAGTTGGCAAAGCCGTCGTGGTGCTTGGCGGTGAGGACCATGTACTTGGCCCCGGCCTTGGCGGCGGCTTCGGCCCACTGGTCGGGGTTGAAGGCCGAGGGCTGGAACCCCTCCGGTTCCATCGGCTTGCCGTCCCAGTCCCGGTGTCCCTCGTAGAAGGAACGAATGCCGTAGTGCAGGAAGATGCCGAATTCCCAGTCTTGGTATTCGAGCTGGCGCGGGGTGGGGATGGCTGTGGGCATGGCACGGTCCTCGTAGTGGTTGGGCGGATTGCCTTGTACCATACCGTGGCTTGCGCCGACGAGAAGGGCCGCAATCGGGGATTTTGCGGGTTTACAGACCGAGTATGCGGATCGCGTTCTCGCGGGCCACCTTGCGGAACAGCGCGTCGCCGATCTTGCCCTGTTCCCGCAATCCGAGGAGGAACCCGGCCAGGGGCAGCGGTTGGTCGACGGAACAGATGTCGGTGCCGAACAGCAGCCGGTCCTGGAACTCGTGGAGGAAACGCACCGCATACTCGGGATCGCGCATCAGCGCGTTGGCGCCGCTGCCCGCCGAGAGGTCGCCATGGAGATTCGGGTATTGGCGGAAGAGCCGGGGAACAACACCTTCATCCCGCACGGGATGCTTTGGGTAGCCGCTGCGGTGCCCCGGCGGGTCCAGTACCGCGATTTCGGCCCAGAACTCCGGGCCGTGTCCGAAGAAGGTGAGCCGGGGAAAGCGTTGCAGGCATTCCTCGAACTGGCCCAGCCCGGGATCGGCATAGAGCCCGTAGGTGCCGCCGATGCGGTCGGCGGTATCGAAGGTGACCGGCATGCCCAGCGCTTCCGCGTGGGCGAAGAGATTGAGGACCAGCGGGTGGTTGAAGGGCAGGTTGGGCATGAACTCGCCGATGCCCTTGCAGCCCTTGGCCTGGTAATGGCGGAGCCAGAGGTCCAGCGGCGCGTCCGGCGCGTTGCGGATGCCGCGCGGATCAATGTTGCAGAAGGGGATGATCCGTCCGCCGGAACGTTCGGCCATCTCCAGGATGTCCTCGTTCGCCTGGGGCAGGTAGACTTCCGGGCCGATCAGCGGCTGGACCACGCCCCGTTCCACGCCGAGCTCGTCCCAGCGGGCGAGCAGTTGGTCCGGTTGGCAGAAGGTTGTGTGGCCGTCCTGGGGCGGTCCCGGCAAGCGGTAGGCGTGGGCGTGGATGTCGATGAACATGGACCGCCCTCTCTCCCGTCAGTGGGTGAGCGCGTAGACCAGGATGTTGGTGCCCAGACGGGTGTAGAAGATGTGCGCGTAGTCGCTGATCTCGCGGCTGCCATAGTAGCGGAACACGCGCCAGTGGCCGCCCGGCTCCTCGGCCCAGGCAGGCATGGCTTCGTCCTGGCAGTAGATCACGTCCTTCCCGCCATCCTCGCGGGTGGCCTCGAAACGCGCGCCGTCGTAGGCGGCGGTGCGGAGGGAGTCGGAGAGCCCCTCGGTACCCTCGCGGATGCGGAAGCGGATCGTGGTGCGCCAGCCGCCCAGGGAGTTCTTGCCCCAGCCCATGGCCACGATGGGGGAAGCGAGTACCGCGATGCGCCCATCCACGTAGAGGGCGACCATGGAGTAGGTCCCGTCGGGCCACTTCTCGTTGACCACGAAATCCCGCACCGTGTCCGGCAGGAGCGAGGCGTCGGGCAAGCCCTGGTAGAAGGAGCGGTAGATGGCGTCCGACCGCTTAAGCGGGCGGAACGTCTGCTCGGGGAAGATGCCCGAGAAGGCCTCCTTCAGCCGGGGGTCGGCGTCCCAGTCCGCGAAGCTATGGTGCTGGCCGAGTTCGCTGTTCTCGCGCAGGAACTCGGCGTTGATGCCGCCGTCCACATAGAGGAAGCCACCCCGTTCCAGGTACTTCTTGAGGTTGCTCTTCTCAAGGGCGGAGAAGGTCCAGTCCTCGCGGTCGGCGAAGTTGGCATAGATGAATGGACACTCGAACAGCCGGTCGTCCTCGAAGCTGCTCAACACCACGGGCTCGGGCACGACATTCAGGGTGGTCTTCTCGCGAACGTGCTTGAGCAGCGAGGGCAGAGCGTCGGCGTAGCGGCGCATGACGGCGCGCCCGGACATGAGCTGGGCGATGCGCACCTCGGGCCGGTCCGGGACAACGGGAGCGGGACGGTCTTCGTCGTCCCCCGCGCGCAGACTCAGACTAGCCAACAGCATCAGGCAAGTGAGCAGGAATCTAGACAAGAATCGCCTCCAGGTGGCGTGACGAGAATAGGTTGAGGTCGGGGGTGACGGCCTGGTCTTCGTCCCAGTCCGGCCGGAAGGTCCGCCCACAGGCGGTGTACTTGCCTCCCGCAGCCCGGTTGTACGGCAGCAAATGTACCACCGGCAGACGGGGCAGGCACGCCAGATGGTCGGCGATTCGTTCTAGATTCGCGGCCGTGTCGGTAAGACCGGGGACCAACGGAATGCGAACGGTGTAGGGCAGGTCCGAGGCGGCGAGCTGGGCCAGATTGGCCAGGATCGGGGCAAGCTCCACGCCGACCACGCGCCGGTGCGCCTCGGGGTCCATGAGCTTCAGGTCGAAGTAGACGTGGTGTACCACTGCCAGCACCCGGTGGAAGTCTGCCGCCGAGCTGTAGCCGGAGGTATCAAGGAGGATATGGACCGGCAACAACTGGCGGCACACGGCCACCACGAACTCCGCTTGCCGGAGCGGCTCGCCGCCGGAGAAGGTGATCCCTCCGCCATTGCGGACAAGGAGAGGGACCTGGCGGTTGAGGTAGGTCGCCAGCTCCTCGGCCGTGAAGCGTTTGCCGACGATCCGGTCGCCAGCCGCTCCGTGCAGGGTCTCCGGTTCGGGAGACAGCCCTTCGGGGTTGTGGCACCAGGGACAACGCAGGGGACAGCCCTTCAGGAAGACCGTGGTGCGGATACCCGGCCCATCCTGGATGGCGAACTCCTTGATGTCGAAGACGATTCCGGTACACATGGGGACTACAGCTTCCATCCTGGGCGGGGGAAAGTCAAGCACGTGCCCTCGCCGCGGCTTGCAGGATGTCCAAGACGCCCCGCGCCCGCTTCTCCCAGGTGAATCCGGCGGCCCGGCATCTCCCGGCCACGACGCACTCGTGCCGCTGGCCGGTCGAGGCATGGAGGCGGCGCAGAGTCTGGGCGAGGACTTCGGCATCGCCGACGGGAAAGGGCAGACCCGCATCGCCCACCACCTCGGCCACGGCGGGATGGTCGCTGTGGACCACGGGGGCACCCGCTGCCATCGCTTCGAGCAGGGGCATGCCAAACCCCTCGCAACGGGACGGGAAGACAAAGGCCCAGGCTCCCTGGTAGAGCCGGACCAGTTCCGCGTCGTCCACCCGGCCCACTGCCTCCACGCGGCCGGGGCCGGACCAATGGCGGAGGCGCTCCAACAGGGCTCCGCACTTCCAGCCGGGGCGTCCGGCC
Source organism: Victivallales bacterium (assembly GCA_003245525.1). GTDB lineage: Bacteria > Verrucomicrobiota > Lentisphaeria > Oligosphaerales > Lenti-02 > Lenti-02. The sequence continues at coordinate 2,583 of QKCY01000167.1, read as the reverse complement.
AACACCAGGTCGAGCCCCAGTGAGGAAGCCGTGCGGGCATAGGCATCGAGCAGCGTCTCCAGTCCCTTCTTGGGTTCGATATTCCCCACGAAGAGCAGATAGGGGCGTTCGCGGGGGGGCAGGGCGGACGGGGCGGCGAAACGGGCGGCATCCACCCCGAGCGGTACCACGGCCAACCGTTCAGCGGGAATGCCGAGGACAGCCTTCACCCGGTCCGCCACATGCCGGGTGGTGGTCACGTTCACGGCGGCCCGGCGAATGCTACGAGCCAGGAGCAGGCGCATGTGCCAGAGATTGGCCAGCGAGCACAGTTCGGGGTGTTCCAGGGCGATGATGTCGTGGACGTTCAACACCACTGGAACCGGACCGCGCAGCGGGGCCGTGTAGGCCATCGCGTGCAGCACATCGGCATCGCGCAGCAGGCTAGGCAGGCGCAGTTGCTGCCACAGGATGCGGCGGAACACATGGCGCAGGCCCGGCGAGAGGGGGGGCACCGCAATGCCGGTTTCGGCGGCTTGCTGCCGGAGTTCCTGATCCAGGGCAAAGAGTACACCACCTGCGGTTCCGGGCAGGCCCAGCATGGCCTGTAGTTCGGCCCGCACCGAGAGATGGACCCCCGATAGAGGGGGGCGCACCACGGTGGCATCCCAGGCAAACCGGGGACCGGAGCTTAGGGCGGCAGATGACATGGCCGGATTCCCGCCGCTACTGGCAGGTGAACAGGGCAGCCGCTTCGCCCACGGTACGGGCTTGGAGAGCCCGTTCGGCGAAGGAGCACGCCTCGGAAAGCGCCAAAGTCCCCACTGCCCGCTGCACGCTGGGCAGACGGCGGGCATCCAGGCTGAACTGGCGGATGCCGATGCCGAGCAGGAAGGCCAGGAAGCGGGGATCGCCGCCCATTTCGCCGCAGATCGAGAGCGAGCAGCCGTAGCGGGCGGCACCGTCGGCGATGCGCTTCAGGGCGCGCAACACGGCGGGGTGGTAGGGCACGTAGTAGTCGGTTACAGCCTGGTTGGTGCGGTCGGCGGCCAGCAGGTACTGCACGAGGTCGTTGGTGCCGATGCTGAGGAAGTCGGCGGCGGCGGCCAGTTCGTCGATCATTTCGACGGCCGAGGGCAGTTCCACCATGATCCCCAACTGGGGCCCGGAGTTGTGGGGAATCCCCTCCTCGGCAAGCCGCGCGGCGCAGGCGGCCACGAAACGCTTGGCGGCCAGGAACTCGTCGGGCGAACCGACCAGCGGGAACATGATACGCAGGGGATGCCCGGCAGTGGCGCGGAGCAGAGCCCGGATCTGCGGCTCGAACACGTTCTGGTAGCGCAGCGAGAAGCGGATCGCCCGCAGGCCGAGGAACGGGTTGTTCTCGGTGGGGGTGGAGAAGTAGTTGAGCAGTTTGTCGCCGCCGATATCGAGGGTGCGGAAGGTGACCGGGCGGCCTTCCATCGCCAGGACGATGCGGGTGTAGATGGCGAACTGCTCGTCCTCGGTCGGGAAGTCGTTGCGGATGATGAAGGGGAACTCGCTGCGGTAGAGGCCCACGCCTTCGGTCTTCACGCTCAGGGCCAGGGGTAGCTCGCTGAGCAGGTTGATGTTGGCCAGGAGCTGCACCCGCTCGCCATCGGCCGTCCGCGTCTCGGGCAGGATCGCGTCCAGTTCCTCGGTCGTGAAGCCCGTATGGCGGTAGAGCGCGTCGTAGCGCTCGATCAGCTCGCTGTCGGGCTTGAGGAAGACGTGGCCCTGGGTGCCGTCGATCAGCACCTCGTCGCCGGGATGGATTCGGGCAAGCCGGGGGGCGGGGCAGGACACCATGGGGACGTCCAGCGACCGGCAGAGGATCGCCACATGGGCGGTCAGGCCGCCGCCGGTAATGATGATGCCCGCGACCTGCTGGGCTTTGAGCCGCATGACGTCCGAGGGCAGAATGTCCGGTGCCATGACGATGTGGCCGCCATAGTCGGCGGAGGCATCGTCCCGGGCGACCAGATTGCGGAGCAAGCGGCGGCCCAGATCCTCCACGTCCCGCACCTTCTCCCGCAAATGGGCGAGGGGGCTCTTGGAGAGTAGGGCGGAATAGTGTCCCACGACGCGCGCGATGGCCTGGGCCGGGGCGTTGCCCTCTTCGACCTCCATCTGCATGACGCCGGTAAAGGAGTCGTCGGCGAGCATCGCCTGGTGGGCGCTGAAGATCAGGGTGGCGGACACGTCGGCCTGCTGGTTCTCCATGAAGGCTTCCAGCTCGGCGATCTGGCGTTCCGTATCGGCCAATGCACGGGCGAAGTCGGCGGCGGTGGCGGCGGCGAACTCCGCGCTGCAGGCCAGGGTCTGGAAGTCCTCTTCCTGGCCGCCGAACAGTGCCAGCGGCCCCCGGCCCACGCCGGGCGCGCCGCTGGTGCCGCGGACGAAGCGCTCTCCCTCCATATCGTACTGCCGTTCGGAGGAGAGGGAGTTCAGCAAGCGGGCGTGCTCAATGGTTCCGGCCAACTGATGGGCAATGGCCTCCAGAGCGGCCTCGTCGTCGGGACCGAAGAAGCCGACCTCCCGGTGCTGGACCACCAGGACACCGACGGGGGTCGGGCCGAAGAC
>QKCY01000441.1 GCA_003245525.1 Victivallales bacterium | reverse complement strand
CTCCAGGGAGGCGTCAAGCCGCACTTGGCGCTGGGGGTCGCGGATGGGCTGGATAATCAGGGCGTCGCCGTTCGTGGTGATCTCCAGGGGAGTGTCGGCATCCACCCCCAGCAACTCGAGAACCGGCTTGTCGATCACCAGCGCGAGGCTGTTGCCGTGCTTGGTCAGGGTTTTTCGCATGGTGGAACCTCTGTACTGTTTCTGTAAGTACAATATATCAACCGCCATGCGAGCGGCAAGTCTCGGGCAGCCCGGCCAGGAGTCCTCCGCGACGGGTGCCGACTACGCTGCAGGAGGGACGAAGGTCTTGGACCATTCGCGGTGCCAGCCCTTGCAGGCGCTGGTATACGGGCAGTTGGCGCATCCCCAGCCGCCGTCGCGGGGATGGAAGCACTCGTGGGCGACGACCCGTTCGAGCACCCGGACCAGTTCGCCGAGGCGCACGAAGTCGTCCCGTCCCTAGTGGTCGGGACCGCGCCGTCGGGGCGCGACGAAGCGCGGTGCAGGGCTGTCCCGACCGTGAAGGAAGTGGAGTACGTGCCCCGGCCCATCTATAGGGCCGGAGGGTTGCCGCTACCAAGGCCGCTTGCGCGGTTGGGTAGGGGATGGAAGCTGTAAGGGGGCTACGCCATGATGAGAGGCTTGGTAGCGCGCCAGCGATACCAAGTCCCTCTCCATCAATTTGTTGGCCTCAATCTTGTTCTCTGTGGTACGGGTGGTCGGTCTCCCAGGAAAGGCAGAAGCCAGTGGCCCAGATACGCCACTCAGACCACTTCTCGGCGTGGAAGCCATCGAAGAAGAAGTGGTCGGTCTCACGCTTCGCCTCCATGATCTCGTCGTCAATCGGGCAAGTCGGGTCGTCGTGTTCGGTCCATTCCCCCCGTTCGTCATCCCACGCTCTCGCGCTCTCCTTCGATACGCCGACAAGTCTCAGAACCGGCGAATCACAGAGCAGGTGATCACCGGTCAGGGCGTTCCCTGGGTGCCCTTGGATCAGAGCCGCGCCGTCGAGACTCAACTCGATTGCGTCATCTGTTCGCACGATCCGCAGAATGCGAGCGTCATGAAGACCGATCTGACTGTAGGCTTCGGATGTTGTCTTCATCTTGCTGGCCAACTTCACAGCATTATGCCGAGCGAAGCCGAGGCATAGTGCCTGTTGAACTGAGCCGTAGCGCCGACCGGTGGGGTTTCCAGGCGTCTCCTGCGTCCCTCGACGGGGTAACGATACTCGCCGGAACGGCCCCGCGCCAGGCGGTTGCGGGACTCGGGCCGTGGCAGCGCGACATCCGTGCTATGCAGATTCTGATGGTCAGGGAGTCTGATATGATGGGAGACCATGGTCGATTGCATGGCGTTCTCGATGGTTGCACGGTCTTCCTCCCCTTCGCCCGAGACCATGGTGCCTACACCTTCGGGCAGATTCCCGGCCTCTTCCTGGCGGCGGCTGTCGGGCGGCACGGCTGGGTTGCTGGTAGCGGCACCCATCGCTCCCTACCGGAACACGACTTCCAACCCCAGCCTGTCGCCAATGGCCCCGGCGACGCCATCCAGCCGCCGGACGATCTCGTCCCTGCCGGGCAGGAGCGCTTGGTCGCGCAGGTAGGCGCGGGCCGCCTCCCTGAACTGCGACCGCAGCTCAGCCCTTTGGTCGCGGTCGAGCAGCCAGTCGGCTGCGACCTGGAGCCCCGACCGTTTGGACAGGTAGCGCAGCGAGTCCAGATCCACGGCGAAGTCGAGTTCTCCTGGGTCGGGGACGGTGATCACGAGCCGCGAGCCCTCGCGGACGATGCTTTGCCGCGACAGGTTGGCCAAGTCCACGCCGTAGTAGAGCGAGACCTTGGCGATCAGGTAGCCCTCGCGCCTGCCCAGCACGAGACTGTTCGTGCCGGACCCCACGACGATCTGCGCGGCCACCCGGTCGGTGACCAGGAAGCGCAGCGGCTCGCGCCGCAGGATTTCGAGGGCCTGGGTCTCGACGCTGCGGCTGGCTGAGAACTCGTCGACCAGCGCGTGGATGTGCGGCACGGCGACGCCCGCCGCGACGGCGGCAACGACAATGGCGGCGAGCCATGCCGCCCTGCGGAGTTTGGTGCCGATGGTGTGGGGGATCCACATGGTCTGGCGATTCCTTCCGTTGTGGTAGTGCCGGAATCAGCACGAGGTGAGCCGGAGAAGCAGGTAGAGGACGACGACCAGGGCGATCAGGTTTCCGAGGATGCCCATTGGGGTGCCTCCTGTTGCGGTTCGGTTTGCATGCGTGGCATGGAGAGGACCGGGATCACATCGCCCCGGTCTCGCGCAGGCTCAGGTAGTCCCTCTCCTGCGTGGCGGTGCGGCGGCCGAGGATCACGTGGTCGATCACCCCGATGCCGAGGACTTCACCGGCCGAGACGAGGTCCCGCGTCACCGTGATGTCCTGGGGGGACGGTGTGGTGTCGCCGCCCGGGTGGTTGTGCGCGAGGATGATCCGCGAGCAGTTGGCACCCACGGCGGCGCGGAACACCTCGCGCGGGTGCAATTGGCTGCGGTCGGCCAGGCCGACCGTGACCGCCACGTCGCGGATCAGACGGTTGCCGGTGTCGAGCAGGAGCACGTGGCACTCCTCCTGGGCCTTCCCCGCGAACACGGGACGGAGCAGGCCGGCCACATCGGCCGGCGAGGAGAGCTGGGGGCGCTCCGCCTCCACGTAGGCGGCGAAGCTCTCCATGATCGTCCGGTAGTCGGGAAGGTCGCCGGACGGGACCGGGTAGGGTTGCCGGGCAGGCATGGGGGTCTCCTTTGCTGGCGGTTGGTGTTGAGGCCAGGGGTGGGGCGGCGGCTATGCGGCCTCCCCCCGCTTGGTCGTGGTGAAGGTCCTGGCCCGTTCGTGGTGCCAGCCTTTGCAGGCGTCGGTATGGGGGCAGTTGGCGCATTCCCAGCCGCCATCGCGGGAAAGGAAGCACTCGTGGGCGACGACCCGTTCGAGAACCCGGACCAGCTCGCCCAGGCGGACGAAGTCGTCGGTGCTCCGCGTGACTGGGTGTCTCTCGCAGGCGAGGTTCTTGGTCTTGGTGGCCACCTCGAACCGGAACTGGGTCTTCCTTCTGCCTTGGTATTGCTCGGCCCAGAGGTAGCAGGTGGGCTGGAGATCGGTAGCGGCCTTGCCCTCAGGCCAGCGGCGGGCGCTGGTCTTCCAGTCGACGATGGTGCGGATGCCCCCAGAACAGCGGACGACGAGATCGTACTCGCCGATGAGGGGCTTGGCCAAAGGAGTGCCGTCGGCACCGACCAGCGGCACCGAGAACGGCACGCCCACGTCTACGATCTCCTCGTCGGGATCGAGGGAAGCGAGATAGGCGTCGAGCATGGCCTGGCCCTGCCGGATCAGCGTGTCTTGGTCCTCGCCCTCGCCGAAGCGGACGGGAG
>QKCY01000116.1 GCA_003245525.1 Victivallales bacterium | reverse complement strand
GGATGGTCACGCAGACATGGAAACAGGCTGTCGCGGCACACGGTGCCCCTCCCACATTCGGCCGGGGGAAGGCACCGGCAGCGAGAGTGGTAGCGTTGGTTCACGCCTGACTCTCTTGAAGGGCGAGCCAATGCTCACCTCGCGCAGCGCTTCTTGGCGGCTTCGCGCTGGATGTAGGCGTAGAGCAGGGCGTTGATGAGGAGGACCAGGCAGCCGAGGGCGATCTGGATGGCGCGGGTGAGGCCGTCGGGGTAGATGATGGCGAGGAGGTGGGTCTCGACGAAGCCGCCCGAATAGCCCGCCTCGCCGGCCAGGTTCAGGAACTTGTTCTCCAGCACGGTCAGGGGGCAGTAGAGGCCGAGGAACTCCACCAGCCCGGCCCAGACGATGGCGGGGAGGTGCAGCCAGGCCAGCCAGCGGTAGCGGCGGACGAGGAGCGCGCCCGCAAAGACGAAGGCGAGGAAGAGGAAGTGGACGATGAGGACGAGGTTGGCCAGAAGATGGCAAACCATGCCCGGCCTCACAACTGGGTGGAGTTGCGCTTTTGGAGGGCGGCAACCGCTTTCTTGACGTCCTGCGCGCGGTTTTTGGGAACAACCAAAATGCCGTCCTCGGTGGTGACGACGATCAGGTCTTTGCAGCCGACCACGGCCACGGCCATGCGGTCCGCGCCGGGGGCGTTGTAGACGATGCAGTCCTCGGCATCGACCAGGATCGGCTCGCCGAGGGTCACGTTGCCGCGCGAATCCGCGGGCAGGGTCCGGGCGAGGGCATCCCAGGCACCCACGTCATCCCACTGGAACCGACCGGGAGCGACGAAGACCTGGCGGGCGTTTTCCAGCAGGGCGTAGTCGATGGAGATGTCGGGCAGTTCCTGGAAGATGCGCTCGGCCTCGGCGTCCCGGCCCTGGGAGAGGGCGGCAGCCAAGTCGAGGAAGGCGTTGGCGAAGACCGGTCGGGCGCGCTCGAACTCGGCCAAAAAGGCGGAGATGCGCCAGAAGAACATGCCGCTGTTCCACAGATAACGGCCAGATTCCACGTAGCGTTCCGCCTCGGCGCGGGTGGGCTTTTCGAGGAACTGGACCGAGCGGTAGACGGGCTGGCCGGTCTCGTGGCCGAGCACGGGCTCCGCGTTGGCCGCCAGTTCGATATAGCCGTAGCCGGTCTCGATGCGCGAGGGCTTGATGCCGATGGTGACGAGACCGTCGAGGGTGTCGGCCGCATCGAGCGAGGCCTCGACCCGCTTGAGGAAGAGGTCGCGGTCGGGGATCTGGTGGTCGGCGGTGACCACGGCCATGGTCAGATCGCGGGGTTCGACGCCGTACTTGGCGACCAGGAAGGCGGCGGCATAGACCAGGCAGCCGGCGGTGTTCCGCTTGCAGGGCTCGGCGATCACGTTCTCCGGGGGTAGGCCGATACCGCCCTGGCGGATGGGCTCCACCAGATGGCGGGACGTGATGACGTAGACCCGGTCCGGGGGAATCAGGCCGGAAAGGCGCGAGACCGCCTCCTGGAGAAGCGACTGGTCCGGGCTGGTGAGGCGCAGAAGCTGCTTGGGATGGTTGTTCCGGGAGACCGGCCAGAAACGCTGGCCGCTACCGCCAGCCATAATCACCGCAACATGCACGATCGATCACTCCTTCGCGTCGGCTGGCTACCCGCCGGGGTAGTCCTGCCTGCGCCGACGTTCGTGAGCAACGTACCGTTCCCAGGCAGCGCGGGCAAGCGGCAGTCTACGATTCGTCAGCCACTTTGGTTCCGGAGACGGGCCCGTAGACGCGCAGATCGAAGACCTCGGCCCGCGGGCATCCCCAGGTTCGGTAGACCACCAGCCGGACGTTCGCGGCGACCACGGGGGCAAAATGGTGACGCCGGAAACGCTGGGCGTTCTCCCGCACCCGGCAGAGGGTCACGGGACCGTCCGCCGTCTCGGCCACCACATCGTAGTCGCGCACCAGGCTGGGGTACATGCTGCCGGCGAAGTTGTGCCGCCGCACATTGAGGTCGCTGTTGAAGACCACCTCCACGCTGGCGACGGTCTCCGCCTCGGCGAAGGCGAGATCGAGCCAGGCGGGCTGGCCCACATCGACGCTGGCGGAGGCCCAGCAGTTGGGCAGGCCATGGGGCCGGATGTAGCCGTTGATCGCCTGTTCGGGGCCATAGAGGGCGGGGCTGGGATCGAGCCGGAAGGAGGGCGTGTAGGGTTGGGTCCAGAAGCTGTTGCGGTAGCCGAGTTCCGGCACGTTCTGGGCGATGACGCCCAGGACTCCGGTCAGCCGGTCGCAGGTGACGCCCAGATGGATGTTGGGGTTGCGCCGGAAGATGCAGAGCAGCTTCTGGCCTTCGCCGGGCTCGATTCCCAGGTCGAACTCGACCCACGCCCGCTCGTGGACCGGCTGGGTAATGGTGGCCAGGGGTTTGGCGAGGCGGTAGTTCTCCGCCCGGTCGGAGGCATAGACGTCGAGTACCACCTCGTCGGGCTCGCGCGCTTCGAGTTGGAAGGAGATGCTGGCGACGGTCTGGTCGGGGCAGGGGACAATGAGGCCCAGGCGTTCGGTGAGTGCCTGCCACTGCTCGCTGTGCGGCAGCTCGCAGGCCGCCACGGAGGAGGCGCTGGGCCAGGCCGTGCGGGAGAGATCGTTCGCCTCCATGAGCCGGTAGCCGGTGATGCTCTGGTCGTTGCGGACCAGGCGGCGTTGCAGTTCGGGCATGTGGTCGGCGGGCAGGTCCTGGGGCAGGAGGTCCTGTTCGAGACAGTAGGCGACGGCTTCGCCCACCGCCTGGCCCATGACCGCGGTGGTGGCGATCACCCGCAACGTGCCCAGGCCCTCGTGCGAGACGCTGATGTTGCGGCCCGCGAAGAGCAGGTTCGGCACATTGCGGGAGTAGAGGATGCGGAAGGGGATGTCGATGACTCCCGGCGTCTGGTCGTGGGTGCAGGCTGGTTCGGGATCGCGGTAGCCATGGGGGGGATGGATGTCGATGGGCCAGCCGCAGTGGCCGATGGTGTCGGGGAAGGAACGCTGTTCGAGGAAATCGTGGGCGGTGGCGATGTAGGGCCCGAGCAGGCGGCGGGATTCGCGCTTGCCGGGCAGGTAGGCGATCCAGTCGATCTCCTGCCGCTCCACGTCCTTGAACTTGCCGCTGTTCTTGATGTAGTCCCAGAGGCCGTAGACGAGCTGGCGGCAGTGCCACATCACCTGGTCGTCATCATGGATCGAGTCGATGACACCGCCGTACTCCGCCCACCACAGCCCATAGAACGAACAGCCATCCGGCTGGCGGTAGAAGTTCCGGCCGACGCCCTTGTCGGGATCGATCAGGGTGGGCAGTTCGCGCACGTCCAGCGCCCAGGCGGGCGGGGTGTAGGGCACGGGATGGCCCCGGTCCACGCTGGAGAAGAGCAGCGTGGCGCCCATGGTGCCTCCGTCGGCCTCCTCGGGAGCGTGGGTCTCGTCGTACTCGTCCTTGCTCTCCCGGCCGACCCGGTAGTCGGCCCCGGTCAGGAAGCCCACGGTGCCGTCGCCGGAACAGTCCACGAAGAAGGTGCCGTGGAAGACGAGGATCTTCTCGGAGCGGAGCTGGATGCCCTCCACCGAAGCGATGCGCCCGTCGGGATGGCAGGCCGCCTGGTGGATCGTGGTGTTGAGGAAGAAGTCGAGGTTGGGCTCGGCGTGGACGAGGTCGAAGTAGAGCTCGTCGTAGTAGAGCCAGCGCCAGATGCCGCTGCGCTGGGTCTTCTCGGCGAGCATGAGGCTCATCTCCTCCATGATCCCGGTTTCACGGGCGAAGCGGTTCCACGGGGCCGCATCGGCCCCGGAGGGGGTGACGCGCACCTCGCTGGACGCGCTGCCGCCAAGCACAGGCCGGTCGCTGATCAGGGCTGTCTTCGCCCCGCCCCGCGCGGCGGCCAAGGCGGCGCAGATGCCCGCCGGGCCAGCCCCGACCACCACCACGTCATAGGACTTCTCGACGCGGACGAATGTCCGCTTGCCCGTTTCGCCTTCGGCCCGGATCATGGGTTGCATTGGCTGGTTCCCTTGCCCCTACACGACGGGATTCGCAACGAAGCTGCCGCCGCGGCATTCCTTGAGGTAGTTCAGGCCGCGCACCTGGCCGGTCATCTCCAGGTCGCCCTTGTAGACCGGATCGTGCCAGCCTTCGATGTCGATGGTGCCCTTGTAGCCGTTCTGGCGCAGGATGGTGATGATGTCGGTCCAGTTGCTGTCGCCGAAGCCGGGGGTGCGGTGGAAGGCGAAGGGCTTCTTGCCGTGTACGCCGTGCTTGCGGACCACGTCCCAGAGCACGGTGGCATCCTTGCCGTGGACATGGAAGACCTTGGGGGCCCATTCGCGCAGTTGGGGAATGGGGTCGATCAGGCTGACCATCTGGTGGCAGGGCTCCCACTCCAGGCCGAGGTTGTCCAGCGGGACGGCGTCGAACATCAGCTTCCAGGCGTCGGGATTGTGGGCGATGTTCCAGTCGCCGCTCTTCCAGGTGCCGCCCATGTCGCAGTTCTCGAAGGCGATGCGCACGCCCTTGTCCGCCGCCCGTTGTCCCAGTTCGCCGAAGACTTCCTTGAAGCGGGGGATGGACTCGTCGATGGACTTCCCACGCACCCGCCCGGTGAAGCCGCAGACCAGGTCCGTGCCGAACAGGTGGGCGTGGTCGATGAGCGTCTCCCAGTCGCGCAGGGACTTGACGTCCTCCTCGCCGGTCTCCAGGGGATTGCCGAAGACGCCGATGGAACTGATGACCGCACCCGTGCCGTCGAGGGCTTCGCGCACCCCGTCGGCCAGCTTGACCAGATCCACTCCGCCGAGGGTCTTCCAGAAGGTGATCGAGAAGCTCTCGAACCCATGTCCCACGATCTGGCGGATGTACTCGGGGTTCTTCTCGCCCTTGTTGACCAGGGTGCCGATGCGGATGCCTTCGTTGGTGAACACTGCGGAGCTCCGGCTGTGAATAGGGAAGGAGGAGGCGGTTTGTAAAATCGAAGTATAACCTCTCCACAATCCCAGGCAACGCCCGACCGGGCGCGGGATCGAGCCTTGACAGCCTATCCGCCGGGGGCTACCGTCCTCTCACCTGCCAGCAACGGCAGGCAATCCTTGTCTGTGGAGCACCTGGGAATGAAGTATCCGTCCATGCCGTTTGGGACCGTTCGCGCGGTCTTCCGTACTGTCTTCGCCCTCCTGCTGTTGGTCGCGGGAACGCGTCTCTCCGCCCAGGAGGGAGCGACCGACGAGATGTTGGGGGAAGAGGGCGACGACTACATTCAGTTGCTCTGTGAACGCCAGACCACGCTCAAGTCCAACGGCGAGAAGATCGTGCTTGAGCACCGCCGCCTCAAAGTCCTCCGTCCGGCGGCGATCGAGTACCTCGGCGAAGTGCTGGTCTCCTACAACTCCTACCGCTCCAAGGCCAAGTTCGTGCGCGGCAGCACGATCCTGCCCGATGGCCGGGAGCTGCAGGTGGACGCCAAGTCCGTGCGCGACGCCCAGGATGCGGGGATGACCGACTATCTGATGTACGAGGACGTCCGGGAACTGAGCTTCTCCATGCCCGCCGTCCGGGTGGGGGCCATTCTGGACTACGAGGTGGAGACCCGCTACCATCGGCCCGTGCTGAAGGGCGAGGTCTCGGACACCTTCGAGATCAATGCCTTCGTCCCCACCGTGGAGGCCCGCTACGTGGTGACCGCTCCCAAGAAGATGGACCTGCTCATCCGTCCGCATCACACCGACGCCCAGCCCAAGGAGGAGCAGAACTTCCTCACCGTCACCCGTGAGTGGACCTTCGAGAACCTGCCGAAGATCGAGTACGAGCCTGGCATGCCCCCGTACTACGAGCAGCAGACGGCGATCGACGTCACCACTCTCCGTTCCTGGAAGCCCGTCCAGGAGTGGTATGTCGGCTTGTCCGAAAAGGCTTTCGCCCTGAGCGACGAGGCCCGGGAGAAGATCGCCGAGTTGACCGCCGACAAGCCGACCGAGGCGGAGAAGATCCGGGCCCTTTTCCTGTTCATGCAGCGGGACATCCGCTACGTGGGCATCGAACTGGGCCTGTCGGCGTACCAGCCCCATCCGGCCGCCGACTGCTTCCGCAACCGATATGGCGACTGCAAGGACCAGGCCGTGCTGCTGACCGCCATGCTGCGCCACCTCGGCATCGAGTCCTACGTGGCCTTGGTCCGGGCCAGTGGCGGCGACGTGGACCAGGACTTCCCCGACGTGGGGCAGTTCGACCACGCGATCGTCTACGTTCCCCGGCCCGACCGTCCCCTGTGGCTCGATGCCACCGGCAAGTACCTGGACGAGGCTAGCCATCCCCTGCAGCTCGACGGCACCCACGCCCTGATCATCGGGGCTGCTCCCGACGTGACGTTCCTGACCATCGAGCCTCCCGATCCGAAGCAGTCCTGCGAGCGGACCGCCTACACCGTCGATCTGATGGCCGACGGTTTCTGCCGGGTGAGCGAAGCCTACGAGTACACCGGGCGGGCGGGGGCCGACAGCCGGGTGGAGTTCGAGAATCTCGACCAGAAGGAACACAAGGAAACGCTGGAGGACTACGGCGAGATCATGGGGACGCTGGTCTCTTCCGGCAACAGCGATCCCTACGACCTCTCCGCGCCCTTCCGCGAATGGATCGTCTACGAATGCGACGACTTCTTCGACCCTGCGGATACCGGCTACTCCCTGGATATCTCCGGCGACGACGATGGCTGGATGCTGAGCCTGCCGGAGCCGGAGAAGCAGCCGGGGCAGTCCCGTGCCACCCGGGTTCACCCCTGGGTCAACACGATCAGCCACGGCCTGGCCACCACCTATGTGATCCAGCTGCCTCCGGGGGTCAGCGTGGACAAACTGCCTCCGCCCTACGAGGCCAAGCTGCCCCAGGGGACGCTCCGCATCACGGTCTCCGCCGAGGGCAACACGGTGACTGCGGAGGTATGGGCCGAGCTCCGTCCCTGCACGATCTCCGCTGCCGACTACGATTCCGTGCGGATCCGCACGGACCGCGCCATCTCCCGTGCCGCTTCCACAGTCACGCTCACGGACGAGGTCTCCAAGCTGCACAACGAGAACAAGCCCGAAGAGGCTCGGGCTCTGGCGGCCCGGTTGGTGGCCGAGAATCCCGACAATCCGGAGGCCCATCTCGCTCTGGCCTCGGTCTGCCACTACACGGGGCGTCTCCTGCAGGCCAGGAAGGAGTACCGCAAGGCGCTTGAACTGGACCCGCAGCGGCTGGGTATCTACCAGTCCCTGGCCCAGGCGATCGGCGGCTTCGACGGCGTCTACGGCGAAGGGTACGACCGGGAGAAGGTGGTTGCCCTCGCCCGGCAGGCCGTGGAGCACGCCCGGGACCACAAGGGCGCCATGGAGTTTCTCGCCGACTGCCTGGAACGGGACGAGGACGGCGAGCTCTTCAGCGATAGCGTGACCGACTTCTCGGCTGCCATCGCCGTCTACGAGCAGATGCTCAAGGAGGATCCCGAGGACCTGGACCCCCTGTCGTCGATTGCCCAGTGCCACTTCCAGCTCAAGGATTATGCCAAGGCCGAGGAATGCTACAAGCGCATGCTCGCCGAGGACCCCGAGGACGAGGATGCCATGACCCAGCAGTGGGTCTGCGCCGCCTGCCTGGGCCGGATCGACGAGACCATCGCTGCCGTTAGCGCCGCGTACAGCGACGACGAATCCAGAGTCAGCGCGCTCGACCAGATCGCGGGTGCCCTGCTCGACCAGCGGGCCTACCCCGCCATGCTCGAAGTCATGGACTCCCGGTTGGCCATTCTCGACGACGACGAGGACATCAAGAAGCTCCGCGAACTCGTGGTCCGGCTCACCAAGATTCCGGTGGTCGACAACGCGACCTGCCTGGACCTCTCCTCGCCCGAAGGCGTGTTGGACACCTTCCTGGCTGCGGTCTTCACGCAGGACCATGATCGCGTCCTCCGTTGCCTCAGCCCCCGGGCCGACCGGGAGGGGACCGACCCGGACGCCATGGAAGCCGTGGGCGACATGCTTGGCGCAGGCTTTGCGAGCGACTTCATCCTCGACATGTGCCGGGCGCTCTGGACCCATAAGCGCACCGACCTCCCGGGCGGCATTGTCCAGCTCGACCTCGAGATCGCGGACGACCTGGTCGAGAAGTTCGGTTGCGAAGAGGCCAAGCAGGCCCAGGCGCTCTGCGAGAAAATGGCGGATGGCACCTGGCGGATCTGCTGCATGGGCGATCCTGACCCGCCGCTGGACAGCCTCGCCCGGTTGGCGCTCTCCTTCCTCCAGGAAGGGAAGCCCGACGTGGGCAAGCACTACGCCACCATGATCCAGCGGAAGTTCCTACAGGGGCGGAAGCTGCTCGGCGAACCGGAGCTGAGTACCGAACTGGCCGACCTCAAGTACCCCGACACCGAGACCTTCGTCAAGGCCATGGTTGCCGCCAGCCTACGCGACGACCAGACGGAGTCCCAGGCCAAGGGCAACGAGCCGACCGGGCTCCGGTTCGCTCGCGAACTGGCCGCCAAAATGCCGGACGCGCTGCCTATCCAGCGGGTGCTGGCCGACCACCTCTATGCCTCCGAGCACTATGGGGAGTCTCTCGCCGTGCGCGAGGCCATCGCCAAGGCCAATCCCAAGGACCGGCTCAATCTGCTCCAGACCATGGCTACCCTGCGCAAGCTGTACCGCTACCGCGACGCGCTTGCCACCACCACCCAACTGGGCGAGATCATGCCCGCGGCCGATGCTGTCGGTCGGATCAAACTGGGGGTTCTCATCGAGGCTGGCGAGACCAAGGAAGGGCTACAGTTGCTCGATGAACTCAAGCCCCGCTGGGATGATACCCCGGTCCGGCTGAACGAGATCCGCCTGCGGGCCATGGCGGGCGACCGCAAGCAGTTGCTGGCCCTGGTCAACGAGGCCGCCGATGACGACAGCGAGTACTACGTGGACACCAGGACTCTGGTCCTCTCCCTGCGCCAGGCTGGTCTCCACCACCGCGCGCTCGAACTGGCCGAGATGGCGGTCAGCTCGGAGACCTCGCCGGAGATGCTGGTCGAGCTCTGCAGCCAGTTCCTCCTCACGGGCGACACCGACGAAGCCCGGGACGTGTTTGACCGCCTCTACCAAGTTCGCGTGGCGGAAGGGGACGATGCCCACCGTCTCGGCTGCCTGGGCATCGGTCTCGGTCGTTTTGCCGAGGCCGAACAGCTCTTTGCCGATTGCCTCAAGAAACTGGATGTGGACTCCCGGACTTACGCGGAGCTGTTCATCGGTGCCTCCCGCGCCCTGCGGGGCGAGACCGCCACCGCCAAGGAGGCCATCGCGCGCGCCAGTGCCTGGCAATACGATGATATCTGGCCCAAGCCGGTACTCCAGTACTTCGCCGGAACGATGTCCTTCGAGGACATGATCGCCAACGCCAAGCAGGCCGACACCCCGGTCCGGCGCGACCAGTTCCTCTGCGAGGCCTACTTCTACGCCGCGATCCAGGCTCGCATGGAAGGCAACGAGGCCCGCTACCGGGAACTGCTCAAGCAGTCCGCTGACACCCGTTCCTATCTCACCATGGAATGCAGCATTGCCCACGGGCTGCTGGGCGTGACCGTTCCCCCGGACGGCGAGTAACCCCGGCGCGATGCCATGCGGAGGCCGGCGAGCCCGGTCTCCGTATGGACCCTGTCCCGTCCCCGGTCCGTCCGCTCGGGCCGGGGGCTTCCGCTTACTGGACTTCCTTCTCCGTCCCGCAGTGCGAGCAGTGGGGGAGCATGGTGTGGCGCACCTTGTGGCAGGAGGCGCACTCCTCGAAGAGGGTGTTGCCGCAGGACGGGCAGGTGTAGGCCTCTTCCTGCTGCCCGCTGCCGTCGGTGGGCACGACAAGCTTATTGATTGTGCGCCGGGTCCAGAACAGGAATCGCCGGGGCCCGATGCGGATGGGGTATTCGCAGACAGGGCAGAGGAAACGCTCGTAGGCCTCGCGGTACTGCTTCACCAGCCACTGGGTCTTGGGGAAGGCGATGGTGTGGATGAAGTAGACGAGCAGGCGCCCGACCACGACCAGCAGGCCGCCGATGAGGATGTACTTGAAGTAGCGGCTCGGGAAGTACTCGTGGACCACCAACGTCACCTTGAGCGCCACCGCGATGCCCACGGCCAGGAACAGCGGGAAGTAGATGCTCGACCGCTTCTTCACGAGGATGACCGCCGCCACGGCGAGGATCGGTAGCAGAATCACCAGTTGCAGGAAGGCCAGCTTCAGCCGGTGCTTCTCCATGATCGCGCCATATTCGGCCCGCGCGGGCTGGCGCTGCTGCTCGATCTGCCGGTCGAGTTCCTCCTTCTGCTGGACCATGTCCTGTTTGCGGGCCAGCATGTCGGAGACGGTCTGGCTCAGTTCCTGGTACTTCCGCTGATTGTCGAGGAAGAGGTTCAGGCTGCTGCTGAAGTTGGCCTGTTCCGTGGCGGAGAAGGCGACGCTCTTCTGCATCCCGAGCCGTTGCAGTTCCAGCAACTGGTTGATGGTCTGCTGCAAACTGCGGGAACTGTCGCCGACGATGCGCTGCTTCTCGGTCTGGTTGCCGATCTGGCGGGTGAGCTCGGCAATCTGGCTTTCCAAGGCATCCCGCTGGCCGACCAGCTTTAGGTCCAGGTGTTTCGCCTCGATCGAGTCGTAGTCAGGCCCGGGGATCGAGCGGATGTCCTCCACGAAGAACCCCAGCACCCAGAACACGAGAATCGCCAGGATCACGGTGAACAGCCGGATCGCGAACCGATGGAGCCACGTACCGGTGGACTTTGCTGCGTTTTTCATGGCGGGCTTCCTTTCGGGAAGAGGTTCCATGGGACAAGTGGGACGGATGGGACGGATGGGGATTAGGGGACTTCCGAGATGGCCTCGATGAGCAGATCTGCCGCACGGGAACGGAACTGCTTCGAGGCGACGTAGTTGTCCTTCAGGCCCGGCTGGTGGGTGCGGTTGGTGAGGACGATGGTGAATCGATTCCGTTCGGGATCGATCCAGACCGACTGCCCGGTCCAGCCACTGTGGCCGATGGCGCGGTCGGACAACCGGGGTGGACGGCAAGGGGACTCCGCGACCGTCCGCATGTCCCAGCCGAAGGATCGGCGGGGCAGGCCGACGGGCGTGCAGGGGTTCCGTAACCAGGATAGCGATCTGGGACCAAGCACCGCATCGCCGCCCCGGAGGATCGTCTGGCAGAGCAAGGCCAGGTCGGCAGCGGTGGTGAAGAGGCCCGCATTGCCGACGGCGTCGGTGGCCCGCCGGGCCTGTTCGTCGGAGATGATGCCCGGCTCTAGACCGGTCGGCACCACCCGCTCCAGGTTCCCCGCCAGGGGGCCGAAGGCGGTGTCCGCCATGCCCAGGGGGGCAAAGAGCCGCTGGCGACAGAATTCGGCCAAGCCTTGCCCGGTGCCGGTTTCGACGATCCGGCTCAGAACCACATAGTTGCGGCAGGAGTACTCGAACCGTGTGCCCGGCGCCCACTGGGCCGGAGTCTCGATCATGGCCTGGAGCATGGCGCCCGGTTCGAGCCGGTCGAACTTGCGGTTGTCGAACCCGGAGGTGTGGGTGGCCAGTTCCTTCACCCGCATCGAGGTCGATCCGAACTGGCCGATGCCGGGCAGGTACTCTGTCGCCGGAGCCTCGGGATCGAGCAGACCTTCGTCGATACAGACCGCACAGGCGGACGCCGTGGCGACGGCCTTGGTGACGCTGGCCACGTCGAAGATGGCATCCGTCTGCATCGGAACCGGCTCCGGCAGCACCGCTGCCAGTCCCCACGCTTCCAACACGCACAGGGAGTCGCCGGTTCCTGCCGCCAGGACAGCGCCGTGCAGCAAACCGCCATCGGCCGCACGCTGGCACTCGTTTTGGAGCCGTGGATCCATCGCGTTCGTCTCCGGATGACTAACTCCCGGTAGAACAATAATGGCGCACGCCCACTTGCCAAATGCGCAGGCTCGCGAGCAGGAAGAGCAGGCCTGCCAAGGGCGCGGCGAAAGGCACCCAGGGGGAGACCTCGCTGGGCCGCAGAATGCCCAGAACGGGCAGGAAGCCCACGCAGGCCAGGGGCACAACGAAGGTGAAGAAGCGGCGGAACCAAGGACGGTAGATGGTCAGCGGATACTGTGCCGTTTCGGTGCCCCCGTAGGTGACCGTGTTCATGACCTCCAGCGATTCCGTGGTCCAGAAGGACAGGGTCGCCTGAAGGACGAACAGGCCGACAAACAGGGCAGCACCGCCCGCGATGGCCAGGCCGGTGATGGCCAGTTGCCGCAGACCCACAGGATCGGGCAGGTGCAGGAAGGACCAGACGAGGACCAACAGGCCCTGGGCGAACCGCCCGACTTTGAGCAACTGCACCTCGCAGGCGGCCACTTGGAGGACGAGGCTCCGGGGCCGGAGCAGGAGTCGGTCGAAATCCCCGGATTTCACTTGCCGGTCGAAGGTGTCGAACCCCCGGCCGATACCCTCGGCCAGAGCAAAGGAGACATGGGCGATGCCGTAGCAGACGCCAACCTCGGGAAGCGTCCAGCCGTTGAGAGTGCGGAACCGCGCAAACAGCGCCCAGATGCCGACGATTTCCATACCCGTCGCCACGAAACTGCCGAAGGCCAGCATCAGGAAAGAGGCGCGGTATTCCAGTTGGGCCCGGAAGGAGAGGCGCAGGTAGCGGCAGTAGAGGGCGAGGTCGTTGAGCATGGTTCAGCCTCCCTGCACCACGAGCCGACGGCTCACCGCGCCCAGAATCAGTCGTCCCGCCAG
>QKCY01000435.1 GCA_003245525.1 Victivallales bacterium | reverse complement strand
ATGATGGAATGATGGAATGATGGAATGATGGAATGATGGAATGATGGAATGATGGAATGATGGAATGATGGAATGATGGAATGATGGAATGATGGAATGATGGAATGATGGAATGATGGAATGATGGAATGATGGAAGACCTGGGAGAGCGGAAGCCCCTCCTGGGAACGCCGAGCACCAACTCGGCGAGGAAATGCCGAATGCAGGAATACCGCCGAGCTGGTGCTCGGAGCTCCCAGGTTAGCCATTCCATCTCCCCATCCTCCGCCCCCCCCAAGGAGAGACCCATGGCGCAGCAACCGAACGTGCTTTTCATCCTCTCAGACCAGCACAATGCCAAGGTGTTGGGGCATCAGGGGCATCCGGATGTCAGGACCCCGAACCTGGACCGGTTGGCTAGCCAGGGGGTGCGCTTCGACCGGGCCGTCACCCAGAATCCCATCTGCACGCCAAGCCGGATGTGCTGGCTCTCCGGCCAGTACTGTCACAATCACGGCTACTACGCTCTGAGCGGCCCTAATCCCGGCGGCCTGCCCACTGTGCTGGGGCACTTCCGGCGCTTTGGCTACGCCACCGGGGCCATCGGCAAGATTCATTGTCCCGAGTACTGGGTCGAGGACGACTGCGATGTGTTCCACGAGACCTGCGGTTGCAGCATCGACGGGCGCAGTCCGGCTTATGCCAGCTACCTGGCCGAACGGAATCTGACCCATCTGGAAGACCACGGGGCCATGCAGGAGTTCGGTCGGGCGGGCAACCAGACCTGCGAGGGGCGGCCCTCCAAGGTCTCCTACGAGGACGGCCAGGAGGGCTGGATCGTCCGCCAGGCGATTCCCTTCATGCGGGACTGCGCCGCCCAGGACAAGCCCTTCTTCCTGCATGTGAGCCTGCCCAAGCCCCACCAGTGCTACACACCCGCCCAGGAGTTCTGGGATCTCTACGACGAAAGCCAACTCCACCTGCCGCCCAATGCCGACTACGAGATGGCGGGCAAGGCCCCCAACCTCAAGCGCGCCGCCCAGGGCTGGCGGAACCGTCAGTGGCAGCTCTTCGAGCCGAAGACCTTCGAGGCGGGACGGTTGCGCAAGCTCCACGGCTATCTCGGCAGTGTCAGCCACGTGGACCATGCGGTCGGCGAGCTGCTCGACTTCCTCGACCAGAGCGGGTTGGGTCAGGACACCATCGTGGTCTATTCGAGCGACCACGGCGACTATGCCACCGAGCATGGCATCATGGAGAAGGCTCCCGGCATCTGCGCCGACGCCATCACCCGCATTCCCTATATCTGGCGTTGGCCGAACCGCTTCCCCGCCGGGCATGTGGCCCAGGAAGTGGTCGAGACCGTGGACATGGTGCCCACGCTCTGCGCCCTCGCGGGTATCGATGCCCTCGAAACCGCCGACGGCAAGGACATCTCCCGCCTCCTGCAAGGCGGCACGGGCGAGGTCCGGCGGGTCGGCGTCACCGAGTTCGTGTGGAGCAAGAGCGTCCGCAAGGGCGACTGGCGGCTGGTCTACTATCCCCCGGAGATGTTCGCCGCCGACTATCCCGATGGCTTCGGCGAGCTCTACAACTTGGCCGACGATCCCTGGGAAATGACCAACCTCCACTTCCAGCCCGAATGCGCCGCCAAGGTCCGCGAACTGGAACGGGAACTGACCGACTGGCTGGTCACCACCACCCGTCCCGCCACCGTCCACCCGCTGAAGCCCTACGACACCAAGCAGGGCGTGACCCGCTACCACCATACGGTGAACGCCGACGGCAAGACCAATCCCGCCCGCATCCATCCCATCGCCGGCAGCAACTACGTGTAGGGTCAGACCACCTGCCTTTTGCCCCATGTTGCCGGAGGGGAATCGGCGGGGTAATGGTATCTGCACCGCCTCGGTGTCGGTTCGCTTTCCATCCTCCATCGGGAGACTTGGTCTTGTGAAGAACCTGCGCGCACTCTGCATCGGTCTTCTCTCCCTTCTCGGCGCGGTGCATGCCGCCGACTACGTTTGGATCGAGGGCGAGGCCCCGGACGAACTCCCGGCCGCGCTGGTGGGGGCGGACGGAGTCGATGGCGTCATGGGCGGCAAGGGCTACGGCATGGGTGGCTGGGGCCGCACCGAGATCATTTCCGGTGGCCAGATGCTGCACCTGAGCTGGAACGCCAAGCAGGTTGACGCCTACATGCCGGAGAGCGGCCTGGTGTTCGGCTACAACGTGGATCTCATGCGCAGCGGGGAACAGCACGCCTGGGCCCGGATTGGGTGGGAATGGGCCCGTTCCGAGTTCGACTGGCGCCTGGACGATGGCCAGTGGCAGACGGTCGGACCGGATGTCCCCACGGTCAACATCCAGCCCATCCAGACGTGGAATGAGCTGGCGTGGCTGGAACTGGGCACGGTGCAGGCGGAGAAGGGGAAGCATAGGCTCCAGTTCCGGTACCGGAAGGTCATTGCGCCGGACCGCAACGGCAAACCGGTCACCCAGCGGATTCTGTCCGGACTCGACGCGGTCTGCATCACCCCCGATGCCTTCCACCCGGCTGGCAAGTGGCGTCCGGACGAGGACCACCGGAACGCGGACGATCAAGCTGCCGTGCAGGCGGTCTTCGCGGCTGCTGCCGAACCCGGTCCGGATGGACGGGCTTGGACTCGGCTTGATGGCCTATGGCAGTATGCCCCCTGGGAGGAGGAACGGGTCGCCGAGGAAGACCGGTTGCTGCCGGTGGAGAAGCTCGATGTCGACCTGGGTAGTCTGCGTTGGTGGGCCTATCGGGTCCCCGGTCGCCGCGAACAGCGTCTCCCCGAGCAGGTGTTTGCCCATCGCTACCTGCTGCGTACCCGAGTCCGTATCCCGGTGGAGGCGGCGGGGCGGAGCGTGTTCCTCGATGTGCAACGCTCCAGCATGCTGGTCTCCGTCTTTCTTAACGGGGTCTACTGCGGGAATAGCGACAAGGCCTTCCTGACGGCGTGGCAACTCGACCTCACCAAAGCGGTCCGTCCGGGCGACGTCAACGACCTCGTATTGGTGGTGAAGGATGCCTACTATTCCCTGAATCCCGTTGGCGATGCCAGTGCGACGGAGTTGGGGAACCGTCGGTACTGGAACTTGCCCGGCGAGCATCTGCGCACCAACCAGGGCGTGGCGTCGCGCATGGACTGGCCGGTGAACCGCGATCCCGGCAGCGGCATCATGGAACCGGCCTCCCTCGTCATCGCCGGGCCGGTCTACACCACCGATGTGTTCGTCCAGCCCCAGGTCGCCAAGCAGCAACTTGCTCTGGACCTAACGGTGCACAACCCCACCGGAGCGTCTGCTGCCGTCGAGGTCCGCAACCGGGTCGTCCCGTGGAATGGCGGCAAGGGAGGCGAGGTCGCCCTGACCTTGCCGACCGCCACCATGCAGCTCGCCCCCGGCACCACCCAGAGCGGGAACGTG
>QKCY01000352.1 GCA_003245525.1 Victivallales bacterium | reverse complement strand
CAGCGGGGTTCCGGCTTCCTTGGCGGCCTGGGCCATGCGCACGTAGCGGTCGCTGGGACCGGGTTCGGAGAGCCAGTAGTCGCCGCCCATGATGCTCCGCCCAAAATCCTCGCGGGTGACCCCGGTCTCGAAGTTGGCCTGGACAATCACGCCGGGCGGGGTGTGGCGCGGGATGTCGTACACCCAGGGGGCCAGGTCGTCGCTGAAGGGGCCCCGCTCCTGTGGCATGTAGAGCCAACTGATGAGCTCGGCCCCGGGCGCGACCGCGTGCATGCCCTCCTCCATGGCGGCGAGCGAGGCATGGAGGCTTTGCCAGGGCTCCTTCTCGGCGCAGACGGGGCAGGTGACCTCGCCGACGCCTGTGGCCGTCACCCGGCTCAGGCAGGTGGTGGGGCGTTCGCCGTGGGTGATGTTGATGATTCCCCCCAGGTCCGGCACCCGGTGGAAGATGATCTCCATGCATTCGCGCAGGTACTGGCGGGCCACGGGGGAATGGGGGCAGAAGAGCCGCCGGTCGGGACCGATGGCGGAGCGTCCCAGCTCGGGATGGCGCTGGAGGACCGGATCGTTGGCCTCCCAGGCGCGCGGCTCGATGCAGAAGAGATAGGTGCGGATGCCGTAGCGAAGGCAGGCGGACACCGTGCGTTGCAGTTTGGCGAAGCGCTGGTCCGCCTGGGCACCGTTCTCCGGGGTCAGGCTAGTCCGGCAGAGATCGCGGAACTCGATGGTGAGCCAGAGGGCGTTGACGCCATCGTGGGCGAGCCGGTTTAGGTAGTGCTCGGGGTAGTAGTCCACGTCATCCATCAGCTCGTCGCGGAGCTTGGGTGGACGCTTGATGGGGCCGAAGAAGCAGCGCGAGAAGCGGCGCTTGATGAAGGGCTTTCGCCAGCTCTTGCCCAACGGCAGGAAGGGGCCGCCCGCCGTCAGCATGGCGTCCTCGGCGAAGAAGATTCCCCGGCGGAGCCCTTCCAGATCGCCACCTGCCAGTACGGCTTCGGCGGGAGCGACGTTCAGTTCGAACGCCTCCTCGCCCAGGCTCGGCTCCAGCCGCAGGACGAGGCGGAACGGGCCCTGGTCGGCGACTCTGCCCGCCCGGAGAAACTCCCGCCAGTCGGCGAGGGCCGTGTCTAGCCGTCCGCTGGGATCGGCGAACTCGGAACATAGTTCGGCTCCCGCCGCCAGTTCGGCCTCGTCGGGCCGGGGTGGGCGGGGAAGCCAGCCGTGGTCGGACCACATGGGCTGGCGGAGTTCCTCGACAAACTTCCAGGAATCCTCGGGCGGCTGCGCAGGCAATCCACGGAGATCCATAGCCAAGCTCCTCGCTGTGACAGCGTCAACCCTATTGCCTCAGGTGCGCGGCTGCCAGTCGGGCCCAAAAACGAAGCCGCCCCCGGGCGTCTGCCTGGGGGCGGTGGTAAGGGAGGCCCGCCATCCGGGATGGATCGCGGGCCGGGGTTGCGCGTGCTACTTGGCGTTCTTGTCGCCGCCCAGGGCCGTGAACAGCGCCTGGCGCTGGCCGGGGTTGAGCGACAGGATCGCGGCCTTCAGATTCGCCGCCTTCGCCTCCGGGGTGTCGCCCGGAATGGTGAAGTTCGGATCGTCGAACTCGCCGGCCAGAGCGGCTTCCAGAGCCGCCATGCTGTCGGCGATGCTCGTCACCTGCGCGTTGTAGGCCGTGTTGGCGGCTTCCAGGTCGCTCACCGTCTGGGTCAGATCGACGATGGTGGCATTGGCTTCGTTGAGTGCCGTGTTGAGGGCGTCGATCTGGGCCCCGCGGGCCGCGATCTCGGCATTCGCTTCCGCCAGATCGGCGGTCAGGGTGTCGATCTGCGCCTGCTTGGCCACGATGTCCGCGTTGGCGACGGCAAGTTCGGCGGTCAGGGTGTCGATCTGCGCCTGCTTGGCCGCGATGTCGGCATTGGCCGTGGCGAGGTCGGCGGTCAGGGCGTCGATCTGTGCCTGCTTGGCCGCGATATCCGCGTTGGCGGTATCGAGCTGCTGTTCCAGATCCAGGATCGCTGCCTGTTTGGTCTCGGCCAAGTCAGCCTGATCGTCCACGGACATAGGCTTGACATCCTCCAGAGCCACCTCGGCTCGCAGGATGATCATGCCATTCAGCCAGACGTAGATGCCGGCGCGCGTGCAGTTCGACGGAGGCAGAGCCGAGAACCTGTTGTCGGGGAAGACCTCCTCCCCGGATTCGCCCGTGAAGTACAGCACGACGGCGTAGCGGCTGTCGTCGGGCGTATCGGTCCGAGTCTGGTTGTCCCAGATGTAGCCGGACTGATTCGGCCCAGAGGTGGTCATTATCGACGCCGAGCTCGACGCATTGGTGTGTTCGCTCGTCCAGACGGCATCACCCCCGTTCCGGGAGACGCCGAATCCGGCCACGACGACCGCATTCTGGTAGGACGAGCGCTCCACGGACGAGTCGGAGTCCTCAATATCGGTGCGCATCACGAGGAAGCCGGAAGCCAGGTCGTTGACGCTGACAATCCCGTCCAGCGCCGATCCCGCCATGACCTCGGTGACTCGGCCCGAGTACTTCCAGGCGGCAGCACCGCTGCCAACAAGGTCGCTCACCAGTTGCTGGGCATCGGTGGCTTCGGCCTGCAACTCCTCGCCCTCTTTGGCCAGGTCGGCGACGGACATGGGGCTCAAGCTGCTCGCGGCGAAGTCGGCTCTGGCGAGTATCGCGCCGTTCTTGCGGATCTGCACGTAGGCATCGTCCCAGTTGGCGGGAGGCACGGCAGGGAGCGAATCGTCGGCCAACATCCCCTTGTCGTGACTACCGAAATAGAACACCACATCGTAGTAGCCGCTCTCCTCCACATCGACTCGGTTCTGGTAGTTCGTGAGGTAGCCGTACTGACCGCTGCCGTACGCCAGGTTGAGGTAGAGCCGGCTCAACATGCCCTTGCCGTCTGCCACCCAGACGGGTTCTCCGCCGCGGCTGACCGTGGTTTTGGCGATACGCACTAGCCCCGTGTAAATGCCTTCATTCGTGGAGGGAGACGAGTCGGTCAGCGTCGCATCCATGACCCGGAAACCGGAGATGGTATCTCCCACCCGCACGGTACCATCGAGCTCCGCACCGGCCGTCACTTCGGTGATCTGGGCCTCGAACTTCCAGGCGGCGTACCCGGTTCCCAGCAGGTCGCTCACCAGTTGCTGGGTGTCGGCGACTTCGGTCTGCAGCTCCAGTTCCTGGGCAACGTGCTCCGAGGCCGAGACGGGCTCCAGTTCATCGGCCACAAGCTGGGCCGTGACGAGGTTGAACCCACTTGTGTCCCGGATGTAGAAGGTGCCCTGCTCCCAATTCCGCGGGGGAGCGACGGGGATGGACAGGGTCTCCCACATGACTCCCCCGCTCGGGCCGCGAAGGCTGAGACGGGTCTTGTACACGGTGGAGTCGGCTCCGGCCCCCTTCACGATC
>QKCY01000121.1 GCA_003245525.1 Victivallales bacterium | reverse complement strand
CAAATGTTTCCTTTTTTCACTAGGCGCAGATAGACCTCGCGTGCATCCACCGGAAGGCGGGAGAGCCCGCTGGTTCCAGTTGGCTCGAACCATACCTCGGGAGCCGTCGGCATGTCGGAGTATTGGAAGGACCCGATGGTGAGCAACGATTCATCGCTGGTTCCCACGACCAAGCCCAGCAGGAAGCTGTTGGCGGGAGCGAACTGCTCCAGATGGACTCGCGTCTCCAGTTGCCAATCCCCCTCGGGGACGGACGTGCGAAGCTGCGGGGCCGCATCCACCGGCTTGGGCTCGTTCCAGTGGTTGAACCCGTCCGGACTCTCCGGAATCCGGATGCGCAACCAGCCGGGACGGTGGGCGAGGGACAGGGTCGGGCCGGGCACAGGGACCCGCCATTGCCACCGCGCGTCCAATGTCTTGCCGTCGAATGCATCCTCCCATGCCAAGACGGCCATTCCGCCAAGGAACAATGACAGGAATAACACTCGCAACATGAACGATCTCCTAGGGGGAGACGGCTAGAACCGGTCGATAACGGCGATGCCGGTGGTGGGGAAGTCGCCCATGCGGGTCAGGATGTCGATTCCACCGGCGAGATCCACGCGCTGGGTGACCAGGTGCTCGGGAGCCAGAGCTCCGGCAGCCATCATGGCCAGCATTCGGGGATACTCATGGGCTTGCATACCATGGCTGCCCAGAATCTCCAGTTCATGCGCGATCACCCGGTCCATGGGCAAGGCCGGACGGCTGTGCTCGCCGAGGAGCAAGCCCACCTGGACATGGCGGCCCCGCTTGCGCAGGCAACTGACGGACCGGAAGCAGGTCGTGGGATGCCCGAGCGCGTCGATAGAGACATGGGCTCCGCCACGAGTGGCCGTGCGGATCGCCTCCACTGGATCATCATTGCTCGCGTCGATGACCAGTTCCGCCCCAATCGCTTGGGCTAGAGCCAGAGCTTCGGGACGAATGTCCACGGCCACGACTCGCGCCCCCACCGCCGCGCCGATCATGATGGCGGCGAGGCCAACGCCACCGCAACCATGCACCGCCAGCCATTCGCCCGGCTGCAAACGCCCCTGGGCAAGCACGGCGCGGAAGGAGGTGACGAACCGGCAACCGAGGCTGGCGGCAGCGACTTCGTCCACCTCGTCTGGCAAGCGAACGAGGTACTGGTCGGCGTAACGGATGGCGACGAACTCGGCAAAGGAGCCCCAGTGGGTGAAGCCCGGTTGTTCCTGGTGGTCGCAGATCTGCTGATTGCCGGTCTGGCATTGCGGACAGCCACCGCAACCGCAGACGAAGGGGACGGTGACCCGGTCCCCGGCTCGCCAACTGCGGACATTCTTCCCCACCGCCTCGACCACGCCAGCCAACTCATGGCCGGGCACATGGGGCAGGCGGATGTCCGGATCATGCCCCTGCCAGCCATGCCAGTCGCTTCGGCAGATGCCGGTAGCGCCGACGCGGATCAGCGCACCGTCGGGGGCCGGATCGGGGCAGGGGAGGTCGCGGATCTCCACCGGGCCGGCAAATTCTTCGTAGTAGGCGGCTTTCATCTAGCGGCGATTGAGGGACATGAGGAGGCGGAGGACGTACCAGAAGAGCAGGGCGACGGAGGCGAAGAGCTCCAGGGAAGCCGCCACGTGCTGGTCGGTGTCGAAATCATGGATCACTCGCGAGGTGTCGTAGAGGATTGCCGCGCAGGCGAGGATGATCATGGCGGCGGAGAAGATCAGGCCAAGGGTGAAGCCGATCAGGGCGGAGAGCAGAATCAGCCCCAGCGCGACGAAGCTACCCATGACCAGGAAGCCGCGCAGGAAACTGAAGTTGCGGCGGCTAGTGAGCCCAACCCCCGTCAGTCCCGCGAAGAGCATGCCGGTCATGACGGCGGCTGCCCGGAGGGTGCTGCCGGACTTGTCCATCTGGTTGGCAATGAAGATAAGGGGGACGAAGATGACCGCCTCGACAACCACATAGAGTCCGAGGCCGAAGTACTGAGCGCCGAGGGACTTCGTGTTGGCCGCGAAGGACCGGGCCATCCAGCCAGCCACCGCAAAGGCCCCCAACACGGCCAGCCAACCGAGGCGCGAATGCCCGATCAGCTGGAGGAAGGCCGGGGCGAAGGAGGAGTTCAGCAGCACGTACTCCAACGCGACAAACGCCAGGACGGCGCCGGCCAGATGGAGATAGGTGCGACGGATGAAGTCGGCCCGGGTGGTGGCCGGGGCGAGGGAGTCGGCGTAGGTGGAGGTCTGGTAGGCCATGGCCCTTCTCCTGGACTGGTTGGCAAGGGAACGAAACCGATGGCGAGGACGATACCGCTTGCCGAGCCTTCCTGCAAAGCGGAGTGGTGGTTTGCCGCCGGAGCGTGGCCCATTTCCCGCAAGTGGCTGGACGCATTCAGGGCTGCGGACGTCACTTGCGACACTTCTGCGAAAAATGTCGCGCTCAAGACCGGTGGAACGAGGGAAACCGGCTTGAAAGCCCCCTGACCGACAGCAAGTTACCAGTCCATCCGCGATGCGCCGGCGACGTCGGAGCGGAGCGGACCGGGTTCATGGTCGATGCCGCGCGGTGGGCAGGGGTGCCTGAACGTCAGACAGACACGTGGTCGCACCGACTCGGCAGTTGTCCCTTGCAGAAGGAGCGTACATGTGAGTCTGACTATCCTTGTCTTTGCCAAGCAGGTGCCGGACACGGCAAACATCACGGGGCAGGCGATGAAGGAGGACGGCACGGTCAACCGCGGTGCTCTGCCGGCCATTTTCAACCCTGAGGATCTGAACGCGCTGGAGATGGCGTTGCAGATGCGGGAACGGTTCGGAGGCAAGGTCGTGGTATGCACGATGGGCCCCCCGAACGCGACCGCCATTCTGCGTCGGGCCCTGTACATGGGCGCCGACGAGACCATCCTGGTCACCGACCGCCGCTTTGCCGGGGCCGACACTCTGGCCACCAGCTACACGCTGGCCTGCGCCGCCCGCAAGTACGGCACGTTCGACATCGTCATCTGCGGCCGCCAGGCCATCGACGGCGACACCGCCCAGGTCGGCCCCCAGTTGGCCGAGAAGCTGGGTCTGCCCCAGATCACCTATGTCGAGGACGTGCTTGAGGCGGGCGAGAAGACGATCACGGCCCGCTGCCAGATCGAGGGCGGCTACGAGATCGTCAAGGCGCCGCTGCCGCTGACCATGACCGTCGTGGCCTCCGCCAACGTGCCGCGGCCCTTGGGTGCCAAGCGCCTGGCCGCCTTCAAGAAGGCCAAGACCCGCTCCGAGCTGATCGCCACCCACGGTGGCCGGGACTACGAGGACGCGAACGCCCTGGCGGCCGAGGAGGAGACGATGCGCCGCAAGGGGCTGTGGATTCACGAGTGGA
The DNA here is from genome assembly GCA_003245525.1 of Victivallales bacterium. Taxonomy (GTDB): domain Bacteria; phylum Verrucomicrobiota; class Lentisphaeria; order Oligosphaerales; family Lenti-02; genus Lenti-02. The sequence goes on along the minus strand of QKCY01000121.1, from coordinate 9,468 downwards.
ACGCGGACGATCTCAACGCCGAGCCCAACCGGATCGGCATGGCCGGTTCTCCGACCAAGGTGAAGCAGATCGAGAGCGTCGTGCTGGTCGGCGGCGAATACAAGGATATCCCTCCCACCGACGAGGCGATTCGCGGCCTGGTCCACGAACTGATCGAAGACCACATCCTCAGCTAACGACGCGGGAGCGACGATTGACTATGAGCAAGAGTACCATCGGCAACGTTTGGGTATACATCGAGCAGGACGAAGGCAAGATCGCCGACGTCAGCCTGGAACTGCTCGCCAAGGGTCGCGAGCTCGCGGCGGAACTGGGCGTGAAGACCGAGGGCGTGGTCCTCGGCGGCGGAGTCGGGGCGGAAGTGATCCAGACTCTGCACGAGCATGGGGCCGAGAACGTCTTCGTGGCGGACCATCCCGGCCTGAAGTACTTCACGGCCGTGCCCTACGCGAAGGTGATTGTCGGGCTGGTCAAGCAGCACCGTCCCAACATCTTCGCCTTTGGCGCGACCCCGGTCGGACGGTCGCTCGCCCCCCGCATCGCCTCCGAACTGCAGGCCGGTCTGACGGCGGACTGCACCTCCCTGCGCATCGACGAGTTCGAGGACCGCACCACCAAGCAGGTGATGAAGAACAAGCTGATGCAGATCCGCCCCGCTTTCGGCGGCAACATCATCGCCACCATCGTCAACTCCTGGCAGGACCCCCAGATGGTGACCGTCCGCGAGGGCGTGATGGCCATGGGCACCCCGGAGCCGGGGCGCAAGGGCAAGGTGACCAAGGTGGACGTGGAGCTCGCCCCGGAGGATCTGGCGGTGAGCATCCTGGAGCGCTTCAAGGAGGAGAGCTCGCTGAACCTGAAGGGTGCCCAGATCATCGTGGCTGGCGGCTACGGTGTGGGCAGCGCCGAGAACTTCAAGCTGATCTCCGAGCTGGCCGAGACGGTAGGCGGGGCCGTGGCCGCCTCGCGCGCCGCCGTGGACGCGGGCTGGATCGACCATGACCACCAGGTGGGGCAGACCGGCGTCACCGTCCGCCCGCGCCTCTACATCGCCTGTGGCATCAGCGGCTCTGTCCAGCATCGCGCGGGCATGGCCGAGAGCGCCAAGATCATCTGCATCAACAACGACGCGAACGCGCCGATGTTCTCGATCGCCGACTATGGCATCGTGGGCGATCTCCATGCCGTGATCCCCAAGATGATCAAGGCCTACAAGGCGCGCGTCTAGCGCATGGGCATCCGGAACGGCGCTCCGGCGCCAACTGGCAACTAGAGAGCGAGACAAGCCATGCCTGAGAATTTCTACCTCGACAATCCCGAGATCCGTTTCAAGCTCCAGAACCTCGGTCTGGAAGAGATCGTCGCCATGCGCGAGCATGGGTTCACGCAAGCCAAGGAATACCCCGAGGCACCGGAGGACTATCCGGACGCCCTGGACACCTACGACAAGGTGCTGGAGATGCTCGGCGAGATCTCCGGCGATCTCATCGCGCCCCGCGCCGAGGACGTGGACGTCGTCGGCCCCAAGCTCGAAAACGGCAAGGTGAGCTATGCTCCCGGCACCGTCGAGAACCTGAAGAACCTGAGCGACGCCCAGCTTATGGGCGTGCTCCTGCCCCGGCGCTATGGCGGGCTGAACATGCCCACCACCATCTACACCATGATGACCGAGATGGTGTCCCGGGCCGACGCCAGCCTGCAGAACCTCTTCAGCCTCCAGGACATCGCCGAAACCATCAACCGGTTTGGCGACGACGACCAGAAGCAGCGCTACCTGCCGCGTTTCGCCTCCGGCGAGGTCGACGGGGCCATGGCCCTGACCGAGCCCGAAGCGGGCAGCGACCTCCAGGCGGTGCAGCTCAAGGCCCGTTACGACGAGGCCAGCGGCAAGTGGTACCTGAACGGTATGAAGCGCTTCATCACCAACGGCTGCGCCAAGATCCACTTGGTCCTGGCCCGTTCGGAAGAGGGCACCAAGGACGGCCGCGGCCTCTCCATGTTCGTCTGCGAGAGCGGCCCGCAACTGCTGGTCCGCCGCATCGAGAACAAGCTCGGCATCCATGGTTCCCCGACCTGCGAGCTCCAGTTCAACGACGTTCCCGCCGAACTCGTGGGCCAGCGTCGCCGCGGCCTGACCCGCTATGTCATGTCCCTGATGAACGGTGCCCGCGTCGCCATCAGCGGCCAGGCCCTGGGCATCGCCGAGGCCGCCTACCGCGAGGGGCTGAAGTACGCCAACGAGCGCGAGCAGTTCGGCAAGGCCATCATCCGCTTCCCTGCCGTGTACGAGATGCTGGTGAAGAGCAAGCTCAAGGTCATGGGTGCCCGGGCGCTGCTCTACTTCGCCACCAAGTACGTGGACCTGCGCGACGTGTACGAGGAGAACAACAAGGTCGCCGAACAGACCACGGACGTGACCCGGAGGGCCGAAAAGGACTACAGCAAGATCGCGGCCGTCCTGACCCCGCTGAGCAAGGCCTGGTGTACCGAGATCGCCAACCAGGTGTGCTACGACACCATCCAGATCCACGGTGGCACGGGCTTCATGAAGGACTTCCCGGCCCAGCGCCTGTACCGCGACGCCCGCATCACGAACATCTACGAGGGCACCACCCAGCTCCAGTTCGTGGCGGCCATCGGCGGGGTCATGCTGCGCGTGCTCGATCCCATCCTCCAGGAGTTCAGCCAACTGCCTTACGACGGCAAGCTCCGGCGGCTGGCGAGCGCCGTGGACATGGCTCACGACAAGCTGTTGCACTGCGTCGATCTGGTCGAGAAGAAGCACGACAGCGACTACCACGACCTGATGGCGGGACGGCTCTGCCAGATGGAGAGCATCGTCCTCATCTCCTACCTGCTGCTCAAGGACGCCTTGCAGGACAAGGAACGCATCTGCGTGGCCGAGGGCTTCATCCGCGTGTTCCTGCCCGAGCTGGATTCCCACGCGGAAGTCATCAACAGCAACGACTACAGCATGATCGATAATCACGAGGCCATCATGGCCTTCTAGCCCTGCAAAAGGAGGGTCGGCGGCCTTTGCGGACCGCCGACCCCGAGCAGGCTCCCCATCCGGCGGCACGTGGTCTCTTTCCCGGAGGCGACCTGCCGCCCTGTTCCGTATGGAGCTAAATACACCGCCACATCGGCGGTTCCGCAAGGTGCCGGGCCGCTGGGCTGTCCAAATGAACAGAGGGCCAGGATTCGGACTCGTCGGATTCGGACTCGTCCTGGGCGAACTTGGGGTGGTTGCCGGCGATGACGATGACCGCCTCGCCCTTCACTTTGACGTCGGCAAACTCCGCGGCCAGATCGGCCAGCCAGCCCCGGTGCACCCGTTCGTGCAGCTTGGTCAGCTCCAGGCAGACGGCGGCGCGCCGGTTGCCCAACTGCTCGTGGGCGAGGGCCAGGAACTTGCCGATGCGGAAGGGGGATTCGTAGAAGATCTGGGTATGGGGCAGGTCGCGGTCCTGGTCGAGAAAAGTGCGGCAGCGTCCGGACTTGCGGGGCGGGAACCCCCGGAAGGTGTAGCTGGACGTGGGCAAGCCGGAGACGAGCAAGGCGACCGGCACCGCCGAGGCTCCGGGCAGGACCTCAATCCGGTGCCCCGCTTCGGCCGCCGCCTGAATGGCCCGGAAGCCAGGATCACTGATGCCGGGGTAGCCCGCGTTGGAGCAGACGGCGACATTGCGCCCTTCGGCCAGGAGGCCAAGGATGCGCTGGGCAGCGCGGTCCTCGTTGTGTTCGTGATGGCTGAAGACGATGCCGGGCCGGGGAATCTCGTACCGGTCGAGGACGATCATGGTGTGCCGCGTGTCCTCGCAGGCGAGGGCATCGACGGTGCGCAGGGTCTCGACGGCGCGGTAGGTGAGGTCGCCTAGGTTGCCGATCGGGGTTGCGACGATATAGAGCGTGGCCACGGGAACTCCCAGAATTGCTGCGGATGCCACACGATAGCCCCGGATCATCTGCCGTGCACCCGCATTCGCTGGCGGATTTGCAGTTGAGTTCGCCAAAGCCTGGGATAGGGTATAACGTTTTACACACATTGCCTGGTGTGGGATTCAACCGGAGTGCTCCCTATGAAGATCATGAACATCATCCTCGGCATCGCCTGTGCTGTGGTCATCGGCCTGGCCGCCATGTTCTACACCCAAAAGAGCAAGGCGCTCCGCTCCAACGAGGAGCAACAGACCAAGCTGGCGGCCGTGGAGGCCGACCTGGGCGACTTGCAGGCCAAGCAGACGGCGTTGCTTAAGGAGCGGGACGATCTCAGTGCCCAACTGAAGGAGGAGTCTGGACACGCCCGGACCATGTCCGCCGACGTACTCCGCTACCAGCGCGAAAGCGCCGGCATGGCCGACAGCGTCCGCTCCCTTACCGCCAAGCTCAGGAGCGCCGAGAGCGAAGTGAACCAGTTGTCCGAAGCCCGGCGCAACCTGATCACCCGCTTCACCGAGGAACTGCGCAAGCGCGATGGCGTAGGCGGAGACGGCCCGTCGATGGAGCTGTCCGGCAGCAGCCTGTTCCATTCGGGGCAGGTGGATCTGACCGAGGAAGGCAAAGAGGCCCTGCGCCAAGTGGGCGAGAAGCTCAAGGACATGGGGGACAAGCTGATCCGCGTCGAGGGGCACACCGACAACGTGCCGGTCCGCCGCCAGAAGGACATCTACCAGACCAACTGGGAAGTCTCCATGGCCCGCGCGATCAACGTGGTCCGCTTCCTGGTGGACGAAGTGGGCATCCCCCCCGAGCGCCTGGAAGCGGTGGGCATGTCCCAGTACCATCCCATCGCGGACAACTCCACCCCCGAGGGGCGCGAGAAGAACCGCCGCATCGTGATCAAGCTCCTGCCCCTGCCGGCCGGGACGGCACCCGTTCCTGCCCCTGCCGAGGCACCCGCGGCGGAGTAGCCGCGCTGGTTGTATTCGCCTCCGGCCAGGGCATATTGCCACGATGGACCAAATCCGCAGTCGGCCTTGCATGGCGTCGGCCTGACTGCATCCATTCCTGCAAGGAGTCTGCGCTATGAACATCCAGCCAGCCTGGATCGGGACCACCGAGATGATCGTGATCTTCCTGGTGGTGCTCCTCCTCTTCGGGGCAAAGCGCCTGCCGGAGATCGCCCGCTCCCTGGGCAAGGCGAGCAACGAGTTCAAGAAGGCCCGCCGTGAGTTCTCGGACGTGGCCAATGAGCTGACCAGCGAGCCTCCCCCGGCACCGGCCAAACCCGCCGCCCTACCGAAGACGGAAGCGACGGCGGACGACGACAAGAAGAGCAACGCCTAGACGGAAACCCAGAACGCAACGGGGAGACTGTCGGTTGCGGCGGCCTCCCCGTTTCCATTTCCATGGACGACGAGAAGCTCTCCATCATTGACCACCTCGAGGAGCTGCGCCGACGGATTCTGATCTCCGTCTTTGCTGTCCTGATCCTTTTCCCCATCGGCTTCCATTACAGTCTGGATGCCATGCGGTGGCTCAAGGAGCACTTCTACGCCAATCTGCCCCTGCAGACTACGGCGCCGATGGAGATGCTGTTTACCCAGTTGAAGATCGGGGCGGCCTTTGCGCTGATTGGGGCGTTTCCCATCGTGGCCTGGCAAATCTGGCGCTTCGTGGCACCGGGGCTCTACGAGCACGAGCGGCAGTATGCGTCCCGGTTCGTCTTCGTCAGCACGTTCCTGTTCCTGCTTGGTGGCACCTTCGCGCTCTTCTTCATCTACCCGGCGGTGATCCGGTTCTGCCTCAGCACGGCACCCGCCGACCTCGTCGAGGCCCGCTATCGGATCCAGGACGTGGTGGGGATGGCCACCTCGCTGGTGATTGCCTTCGGCGTCATGTTCCAGTTGCCCATCGTGGTCTACATCCTGGCGGTCACGGAGTTGGTGTCGCTCGAGACGATGCGCAAGTCGCGGCCCATCGTGGTTGTCGTCATCCTGACCCTATCGGCCATTCTGACCCCCCCGGACGTGGTGAGCCAGTTGTCGCTGGGCATCCCTTCGCTGCTGCTGTTCGAGATCAGCCTGCTGGTGTCCCAGCGGAGCGTGAACCGGAAAATCGCCGAGCGGCGGCGGCAGGAGGAGGAGGACCGGCTCCGGGAAGAGGAGGAGGAACGTATCGCCCGCGAGGAGGAAGCCGCCCGCCGGGCCGCCAATCCCGAGCCGGAGCCGACCACCGAACCGGCGGCGGAGGCACCGGCAGACGATTACTCGGAGTACTATGACGAGTACTACAACGAGAGCTATCATTACGCCGACTCCCAGCAGCCGAAGGCCAAGGAGAAGCCGACGCGCTGGCAGGTGCAGGGATTGCGGCGGGATCGTCGTTTCATGAGCCAGGCACTGCGCAAGCGTACGCCACGGCGGCGCAAGTAGCAGCGCTGGCAGCGGGCCGGGTACGGGGGCTGGCAGGGCGGACATGGCAATCCAGCTCATCTTCAGCAGTAGCGTGGGACGTCTGGGACGTGCTCTGGCTGCCAATCTGGCGGCGGAGCGTCTGGGCAGCGATCCCTTCGCGAAGTCGCTGGTGGTGGTCCCCAATCCGAACCTGGCCAAATGGCTGACCTTCGAGTTGGCCGAGGCCCACGGCATCGCGGCCAATCTGCGTTTCGACTACTTGGAGGACGGTCTGCGGCTCCTGCTGGGCGGACAGAATGCCCGCGTGCTGGGGCGCGATGGCCTCCGGCAGCTCATCGTGGCCATCCTGCTGGCCGGGGCGGAGGATCCAGCCTTGGGCCCGTTCCGGCGGTACTGCGCCTCTACCGTCACCCGACAGTTCGATCCGGAAGACCGGGAGTGCGCCCGCCGGGTATGGCAGTTGGCTGGTCGCTTGGCCGCCTACTTTTCCGAGTACGAGTTCCATCGTCGGGAAATGATCGAGACCTGGTTGCGGGAGAATGCCTCCTATCTGGCAACCGTACTGGATCAGCCGACGGACACCCAACGGCAGATGGAAGCAGCCCAGTGCCGCCTCTACCGGGGTATCTGTTCGCCCGAGGAGGGTCTGGCTGCTTCTCTGGATGGCGAGTGGCTGACGCTGCCTGCCCTGGCCGAACGCTGGGATGGCTTGCCCGCCGCCGGGGCCCCGCCCACGGCCCATTTCTTCGGCCTGAGCCAGCTTTCCCGGTTCCACTGCCTGCTGCTGCACCGGTTGGCGGCGGCCTATGATCTCTACATCTACCACTTCAACGTCTGTACCGAGTTCTGGGAGGACATGACCACCCTGGCGGAGGATCGCTGGCGCGCGGTGCATGCCGCTCCTACCCGCCAGAGGGAGGCGGAGGGCGAAGAGCTGGATCTGGCCATCGAGAACCCCCTGCTCAAGGCCTGGGGCAAGGCCGGTCGGGAAACCGTGAAACTTCTGGCGGATCTGGAGGACAGCGACCATGCCGCCGTTCCCATCTGGCTGGAGGAGCCGGACGACGAGCCGCCCACGAGCGTGTTGGGGGCGGTCCAGCAGTTGATCTCCCGCCGCACCAGTCGGCTCGACGAACGTCTGCCCCAGGACCGCAGCCTGCAAGTGGCGGGATGTCCCGGCAGACTGCGCGAGATCGAGACCGTACACGACAGCATTGTGGGCAATCTGCTCGACCCCGAAACCGGCCATGCCGCAGGGCTGCAACTGACCGACATCGCGGTTCTGGTCCCCGATCTGGCCACCTACAAACCAGTGATCGGGAGTGTCTTCGATGGCCGGGGCAACGTGCCCTACAACATGGTAGACTCCTCGGCGGCGGAGGACAGTGTCTACGGCCGAGCCCTGCTGGGTCTGCTCGACCTGGCAGTTGCCGACTTCTCCCGGCGCGCGGTGTTCGAATTGCTGCTCAATCCCTGCTTCATGGCGGCGGCTGGCGTGGACCGGGACGAGGTCTCGGGCTGGCTGGACCTCGCCGACCGGCTGGGGGTGTTCCACGATCTGGACGCCGCGCACCGGGCCGAACGGGGGTTGGCGGCCACCTGGCGGTTCACCTGGGAACAGGCATTGCGCCGCCTGCGGTTGGGCGGGGCGCTGGAGCCGACGGAGACTCCGCCGGACGCATCGCCCTTCGCCCAGTTCCCCGCCGCCCAATGGCCGTTTGTGGACGAAGCTACGGTGGGTCGCTTCTCCCTGGTTGTGCGGCGGCTGGGGAACGCCCTGCGGGGGTTGGGGCAGAAACACCTCACGTGCGCGGAGTGGCGGGCGGCAGTCACCGGACTCATGGAGGCGTTCCTGGCCGTGCCGGAGGATCTGTCCGGCGAGCATCAGGTACGGAAGGCGCTGATGCGCGCGCTGGATGCATTGGTGGACGGCGAAGTGCAGCCCGGACTCGACGAATGCCTGGTAGCGGCGGGCGCACCCGAACGCCTGGGGCTGGCCCTGTTGCGCGAATACCTCTCCGAGGCCTTGGGGGCCATTCCCTCGGGGCGCGGCCGCTATCTGGTGGGCGGGGTGACCATCGCCTCGTTCCTGCCCATGCGCCCGATCCCCTTCAAGATCGTCTACATCGTGGGCTTGCAGGAGGGGAGTTTTCCCGGCCAGCCGGAACGGACCACGCTCGACCTGCGGCTGGCCCGTCGACGTCTGGGGGACGTGAACCGTACCGATGCCAACCGCTATCTCTTCCTGGAGAACCTGATGGCCGTGCGCGAACGGCTCTACCTGACCTACGTGAACCGGGATCTGGCCAAGGACGAGGAGTTCTTCCCCTGTTCGGTGCTCAAGCAACTGACCGCCTTTGTCGAGCAGGCCGTGCTTCCCGATGAGCCCTTCCAGGAAGTCCGGATTCCCTTGCGGGCCTCCGATTGGGCCTGTGTCTCGCCGCAGTCGAGGAGTTGGACCGACCTCCCGGCAGCCTGGCAGCCGGGCGTACGGCTGGTTGGCCTCCTGGAAAATGCGGGTCTCGCGGAACGCGAGGCACTGGTGCCGCTCCTGCGCCAACGCCTGGCCTCTCTCTCCCCCGAGGCTCCGGAACGACCCGTGCTGGAACAGGGCTTGGCGGCCCTGGCGGGACGGACGGAACAAGCCATGGGCAACGCCCTCTTCGCGACTGGTGGCACGGTCCCGGTGGAGATCGCCGAGCTTGCCCGTTTCCTGCGCGATCCGGCGGACGCCACGTTGCGCCGCCACCTCGGCCTGCGCGACCAGTCGGGCAGCGAGGCCCTGCTGGCGGAGGATGAGCCGGTCCGGCTCAATGCCCTGGCCCGCTACCAGGAGGTGCGCGGGGCCATGGTGGAGTTTGCCGCCAGTGGTTCGCGCGAGGAGGCCATTGGACGATTGGCCGAACGGCTGACTGCCGCCCAACGGCAATCGCTGGCTCCGACCGAGGTGTTTGGCGATTTGCAGTTGGCCTCGTTGGAAGCGGCGGTGGATGAGCGGTTGGGCGATGTCGACCCCTTCGCCGAGGTGCGGACCGGCGATCTGCTGCGCGAAGTCGTGTTCGGGTCGGCGCGCGAGGAGCGGCCTCCCGCCCGGCATCTTCCCGAAGTCGTC
>QKCY01000292.1 GCA_003245525.1 Victivallales bacterium | reverse complement strand
TCGTGACTCATCTCGCGTCCTTTCCACATGTCTGGGAATGAACATCGCTGTCGAGTTGGTGGGGCCAGCCACCGCAGAGATTCGGACGAACACTGACAGAACCGACTGACGGCAATCGGTTCCATCGGCCTGGCGCACAATGCCTCGATGGTGCCTATCCGATGGCAACCAGAAGCACGACCAGGACGGACAACACCCCTACAGTCGCCACTCTCGCGGAGGCAAGGGGGCGCGATGAACCCATCGGGGATGTCCATCACTGGCTGCCCGAGCCTGACGGTTTTCCTCGGATTGCCAGCAGGTTAGACCGTCGGTAGTGCCATTGCCTGACGGGATTCCCGGCGCATACTATGGGCGGTCTTTCCTTCTCCTACAGGTGACTCCCATGCGTCTTCTCCTCCTCCTGCTTCTAGTGTTCGTTCGGATTGCGGTCGCGACCGAGACGACGGTCACGATCTACAACACGGGCGATCTGCATGCGCAGACGGCGAACCTGCCGCGCATCGCCGCCTATGTGAATGCCCGGCGGCTGGTGGACCCCAATGTGCTGCTGGTGGATGCGGGGGATCTGTTCAACCGGGGCGATCTCGCGGTCCGAGTGACCGAGGGGGAGGCCATGTTCCACCTGATGGCCGTCTCCGGCTACGACGCCTGCGTGCTCGGCAATCACGGGTTGAGCCACGGTGCGGCACGGGTGGCGGAGCTGACCGACCGCTTTCGGTTCCCGCTCACCGAGGCCAACGGGAGTTGGTCCGGCGGGCTCCAGCCCCAGGCCGCCCGGATGTACCGCATCTTCGGCCTGGACGGGGTGAGGGTGGCAGTCATCGGCACGTCGAGCGAACACATGAACCACCGCCGCGACGACCTCGTCGAGCGCCAGCGGATCGATGTCGCCCTGCGCGAACTGCTGCCCGCCGTCCGCCGCCAGGCCGACATCGTGGTTCTGCTGACCCATGTGGGGAGCCAGCGGGACCGGGAAGTGGCGGCCCAACTGGCTGCGATCTCGCCGCCCTATGGCGTGGATCTCATTGTGGGGGGGCACGATCACAAGGCCTACCAGGAAATGGTCTACGACGAGGCCACCCAGACGGTGATCCAGCACGCGGGCGACCATGGTCGTTTCCTCGGCGAGGTCGTGCTGACCTGGGACGGGGAGCTGATCGTGGATCGGCAGGCGCGCCTGCTACCCATCACGCCCGACATGCCGCTCGATCCCAAGGCGCAGGCCTGTCGGCAATCCTACCTGGATGCCTTTCCCGAGGATGCTCCTATCACCCAGATCACGCGCCCGCTCTCCCGCGAGGAGGGAACCGCCTGGGTGGCAGACGCCATCCGTAACCAGACGGGCGTCCAAGCAGTGCTGGCCCCCAGCGGATTGGTCCGGCAGGCCCTTCCCGCCGGGGAACTGACCGGCAAGGGGTTGCTGGCCGCCGTGCCCTGTCTGGACGTGGTCGAGTTCACCGTGCCCGATGCCGCCGACTTGCCGCAGGTAGCCGCCGCCATCCAGGCCCTGCGGGTGGAGAGCTTGGTCGCGGCGGCGCGGGCGCGCTCCGGCGACGGTGAGAAATGGGCCGAGGACATGCTCCGTCTGGTAGGACCAGCGCCGAACACTCCCGCCCCCGAACGCACGCCCGAGGAGCGGAAGGCCTTCGCCAAGATCAGTCAGATGGTCCTGTCCCCCGGCCCCCTCCTGCTCTTCCCCACCGCCGACTTGCCCACCGGCCCGATCCGCGTGGCCTATCCCTGCACGTGGCACGACACCCTGCCCGAACTGGCCCGGCGTGGCCTGTCCGACCAGGAACTCACCCGCGGCCCCTCCCTCTGGCACATCGTCCGCGCCGCCTTGGCGACCGGCGGGCACATCCCCTAGTCAGCGGCCGGCTCGGGGGGCCGCCTTTCCCCCGCCGGTCCAGCGGCGGTTGACTCCCGGCGAAGGCAGCGTATAGTAGGCGGTTCCGTCGTCTGGCATTTTGCCTCGGAGACCCCCGCGGTCCCTGAGCCTGCGCTCCTTCGGTATGGTGCAGGCGTAGTTTGGTTCGGCAGCCACAGTGTGAGTCCGCCAGGCGCGAAGATGAAGGCTAACGCCCATGAAGCAAGGTCCGAAGCACAAGCTCTGCCGCCGTCTTGGCGCCTGCGTGTGGGGCAACCCCAAGTGTCCCAGCGTCCGCCGCCCCTACTCTGCTGGCCAGCACGGCAACAACCGTCGCCGCCGCAAGCTCTCCACCTACGGCGAACTCCTCCTGGAAAAGCAGAAGCTGCGCGCCCACTACCAGCTCACCGAGCGTCAGCTCCGCTACGTCTACAAGCAGGCCAAGGCCGGTACCGGCGCCACGGGCGAGAAGCTCCTCCGCTACCTCGAGATGCGCCTCTCCTCGGTCGTCTACCGCAGCGGTCTGGCCCCGAGCATCTTCGCCGCCAAGCAGGCGGTCTCCCACCGGCACGTGCTGGTCGACGGCAAGATCGTGAACCGCGGCGGCTACCGTCTGCGTCCCGGTCAGGTCGTCTCCATCAACGCCGAGCAGTCTCCGGCCATCGCCGAGATCGCCCGCACCACCGACATCGTCCCGCCCCCCTACCTGGAGCTGGACAAGGAGCACTGCCGCGTGCTCGTCGCCCGTGATCCGCTGCCCGAGGAAATCCCCGCTGGCGTCGAGATCATGCGCGTCGTCGAGTACTACGCTCGCTAGTCTCCGTTCCCGTTCTTTCCACGGACCGGTACCCGCTTCCACGGGTCCCGGTCCGTTCTGTTTGGGGATTGGCGTAGCGGGGGCGGACTCGGTATGTTCCCTGCCTTCCGAAATCAGCCAGGAACCCCCATGATCGAATCGCTCATCGAGATCGCCCGGCAGGCCGGGCGCAAGGCCCACCAGCACTTCGGCAAGCTGACCGGCGAGGATGTCTTCCACAAGGGCCGCGTGGACATGGTGACGCGGATCGACCGTGAGGTGGAGGACTTCCTCCGCCTGGAGTTGGACCGGGCCTTTCCGGGCGTGGCCTTCTACGGCGAGGAGGGCAGCTACGGCGACCTCGCGGCACTGGACCGGGTCTTCGTGGTGGACCCCCTCGACGGCACCACCAGCTACATCCACGGCCATCCCTTCTACAGCGTCTCCATCGGCCTGCGCGAACAGGGCCGGACGACGGCCGGCGTGGTCTATCTGCCCTACTTCGACCAAGTCTACTGGGCCGTGCGCGGCGGCGGGGCCTTCCACGATGGCAAGCGGCTGCACGTGAGCCAGACCCCCGAACTCCTCGACTCCCTAGCCGCGACTGGCTTCGCCTGCGTCCGGGCCCGGCTGGAACGGACCAACCTGCCGCTCTTCACCGAACTCATGCCCCGCCTGCGCGGCATCCGCCGTTGCGGTTCCGCCGCCATCGACCTGTGCTATGTGGCCGAAGGCATCTACGACCTCTACTGGGAGTTCCAGCTCCAGCCCTGGGACATCGAGGCAGGCGTGCTGATCGTGGAGGAAGCCGGTGGTCGGGTCAGCGACCTCGCCGGCGGCCCCGACTACGCGGGCAAACGCCACTTCGTGGCCAGCAACGGACGGGTCCACGAGGAATTCCTCGCCGTCTCGCGCGGGCATGTGGCCGAGTAGTCCAGCCTATTTCCCCGACCGGAACGCCAATCTCCCGATTGGCCGTCCCTCCTGTCCCCCGCTTCCCGAAGAGCCGATCAGGAGATCGGCGTTCCCTGTGCCACACCATCCCCCGACCGGAACGCCAATCTCCCGATTGGCCGTTCCCAGCGTTGCGCGCCGAGGTGGCCCGCGTTACGTTCAGGTATGGCATGCGCGGTGTCGCGCACCCAGGTCCGCGCTCGGGCAACGCAAGGAGAGTATCATGGCTGGCCATTTTCGCTTCAGCTTTGGTCCCTGGAACATCCACGAGGGTGCCGACCCCTTCGGTCCGGCAGTGCGGGATACGGTGCCCTTCCACGAGAAGCTGGCGCTGTACCAGAAGCTCGGCTTCGGGGCCGTTCAGTTCCACGACGACGATGCCGTGCCGAACATGAACGACCTGACGCCGGCCCAGATCTCGGCGTCGGCCTCCCATCTGAAGGAGACGCTGGACGGGCATGGGCTGGTCGCCGAATTCGTCGCGCCGCGCCTGTGGGAGGATCCCCGCACCATCGACGGCGGTTTCACCAGCAACGACCCCGAATGCCGGGACTATGCCCGCGACCGGTTCAAGCGGAGCATCGACATCGCCAACGCCCTGGGCACGGACCTCATCGTCCTCTGGCTGGCCCGCGAGGGCACCTACATCCGCGAGGCCAAGGACAGCAAGGTGGCAGTGGACCGGCTGGTCGCGGTGATCGACGAGATGCTGGAATACGACGAGACTATCCGCATTTGTATCGAGCCCAAGCCGAACGAACCCATGGACCACACCTACATCCCCACCACGGGCCATGCCCTGGCCCTGGCCCAACGCACCTGCGACCCGGACCGCGTGGGAGTGAACATCGAGAGCGCCCACGCCATCCTCGCGGGGCTCGACCCCTCCGACGAGATGGGTTTCGCCCTCTCCTTCGGCAAGCTCTGGACGGTCCACCTCAACGACCAGAACGGGCTCAAGTTCGACCAGGACAAGTCCTTCGGCTCCGTGGACCTGCGCCGGGCGCTCAACCAGGTGCGCATCCTCGACCAGCATCACTACGGCCAGAACGGCGAATGGGTGGGGCTGGACGTGAAGGCCATGCGCACCCAAAAGGGCGGCGACCTGGCACTGCGCCACCTGGTCAACAGCCGCGAGATCTTCCTCAAACTGCTGGAGATCTCCCGCAGCCTCGATGCCGCCGAGATGGACATCTTCATCTCCGAGCGCGACTACGAGGGACTGGACCGCTACATCATGAACACCCTGCTCGGGGGCTGACCGCGCGCCTGCCGGGAGGGTCAGGCGGCCCCCTGCGGGGCGCGGTTGCCGTTGACCTCGGCCCGGACAGGGCTATGGTGGCCAATCTCCCGCCGCCACGAGCCATGGTGTTCCTGTAGAAGCGATGACGACCACTCCGGATACCCCGCGAATCGAGTACCGACGCCTGGCGTTCGGGGTCTACCTGCCCGCGTTCCTGCGGATGTTCGGGGCGGCTCTCTGCGGCATCTACATTCCGCTCTACATCGCCGATCTGGGAGCCTCCAAGGCCACCATCGGGATGGTGTTGGGGGCCCAGGCCGCCGGGCGGTTGACGGCGGATCTGCCTGCTGGCCTGCTGGTCTCCCGTCTGGGCACGCGGCACGCCATGGTGACCGGCCTGCTGGGCATGGGCCTTGCCTTTGTCCTAGCTGGGGCCGTGCCCGGGGTGATCCTGTTCGGCGGCTGCCTGTTCGTGGCGGGGTTCTGTTCGGCGTTGGTCCAGATCTCCCAGTTGACCATCATGCGGCATGCCATGCCCGACCATGTGCGCGGCCGCGCCTTGTCGCTGTTCGGGGGCAACGCCCGGCTGGCCCGAGTGGTAGCGCCGCTCCTGGGGGGGCTCATGGTGCAGGCGATCGGCTACCGCTCGGTTCTGTGGTGCAATGCGGGCCTGCTGGTTGCTGGCTGCGGCCTCTTTGGCTGGCTGAGTCCACACCAGGAGGTGGAGACCTCCCCTCCTGGAGAGGCACCCCTCTCCGGGGTCCTCCGGTTGGTGAAGGAACACGGACGCCTCCTGCTCTCCGCCGGGGGCATTCTCCTCGTGCTTGCCATGCTCCGCACCTCCCGCAGCATCCTGCTGCCCCTATGGGGGCGCGGGATGGGACTGTCCCCGGCGACCATCGGCATGGTCGTGAGCGCAGGAGCCGCCGTCGACACCTTTCTCTTCCCGCTGAGCGGCATCATCAGCGACCGGAAAGGGCGCAAATGGTCGCTTGCCTGCAACCTGGCCATCCTCTCCCTCGGCCTCCTGGCCTTGGCCGCAGTGGGTAGCACGCTGACCGGGTTCCTGGCGGCCACGATCGTAATCGGTTTCGGCAACGGGCTGGGCTCCGGCATCAACATGACCATCGGTTCGGACCTCGCTCCGAAGGGACGGGACACCGGGCCCTTCCTCGGGCTCTGGCGGGTCGTGACCGATACCGGGGCGGTGCTGGGTCCGTTGGCGGTCGGTGCCCTCGCCCAGGCGCTGGCCTTGGGGCCGGCAGCCATCATCATGAGCTGCGGGGGGCTCGGCTGCGTGGCCCTCGTAGCCAAGTTCATGCCGGAGTCCAGAGGTTTGCGGCACTAGGGAACGAGGGTCGGCAGAACCCGGCGCAACGCCTTGGGCGTCACGAGCCGAGCCGCTTCACCTGCACGTAGTAGGCACCGCAGAGGGGACGGTGCTGGGCGTCGTCGAACCAGGTGTGGAGGAGTACGGGCCCGGCGGCCAGCTTCACGGTGAAGGTGGCGGACGCATCGCCGGGGGCCAGGGGGCGGACGAGGGTCCGGCCATCGACGAAGAGCCGGGCACGGGCAATGGGCAGGGCTTCGCCCGCGCAGAGTTCGCCATCGGTGACCGGGGTGGGGTCGCAGGCTTCCCCGAGGGCCAGACCGCTTTCGGCCGGCCAGCGCCGCAACTCGAACTCGTAGTCCCCGGCCTGGGCGACCTCCAGATGCCAGTAACTGTTCTTGCGGACTCCGACCCGGACCTGTTGCTGCTGGTCCACGAACACGTCGACCCACTCGCAGGCGGTGAGCTGCGACGGATTCTCCTGGTCGCTGCCGACGATGATCCGCTGCAGTTCGTTGGCGACCGGCTCGACGGCGGTCCACCAGGCGTTCAGGTGACATTGCATCGCCTGGGCGACTTCGGGATGGTCGGCGATGACATTGGTCTGCTGCAAGGGGTCGGAGTCGAGGTCGTACAGGGCATTCTCCTCGATCAGCCGCCAGCGCTGCCAGAGGACGGCCGAGCCGTGGCGGCGGACGATGGAGGGGCTGTCGGGGGAGGGATAGTCCAGCTCGCCGGGCATCCGGCTGTAGTTGACGACCAACATGCGGTCCTCCGGCGGCAGGGCCTCGCCCCGCAGCACGGGTGCCAGGCTGATGCCGTCGCCGGATGCCGGAGCGGCGAACCCGCAGAACTCCGCCAAGGTGGGCAGGATATCCTGCACTTCGGTCAGACCGCCCACGTCCCGCCCTTCGGCGAGGCCAGCCGCAGGCCAGTGGACGAAGCACGGCACCCGGTGCCCGCCTTCCCAAAGGCTGCACTTGTTGCCGCGCATCCGGGCGTTGTAGTAGTTCTGCCCGAAGGTGCTGCCGTTGTCGGTCATGAACAGGAGCAGCGTGTTCTCGGCCAGGCCCTGTTCGGCGAGGAAGTCGCGCAGGCGGCCGAGATGGCTGTCCAGGTTCCGGATCATGGCCAGGAACCGGATGATGCTGGCGCGCAGGGCGGGCTTGAGTTCCGGCAGTTCGTGCTCGTGCGCCGCGAAGTAGGCTTCGACGGCGAGGCGGTCCTCCTGGGGCACCCAGAGCGGGGCATGGGGGGCATTGGTGGGCAGGTAGGCGAAGAAACGCTCCCCCTGGCGGTGCCGGTCCCCGATCCACTGCATGGCCTGATCGAAGAAGACCTCGGTGCAGTATCCCGCGAAACGCTGGCGGGTGCCGTTGTGGCAGTACACATCGTCGAAGTAGTCGTTCTCCCAGTAGTCGGGCAGGGAGCTGATGTGCGACGAGGGGAACCAAAGGCTCTCCTCGAAACCGCGGTCCTGGGGGCGGTACGGGTAGTTGTCGCCCAGATGCCATTTGCCGAAGATGCCCGTCCGGTAGCCAGCGCCCCGGAAGAGGTCGGCCAGCGTCGGCAGTTCGGGGCGGAGCAGAGTGCGGCCGCTGCTGACGTTCAGTGCCCCGTTGCGCGCCGCATCCAGTCCGGTCAGGAGCTGGCCCCGGGTCGGCGTACACATGGGGGCGGCGTGGAAGTCCGTGAACCGCACGCTCTCGGCGTAGAGCCGGTCGAGGTGGGGGGTCAGGGCCACCGGATTCCCGTGGCAGGCCAGGTCGCCGTACCCCTGGTCGTCGGTGATGATCAGGATCACATTGGGCGGGGCGCTGCTCACGGGCGGTCCTTCCGAATCCGGGGTTCCAGGGGGGCGGCGAGGCGTTCCGCTTGCCTGCGGCATGGGGCGGGCACCGGGGGCCAATATGCTCCGGCAACCAGGTTGTGCCAGAAGGGAGACTGCCAGTGCGCACGACCGCCGCCGGGAGTGGCGGGCAATCGTGGTCAAGCGTGGTATACTACAGGTTTCTAGCAAGCCAACGGACACCCAGCCAAACTGGGAGGTGCTTCCCATGGGTCTCAATCTTGACCTCGGCCTGCGGGGACGGAGTCTCCTCACCCTGGCCGAACTGACTGACAAGCAAGTGCTTGGTCTCGTGGACCTCGCGATCGAACTGAAAGCCCGGAAACTGGCGGGCACCCATATTGCCGCACCCCTGCTCCGCGGGCGCAATCTCTGCCTGGTCTTCGAGAAAGCCTCGACCCGGACCCGGTGCGCCACTCTGGTGGCGGCGCGGGACGAGGGTGCCACGGCCGAATACCTGGGCAAGGCAGACATCCACTTCGGCAAGAAGGAATCCGTCGCGGACAGCGCCCGGGTGCTGGGCCGCATGTTCGACGGCATCCTCTTCCGGGGCTTCGAGCACCAGACCGTCGAGACCCTCGCCAAATGCTCCGGCGTGCCGGTCTGGAACGGGCTTACCGACGACTGGCACCCCACCCAGATCCTGGCCGACCTGCAGACCATCAAGGAGCACTTCGGCTATCTCAAGGGGCTCAAGGTTGTCTTTGTGGGCGATGGCCGGAACAACGTCTGCAACTCGCTCATGGTCGGCTGCGCCATGGCCGGGGTACACGTGGTGGACTGCTGCCCGCCCGAGTTGGCCCCCACCGAGAGCGTGCTGGCCGTTGCCCGGCAGGCTGCCGCCCGCAACGGCTCCACGGTCACCGTCTCCCACGATCCCGTCACCGCCGTCGAGGGGGCCAACGTGCTCTACACCGACGTGTGGGTCTCCATGGGCGAGGAGAGCCAGTTCCAGGAGCGGATCAAGCTCCTGCGGCCCTTCCAGATCGATATGGCGATGGTGGAGCGCACCGGCAATCTGGCCAGCAACCAGGTCATCTTCCTCCACTGCCTGCCCGCCTTCCACAACCACGACACGGAAGTGACCAAGGAGATCGGGGCGCTGGAAGTAACCGACGATGTGTTCGAGGCCCCCTTCTCGAAGGTGTTCGACGAGGCCGAGAACCGGATGCATACGATCAAGGCGATGATTCTGGCGTCGCTGGCATAGTTGACGGCGCAGGGCGTGCGGGGATTCCATCACGGGGAAAGGCAGACCATCATGAGACCGAAGCGACTCGACGACATCTCCTGGGACGCATTCAAGAATCTGCCGCTCGAAGAGAAGAGCCCCTATTTCAAGCAGAAGAACGGGATGCCCTATCACGTTCTCCTGGCCCAGCAGTTCGACCGCGAGACGCTCGACCATGTCTGCCGCATGGCCACCCGCATCCGCCGCATCGCCAAGAGCAAGGACGGCATGGCCTTCCTCATGGGCCAACTGCCCCACAAGCGGGCCATGCTCGACTTCTCCCAACCCAGCAGCCGCACCTTCCTCTCCTTCTACGCCGCCTGCCAGATCCTCGGCCTCAAGGTGGGCGAAGTGCGCGACCCCACCACGTCGAGCGAGATGAAGGGCGAGTCCCGCGAGGACAGCGTGCGGACCTTCAGCTCCTACTTCGACCTCATCATCATGCGCACCCCGACCCAGGGGTTCGCCGAGAAGATGGCCTGGATCCTCTCCAACGCCGGCCGGCCCGTGCCCATCATCAACGCGGGCTCGGGCAAGGACCAGCACCCCACCCAGGCCCTGCTGGACATCTACACCCTGGAGCGGTCCTTCGAGCGCTCCGGCGGCATCGAGGGCAAGAACGTGGTCTTCGTGGGCGACCTGCTCCGGGGCCGCACGGTGCGCTCCCTGGCCTCCCTGCTCACCCTCTACCCCGGCGTCAAGCAGTTCTTCGTGGCCCCGGACGAGCTACAGATCGGGCAGGATGTGCTCGACCAGCTTAGCGCGGCGGGGGTCGACTACGAGGTGACGAACGACTTCGAGTCGGTGATCCCCGAGGCGGACGCGATCTACATGACCCGCATCCAGGACGAGTGGGACAAGGAGGGCGAGAGCCATCAGGTGGACATCTCCGACTTCTACTTCACCGCCGACCACCTCAAGCTACTGAAATACAGCGCGATCCTGATGCATCCGCTGCCCCGCCGCAAGGAGATCGATCCCGCCGTGGACAGCGATCCCCGCGCCATGTACTGGCGCCAAGTCCGCAACGGCATGTGGATCCGGGTGGCGCTCATCTCGGCCATTTTCGGCCGCGACGACGAGATTCTCGACTACTACACCCGCAATCTGCGCTAGGCGCAGCGCGGGGGAAGATTGGAGCAGATGCCTGCAACCGCCCTCAACACCGCTCTCTTTGTTCTCGGTTTCATCATCATCGTCGCTGGCAGCAACCTGTTTCTGGACAGCGCCATCTGGTTCGCCCGGGTCTCCGGTCTCCCCCAACTGGTGATCGGGGCGACGGTGGTCAGCCTCTGCACCACCATCCCGGAGGTGGTCTCCTCGGCCACCGCCTCGCTCAAGGGCGCGGCAGACATGGCGCTGGGCAACGCCGTCGGCTCGGTGATCTGCAACACCATGCTGGTCCTGGGCGTGGTGCTGCTCTTCACCACGGCGGAGATCCGCCGCGAACGTTTCCTAGTAAAAGGCACCTGCCTGCTGGTGGCCCTCCTGGCCGCCCTGGCCGTGGCCCTGCCCTGGGGCGGCGACGTGCTCGGCGCCCTGCGGGGTGGCAGCACCCAGGTCTTCCGAATCGGCCGGTTCGAGGGGGCGCTGCTGCTGCTGGGCATGATCGCCTACCTCTTCATCAACTACCTGGAAGCCAAACACGAGCGGGCGGGCCAGGAGGAGGAGGGCGAACCCCGCCCCACTCCCGCTCTCCGGGCCTGGTGCCGCAACATCCTCCTCTTCCTGCTGGGCGCGGCCATGCTCGCCATTGGTGCCTACCTGCTCATCGAGTACGGCCAGCGGCTGGCCCGTGGTCTCGGCATGAGCGAGGCAGTCATCTCCCTGGTCTTCGTGGCCCTCGGCACCTCGCTGCCCGAGCTGTTCACCGCCATTGGCGCCCTGCGCAAGGGCGCCCACGACATCAGCGTGGGCAACATCATGGGCGCCAACGTGCTGAACGTCTTCTTCGTGACCGGCCTGGCGGGGACGCTGAGCCCCCTGCAGTTCCGGGATGCCGATCTGGTCCGGATCGACATCCCCTTCGCGTTCCTGGTCACGCTCCTGCTCTTCGGCATCGGCCTGAAGCGGGGACGGATCGGCCGGAACATGGGCATCGCCCTGCTCCTCGGCTACACGGCCTACCTCGCCTCCCTGTTCGTCACCGGCCGCGCCGCGAGCCTGTAGCCACGAAAAAGCCCCTCCCCGGAGAACCGGGAAGGGGCTGCACGAGGTGCCCTGTCGGGTAAAGAACCCCGCCCGGAGGACGGGGCATCGGTTGGCCCTCCGAGGAGGGCAGGCTTCCCCGCCGTTTGCCGTATTCCCTGGCAAGTGTGGGAGCCGCTTCCAGGCGGCGATCCGCTCCGGTCGGGCGGCGGCGGGAACCGGAGGCAAAGCGCTCCGTCGCCGCGCGGGGGCGGCTCCCACTTTCCGGTCGGCATGCATACAAGACTTCCGGAAGAGAGCAAACAGACCGGGCAAGGTACAAGCGGATACCCAACCCATTCGGGATTGGCCTAGCCGACCCGTAGGCCCCGCCCAAAGGACGGGGGACTCTACTCTTGCGCTAGATGTTGGTCGGCGGGTTGCCGGGGCTGGTGCCACCGAATGTCTGGGTGGTCAGGTTGTTGTACTTCTTCCACTCGACATGGCCGTCGAGATAGGAGCTGTTCTCGCCGTCGTTGTGGTGCCAGCGCATCCGCACCCAGAGGGAGGTGGAGCCGTCGGCTTCACGCCAGTCCCACAGAGCCACGTTGTTGGACTCGGTGATCGAGATGGTACCGGAGACTCCCTTGGTGGACTTGGTCGCAATATCGTCCAGCTTGCGGGCGTTGGTGTCGTAGAACGCATTGCCCCCCATGGTGCTGTTCCAGATCACCTGGCCATAGTGGATGCCACCGGTCATGGAGGGGCACTGGAACACCTTCTTGTCGTTGATGTACGGATAGTAGAAGCTGAGCGCCATGTACTGGCCTTCGCCCTGCGCCTTGGTCCACGTCCCGTACGTGTCACCCGTAGCACCTTTGGTGCTGGCGAAGATGTAGCCATCGAAGTCGCCGGCATACATCAGTTGCCCGAGGCTGAGCTGTTTCATGTTGGCGGTGCAACTGATCTGGCGGGCCTTTTCCCGTGCCTTGCTCAGGGCCGGAAGCAACATCGACGCGAGAATCGCGATGATGGCGATCACCACCAGTAGCTCGATCAGTGTGAACCCTTGGCTTGCGTGCGTTCGTGTCTTCTGAAGCATGTGCGGGGCCCCTTGCTGTTGCCGTTGTTCAAGCCCGGCTTCACCCAGGCATCTTATTACTCTAATAGCAACATTTTGGGCGAAATTCAAGGCCCAAAGAGAGCGTGCCCCAGCCTTTCCCCGTCCGGTCCAGCCGGGCCAGGATGCTTCCTCTGCCTGCGTGGCGACAGGACGGCGCAACGACCGCCGCAGGAGGCAGCGGCCCGCCGCGCGAGACTCGAAATTGCCGTCCGGTTCCGCGGCTAGAGCTCGAGGGCCATCCCGTCGTAGCCGACTTCGATGCCATGGGGGGCGAACCAGGCGCAGAGGGCGTCGTGGTTGGCTCCGCCGTTGTGGGAGAAGTGGTTCGCC
>QKCY01000488.1 GCA_003245525.1 Victivallales bacterium | reverse complement strand
AGGCGCTACGTGCCGTCACCCGCCTGCTCGACTTCGGGGCACCGGAGACAACCCTCCTCGCGGTTCTCCCTTCCCATCCTCTGTTCCGCGAGACCCTTTCCTCCCTGCCGTCGGCGGTGTTCACGGACCCGGGGCTTCGCGAACAGCAGCGCGACCGGATCGGCGAGGCGGTCAAGGCCGCCTATCCGCATCTGGACCGGCGCAGCATCGCCTCGCTGTGTCCGCTGGTGGCTCAATGCGCCGAACAGGGCGATGCCGTGGCCCAGGGGATTCTGGTCAGTGCAGGCCAGCGGGCTGCCGACTGCGCGATCCGCCTGGCCCGGCATCTGGGGCTGACTGCGCCCCGCGTCGCAGCCATGGGCGGCGTCATGCTGAATCTGCCGTCAGTGTTGGCGGCTTGTCGGGACGCCATCCGGGAGGCCCTGCCCGCCGCCGAGGTGGAGGTGCGCGACTTTACCCTCGCCGCCGGGGCGGTGCTTCGGGCGCTGGAGCTGGGTGGTGTTCGGCTCGATCAGGAGACTGTGGACCGGCTGCGCCGAAGTGGAGAATCCTGTCATGGCTGATCTGGTTCCCCAAGGCATGAGCGACGTGCTGGTCACCGAGGCGGTGTCCGACCGTTTCGCTGATCTGGACCGCAAGTCCACGCTGGAGATCGTCACTCTCATCAACGAGGAGGACCACGCGGTTGCCGAGGCGGTGGCCAAGGTGATCCCCGAGATCGCGGCGGGGGTGGACATTCTGGTCGATGCCTTTGCCCAGGGCGGACGGCTGTTCTACGTGGGAGCCGGAACCAGTGGCCGGCTCGGTATCGTGGACGCCTCCGAGATTCCCCCCACCTATGGCACCGACCCCGAGCAGGTCCAGGGGATCATCGCCGGAGGCAAGGGCGCGGTGTTCCGGGCTCGCGAAGGGGCCGAGGACCGGGAGGAAGCCGGCGCCCGCGATCTGGCCCGGCGGGGGGCCAATGCCACAGACGTGGTCTGCGGCCTCAGTTGCAGCGGTCGGACGCCCTATGTGGCCGGGGCTTTGCGCAAGGCCCGCAACGTCGGTGCCCGGACCCTGGTCGTGTACTGCAACCCCGCGGGCACTCTCGGCGAGCTGGCCGATGTGGCCATTGTTCCCGTTACGGGTCCCGAAGTCGTCGCCGGTTCCACCCGTATGAAAGCGGGCACCGCCGAGAAAATGGTCTTGAACATGCTCACCACCGCCGCCATGGTGCGTTCCGGTCGCGTCATCGGCAATCGGATGAGCCATATGAACGTTTCCTGCGAGAAACTGCGCTACCGCGCCATCCACATTCTCATGGACCGTTTGGGGCTCTCCGCCGAAGCCGCCGCCGCCCGCCTGGCCGCTGCGGACAACGATATCGCCAAGGCTCTGGGCGAGTGACGCCATCATTCGCCCCCGCCGGTCCGTTCTGCCCTTGTTCTCCCCTTTTCCACCCTACGATAAGGAGTCGACATGCCTAAGGAAGTAACCAGACGCACATTCCTGACCGGTGGCGCGGCCGCCACGCTCGGAGCCTCGGCCATGGGCATGGATCTGCCCCTCCTCCGCTGGTTCGGGGGCAAGAGCCGGTTTGTGGAACCGGACCGCAAGATGAACATCGCCTGCATCGGCTGCGGCGGCAAGGGCAGCTCCGATGTGGATGGGGTGGCCGGGGAGAACATCGTCGCCCTCTGCGACGTGGATTATGCCCGTGCCAACGGGGCCTTTTCCAAGCATCCGAAGGCGAAGAAGTACGTCGACTACCGCGCGATGTTGGCCGATATGGGCGACGAGATCGACGCCGTCACCATCAGCACGCCCGACCACACCCACTTCCCGGCCGCGATGATGGCCATGCAGATGGGCAAGCATGTCTTCGTGCAGAAGCCCTGCTCCCACACCATCTGGGAAGCCCGCATGATGGCCAAGGCCGCCCAGAAATACGGTGTCGCCACCCAGATGGGCAACCAGGGCCATGCCAACAACGGTACCCGCATGATCTACGAGTGGATCCGCTCCGGGTCCATCGGCCCCGTGCGCGAAGTTCATCTCTACACCGACCGGCCCATCTGGCCCCAGAAGATCGCGTTGCCGACCGATTCCCCCGCTGTGCCCGCGATGCTCGACTGGAACCTCTTCCTCGGTACCGCTCCCATCCATCCCTACAACCCCGCCTTCCATCCCTTCAAGTGGCGCGGCTGGTGGGACTTCGGCTGTGGCGCGCTGGGCGACATGGGCTGCCACATCATGGACGCCGCGTTCTGGGCGCTCGATCTCGGCCATGGGCTCGAATGGGTCGAAGCCGAATCCGACGCGCCGGATTCGGAGACCACGCCCACTTGGTCCAAGGTCACCTACCAGTACGGTTGGCGCGGCGATATGCCGCCGGTGAAGGTGGTCTGGTACGACGGCAAGCACCTGCCGCCCCGGCCCAAGAGCCTGGAGTTCAAGCGCGACCTCTACGGCGGCAGCGGCCAGGTTTTCTACGGTGACAAGGCCAACATCATGGCCGATTGCTACGCCGGTAGCGTCCGCATCTTCCCCGAGAAGATGATGCGCGAGATCGGCAAGCCCCCGAAGCTGGTCGAGCGGATCAAGGGCGGCCACTACCGGGAATGGGTCGATGCCTGCAAGGGCGGCACCCCCGCCGGCTCGAACCTGGTGGATCACGCCGGGCCGCTCACCGAGAGCGTCCTGCTCGGCAATCTGGCCATCCGTACCGGTAAGCGCATCTACTGGGATGCCGACACCATGACCTGCCGCGGCATGCCCGAGGCGGATCGCTTCATCCGTCACCCCTATCGCCTGTTCTAGCCAGCCGAACCACCACCGGAAAGGCATCGCCATGAGAGTCTTTACTATTGCTACCATGCTTGCGACCGCCGTCCTGGCCGGTCAGCCCGACTGGCAGTTGGGCGTGCAAGCCTACACCTTCCGCAAATCCACCGTCGCCGAGACCATCGCGAAGTCCAACGCTCTTGGCCTGCGGGTCATCGAGCTCTATCCCGGCCAGAAGCTGGGCGGCGGGCTCGCTGGCACCAGCAACTACACGATGGACGCCGCCGCCAAGGCTGGCCTCCAAGCCCTGCTCAAGGCCAACCGGATGCGCATCGCCGCCTATGGCGTCTGCACCCCCGGCAAGCCCGAGGACTGGCGGCAGCTCTTCGAGTTCGCCCGCGAGATGGGCATCCCCACCCTGATCAGCGAGCCGGGGCCGGACCAGCTTGATCTGGTGGAGCAGTTGGCCGACGAGTTCGGCATCAACGTGGCCTTTCACAACCATGCCAAGCCCTCCCGTTATTGGGAACCGGCCACTATTCTGGCCGCCGTCAAGGATCGCAGCCCCCGCCTGGGTGCCTGCGTGGACGTGGGGCACTGGTTCCGTTCGGGCATCGATCCGGTGGCCGGTCTCCGCGAGCTGGAGGGCCGGATCGTCTGCATCCACCTGAAGGACATGAGCGCCCA
>QKCY01000422.1 GCA_003245525.1 Victivallales bacterium | reverse complement strand
TCGCCATCCGCGTCAAGGGCGAGCAGCAAGGCCGGTGGCTGCATTCCCGGCGGGGGACATGCTTCTCCTCCCGTGCCCGCGCCAAGCTGGCCCGGATGGCCCCCTCTGCCCGAACCGCCACCGTCGTTTTGGGGTGGTCCGAAAGAGCCGCCTTGCGGCGGTCGGTGCTGTGGCTGCTGGGCCAATGTCCGAACCGATGGCCCCAGCAGCAAGGCCAGCGAACAAAGCATCACCCACATTTGGCTTGGCAGCGACCTTTTCGACATCTCAAATTCTCCTGGCGATCTGGGCAACTCGCGCCGTGATCCCCGAAGTCCGAAGCCCCCGTCGACATCTCACTCAAACGCCAACCGGGTCGGGTTGTCTACAGCCTCCTGCAACTTTACCTCTCCCCGAGCCCGGTAGGTCCCGCACTCAGGGGCGGCGCGGCGGGGGGAACCCACTCCTCCCCCCGGCGGGCAGCGGCACTTCCTCGGCCCGGAGCGCCAGACCCCGGATCTCGCTCCGGGCATCCGAGGGAATGGAGAACCAAACCCGGCCATGCGCGCGCGGCGAACCCGTGAGGGAGAAGGCTGGCTTCCCATCGACCAGGCAGGCCATGCTGTTCCGGTCCCGGTGGAAGTCGACGGTGTGCCACGTGTCGTCGCTCGGATCGACCTCCGCCGGGTTGAAGAGCACTACCTGGCAGTCGGCCATTTCCTCGCCTGGTGCCCCGACGATGCCGAGCACATTGATATTTCTGACCCCAGCCGTCAGGCGGAAGGGCCCCAGGATGGGCACCGCGCTGTACACCAGAGTACGCATGGTCCCGGCCTTCTCGGAGATCTGTAGCGCGTTCCCGACGAACTGGTAGTCTGCCGTGGGCAGCGGCGTGGGAAAGTGCTCCTTTACGCCGAGGGGGCCGTCCACAATCTGCCAGTTGTCCGCCGCCATCTCTGCCGGAGGCGGCACGGTGGCCCTGCTGGCTGGTTCGGTGGGCTTGGTCGCATCGGTGGCGGCAGGGACCGCAGTCTTCTCGGGCGGGCTGCTTGGGGCAGCCGGGGCGCCCGCGGTTTCCCGATCATGGGGGCCGGAGAATGCCAGATAGAGGGTGCCGAGCAAGGCTAGGAGCAAGAGGCTGCCGGACACATAGGGGAGCCAATGCCGCAAGCGGGGCCGGGCCGCAACCTTCTGGCCGGCCAGGTACCGGGCCAGGTCGGCCCGCAGCTCGGCGGTGCTCTGATAGCGGTCTTCCGGCCGCTTCTCCATCATCCGGCAGATGATCCGCGACAGGGCTGGCGGCACTTCGGGGTTCTGTACCCGGGGCTCGACCAGGGCCCGGTGCAGGTGCCCATGGAAGATCTCGTAGAGGGTCGGGCCGTCGAAGGGCGGCTTGCCGGTGACCAGATGGTAGAGCGTGGCTCCCAGGGAGTAGATGTCGGTGCGCACGTCCACTTCCGAGCTGCCCATGGCCTGCTCCGGAGCGATGTAGAAGGGCGTCCCCATGATCTGCCCGACGCGCGTGACACTGTGGGTTTCGGCGTCGAGGGTTTCCTTGGCCAGCCCGAGATCGGCCAGTTTGGGCTGGCCGCCGGCGTCGAGCAGGATGTTCTCCGGTTTGATGTCGCGGTGGACGATGCCGAGCTGGGAGGCCGCATCCACGGCCTCCACGGTGGCGGCCACAAGCTGGACGGCCCGGTCCACCGGGAGTTTGCCCCCCAGCGACTCCTGCAAGCTGGCGACCGTTCCGCCTTCCGCGTACTCCATCACCAAGTACTTCAGCCCGTCGGCCACGCCCGCGTCGAAGACCCGGACGATATGGGGATGGTTGAGCCGGGCCGCCGCCCGGGCCTCGCGTAGGAACCGCCGGTTGCCCTCGTCGGTGCTGCCCTTCACGCTCGCGTGCAGAATCTTCACGGCCACCGGAATGCCGAACTCGGGATGGCGGGAGGTCCAGACGGAGCCGAGACTGCCCCGCCCAATGCATTTCTCAAGGGTGTACTTGCCCAACACCATGCCCGGGTGGGGGGCCGTTTCGCCTTGGTCTGTCGGCTTCCCCTCCAGCGGGACTGTGCGGTCGGATCCCTTGCTGCCGTTCTCCTCCTGCTGCAGCCATTGTCCCTGGGGCAGCTTGATCTGCTCCGCTGCCCGGACAGTGGGAAACAGTTCCCGGATCTCGGTGGCGAGCGCGGGGTAGGCTTGGGCGTAGTCCGCGATGCTCGGCGACTCGCCCCGCCTCAGCCGTGCCAGGAAGTCCGACGCTAGGAGTTCGAGCTGGTCGCGTTCGGCGTCAGTGTCTGCCATACAGGGGACCTCTCGGGCTCAGCGGGGGGAACGGAAGCAGGCGGTCATCTGGGCGAGGGCGTCTTTGAGGCGGCGCAAGGCGCGCACATAGCGGATACTGGCCGCCTTCTGGGCGATGCCAAGGACTTCGGCAACTTCCCGGTTGGAAAGTTCCTCGAAGTGGCGCAACGCCAGCACTTCCTGGTCGATGGGGTCCATCTGGGCGATGGCCGCCTCTACCAGACCAACCATGTCGTTCCGGGCGGCGGCATCGCCGGGGGAGGTGTGCGTGCCAGCCAACTGGAAGGCCAGCGACGTGGAGGTGGCCTGGGGAAAGGGGTTGGCGTCAAGCCGGACCTCGCGGCCCGGGTTGCGCTTCTGGCTGCCCACATGGTGGCGGTACAGCTCCACCAAAGTCTGCCCCAGGATCGCCCGCAGCCACAGGAACGGCGAGGTGTACGGACTGGTGGCGTAGTGGTGCAGCCGCTGGCTGGCGGCCAGGAAGGTCTCCTGGAGCACGTCGTCGGCGTCCAGGCGGGCCTGCAACTGGTCGTCGAGCCGGAAGGCGGCCACCTGCCGCAGGCGGCTCCGGCATAGGGTGAACGCATCGGCCAGCGCGTCCTGCTCGCCGGACCGCATCCGGTGGTCCAGTTCGCGCAGGATCTCTGCGTCGGCTTCCGGGGCCGTGTCGAGCAGAGGTTGGTTCGTGGCGCTGGTCATGGCAACAACATACACGCTTCCGTACTGCCAGGAAAACGGAGCGGATTCCTTCCTGCCAGATACGGGGTGAAGGGTTCGCGGAGGCAGGGGAAAAGGTGTAGAGTACCGGCACGGAACAAGGCCAATATCACATGCGGAATGTGCGTTTCGGGTGAGGCGGAGCGTTGCGGGCTCGCCGTTCTCCATTCGTCTCATCCCGGGCTCCGCAGTCCCGTTCCTTCAAGGCCGACCGGTACCGCCGGAAGGCAACCGTCGAATTCCCCGGCCAACGGGGATGCATAGCACAGCAACAACCCCGAGAGGGGATGCAAGATACCATGCGGCTCATATGGCCAACATCCCGCGGCTGGTTCGTGGCCCTCAGCAGTTTTGCCTGGCTGGGCGTGGCCCTGGTGAACCATGGGGTGTTCCCGTTCCTGCTCGCCTGCGGCACGGCCGCGCTGACCATGGTCAGCTTCCTCTGCGCCCTCCTTTCCCTGCGCCGGGTCCGGGTCATCCGCGCCACTAGTGGCGATGCCTCGACCGGGCAGGCGGTGTCGCTCCCCCTGCGCCTCGTCAATCTGAGCCGTCGCCGTCGGCAGGACATCATTGTCGAGGAGCGCGTCCCCTTCATTCCCGGCCGTCTGGTCCGCACGGTCGTGGCGCCACTGGGTCCCCACGAGGACCGTCTGGTCAGCCGTCGTTCCCTGGCCATGGTGCGGGGCGAGTTCGAGCTGGACCGGGTGGTGCTGCGCAGTGGCGATCCTGCCGGTCTCTTCCGCCGCGAACGCCGCTTCTCCTGTCCGACCAAAGTCATCGTCTATCCCGGCGTCGAGCCGGTGCCGGACCTGATTCTGGAACAGCACGAGACCATGCACTCGATGACCGCCAGTCCGATCAGCGCGGCCGGCATGAGCCAGGACTTCTACGGGGTCCGCGAGTACACGCCGTCCGACGGGCTCCGCTTCATCCATTGGCGTAGCAGCGCCCGCTACGGACGGCTGATGGTGAAGGAGTTCGAGCGCAACGCCACGGTCTCGGTGGCTATCCTGATCGATGCCAACGAGGCTTTCGTGAGCGGTGACGACGAGATGTCGAACCTCGAATACCAGATCCGGGCCGCCGCCAGCCTCTGCCACTATTGCGCGGGGCTCTACTGCGAGTTGGCCTTCGCCGCAGGCGGGGACCGTCTGCTCGTGCAGTCGCCCCGTCCTTCGCCCGAGATTCAGCAGGACATTCTCTACAATCTGGCCACTCTGCGCGCTGGCCGGGTGGCGCTGCCCGATGTGGCCTACGCCCTGGCCCAGGTGCTGCCCACCAAGACGGTGGTCTTCTGCCTCAGCCTGGGGGTCTCGAAGCCATTGCGCGATTCGCTGGACACGCTGGTGGCCAGCGGGCTCGAAGTCCGCTGGTTCTGTGCCGACCGCGAGGCCTTCCGGCCAAAGGCGAAGCGGCGGCCTGCCAAGGCAGGCGAGGGTGCCGGGGAGAGTAGTACCGGCCATCTGGTCGTCGCCGCCCAGGTTCGTCCCGACATGCGCCTCGAAGAGGCCCTGGCCGTAGTCTGAAAGGAGTCCGCTTGAAACGGACCAGTCTTCCATTGCCCCTGCAACTGAGCTACCTGCTCCTGTTCACCATCGGCATGGTGGCGGCCCTGTGGATGAAGGGCCAGCCGGTGATGACCCTCGCCCTGCTGGTCGGCGTGCTTCCGCTGGGTCTCCTGGCCCGTATTCCCGAACGCCATTTTACCGTGACCATGCGCCAGATCGCCCAGGTTCTTATCGCCGCCGGCGGCGTCTACTGGGGCAAGATGCGCATGGGAGAGGCCTCGCTGGACCTGGCCTTGGTGGAGACCACCTCGCTGCTGGGCATGGCCCTGGTGATCGGCGGGGTGCGCAAGGAGTACGAGATGCTGGTCACCCTGTCGGTGATCCTGCTGGGTTTCGGCGGGCTCTCGCCCGGCCGTCCCATCTACATCCGAACCTTCTTCTGCTTCCTCGGTATGGCCGTCTTTCTGCTCTACCAGACCCGGACGCTCCGCCTGTTCGGGTTCGAGGGCGATAGCCCGGACGGGGTGCCCTGGCTCCGCCAGAACTGGGGCTACCGGCTGATGCATCTGGCGCTCACCGTGGGGTTGACCTTCTTTCTTCTGTCCACGGTGCCGATGCCCCATGGGCGCATCCATACCCGGGGGTTCTTCCCGGTCTCCTTCGATGCCAAGCAGGAGTTGGAGTTTCCCGAGCTCTGGCACAACTGGGTGAAGCCGGCCAAGTCCATCTGGTCGAGCGAGCCCGGCGAGGGCGAGGCCATCGATTCGGACGTCAGCCCCACGGTGCTGTCGCGGAACTCGCCCCGGCTCGTGAGGGCCGAGGGCAACGATGCGTTCGACGCCCGGGATGGGGCCGGGGCGTCGGGCATCGGCAAGGATCTCGTCTACCGGGTCCGGGCACCGGCCAAGCTCTACTGGCTGGGCCGGGTCTACGACCGTTACGACGGCAAGTCCTGGCATGCCTCCCCCATGCTTCAGGAGGGCAAGAGCGGCCTGGACAAGTTCCGGCCCCGCAACGAGCAGGAGATCGTGCAGACCTTCCGGGTCGAGAAGAACGAGTCCAAGACGCTGGTCGGCGCCTATCGCCCCACCCGGTTCGAGTACCTGAGCTCCTCCCAGAAGGAGGACAGCCCGCTGCCCGGCAGCCAGGTCTCCGTGCAGGACTACCTGGGGGGAGCGACCTTCCGCAACCGGGTCCCCGAGCCGCCGTGGACGTACAAGGTCAGTTCCATGACCCCTGCGGTAGGTTCGGACAACCCGATGGCGCCCTGGGAGAGCAACCTCCGCCGGGGCTGGAACTACCGCTATGTGCCCCGCTCGCTGGTATCGTCCCGCGTCCGGAAACTCGCCGCCGAGATCACGGCCGGGGTCGAGGGCGACATGGGCAAGGCCATGGCCATCCGCGACTTCCTCCGCAAGAACTACACCTACAACATCGATGCCCCCCGGATTCCCAGGGACCGGGAGGTGGTGGACTACTTCCTCTTCGAGACCCGCGAAGGCTACTGCCAGCACTTTGCCCAGGCCATGACGATCCTTGCCCGGCTGGCCGGCCTGCCCAGCCGCCTTGCCACCGGTTATCTGCCCGGCGACTACGATGTGCTCGGCAACTACTTCGAGGTCTACGAGTACCATGCCCACGCCTGGTCGCAGGTGTTTGTCGAGCCCTGGGGCTGGCTCACCTTCGACGGCGCGCCTCCCGGCGAACTGCCCCTCAAGAACGCCACTTCCCTGCTCGGCAATCTCATGGACCCCTTCGGCGAGGATTGGTCGGCCTATCCTCCCGAGTTCAGCAAGCCGGTCGAGGACACCAAGAAGCACTCCAACGAGAAGCAGACGGTCAAGAAGGAGGACGACACGGCGGGCAAGGACACGAGGAAGCCCGGCCTCTTCTCCAAGGCCGCGTCCCAGGTCTACGAGAAGGCCATGCTCGACTCCGGCAACCTGGACCCGACCCCCCAGGAGCTCGTCAAGGCCGCCATCATGAAGTCCCTCGAATGGGCGGTCGATCTCTGGAACGCGGTCCGCAAGGGCCTGGTGGAGTGGGCCGGTCGCGCCTGGGACCGGATCAAGGGCGCCGTCATGGGGACGGTCACCTTCTTCCGGGGCCTCTCGGTGGCCGTCGATGTGCTCATTGCCCTGGCCCTGATCGCCCTGCGCATGGCGTGGAAGCGCCGCCGCCGCATGGCGCGCTGGTTCCGCACCTGGCAGTTCAAGCGGGCGGTCCGCCGTCTGTGGGAGAATGTCGAGCAGTCCCGCCATGCCGCGCCGACCGTGGTCGTGGATCTCTGCCACGACATCTCCTGGCGGCTGCTGCGCCTGATCGGGCAGCGCCGTCCCGGCAACCTCGATGCCCAGGAGTTCTCCGCCTGGCTCAGCCAGCGCGACCCGGAACTGGGGCTGGAGATGAGCGTCCTCGCCCCGAGCATCGCCCGGCGGCTCTTCAGCAACGGGTTGCCTGACCGCGAGGAGGCCGACGATGTGTACGGCGCGACCTCGCGCCTCCGCCAGGTGATCTTCGACCGGTTGGCCGATCCCACCCGCCCCACCCAGCCTGCCCAGCTCTAGCCACGGCGGGAAGGGCATCCCCGATCCGGCGACGGGAGCCCGCGCAAAACAAGAGGGCCGGGGAGAGACTCCCCGGCCCTGGATCGGTGCGGTGTCGGTCTTACTCTTCCTTGCGGCGGAACCCCTGGAAGGCGGCACCGGCCATGGCGAGCAGACCCACGACGGTCAGCGGGTCAAGCGCCCCGCCGCCGCCGATGGAGGGGGCTGGCATGTGGAACGCCGGAGCCTTGGTGTCCACCTGGCGGTTCGGGGCGGGCGCGGCGCTCCGTTGCTGCTGGGCCGCGTGCTCCTTGACCAGGCGGTCCCGGTTGCGGCGCTCGATGTTGCGGGCGGCGAACCGGTCGTCGGAGAGGACCACCATCGAGGTCTCGTCCGTGACCAGTTGGTACTCGGTGCCGAGGCTTCGGATGGCGTCTTTCACCTCGCTTGCGGATAGGAGCCCCAGGTCGCGCTCCCGTTCCATAGCCTCGATGCAGTCGAGCGCCCAGAGCCGTTCCAGTTCAGGGTTCTCCGGGTTCACCTCGGGGAAGTCGAAGGTGGCGCTGTATTCCTTGTCCTCGCCGGTGAGCTTCGCCTTGAGGACGACCGTGGCCTGTCCCGGCTTGTCGTAGCGACCGAAGAACACCAGTTGCTGGCCCCGGTACACCTTGCCGAACGCGGCGTCGGTGGTGTCCCGGACGCGGGTCCCCCGCACTTCCAGGGTGGCGTCGTGCAGGCACTCGAAGCGGATCTTGGACTTGGCGAGGAGGATCTGGCCGATGATGTCGTCCGAGTTGGACACGGGAGCGTAGAAGCCGCCGCTGGCGCGGCAGATGGTATCCATCAGCGGCCAGTTGGAGCTGTTGCCGAGCAGGAAGCCGAACACTCGGACATCCACTTGGTGCAAGATATCGGCGAAGGCCTGGGGCCGGATCTCGCCGGTGTTGGCGACCCCGTCGGTCACCAGGATGATGCTGGTGGCGCGGTCGTCGTCCAGTTCGCCAAGTGCCATACGGATGCCGGAATAGAGGTTGGTGCTGCCGGTGGGCTGGAGGCCCTTCACTCTGGCGATCGCGTCCTGGACGGCTCCGGGCGTGGCCGACTGCCAACTGCCGTAGGTAACTGCCGAGGCGCTGTTGTTGAACTGGACGATGCGGAAGCGGTCCTGGGGGTTGAGCTTGCCGAGGGTCTGGGCGACGCCTTCCGCCAGTACGGCGAGCTTGCCGGCCATGCTGCCGGAGGTGTCGAGGACGAAGACGTAGTCGGAGCCGCTGGCGGCCAACGGCTTGAGGTCGAGGCCGGGAGTCACGACCAGCATGAACGTACCGGGCTTGTTCGGGCTTTCACGATGGGTGAGCAGCTCCACCCGTCCCGGCAGGTTGTCCACCAGGCGGTAGTAGAAGACCAGGTCGCGGTTGAGCTTGGCGTTGGTCCGGTCCAGACGGAGGTGCCAGTGCCCCTCGTCCAGTCTTTCGGTCGTGGCGACCGACTCGAAGCCGGTCAGTCGCACGTCGGCCACCGGCCAGGCGGACTTGAGGTCGAGATCGAAGGAGAAAGTGCCTTCCACCTGCTCGTTCCGGGCCCAGAAGCTGATGGCCGCGGGATCGTCGGTGCCGCCGTTCTCAAGGGGGTACAGATAGCGCCCGATGCTGGTGTCCAGGGTGATCTGCTGATAGTAGACGAACTTGACCACGACCGGGAGGCCAGGCTGCACGGGCGCCACCTTGAACTGCATCTCGCGGTACCCCTCGGTGCTGGCCAGGCCCGCGTCGTTGCCCGCCTGCTTCTCCTCCTCGTAGACCTGCTCGGCCTTGTCCCGGGCCAGGACTTCGCCGTTGATCACGTTCTCGCCCATCTGGATCCGCATCTCGGAGAGGGTGGCGCTCTTCGGCAGGGGGCAGCGGTAGATGGCCTCGAACGGGACGGGATTGGGGTTGGCAAAGGTCTGGGTGACGGTGGTGATGGCGAAGCCGTTGTTGATGACCACGTTCACGGCGTGGTCGGTGATGCGGATCGGCTGGTACTGGGACGAGGCGGGCTGGAGGGTGCCTGCCCCGTGTACGGTCGCAATGACCGCGAGCAGGGCGAGCAAGAGGGCACGGACCCTGGGACGGCGGACAGGGGGCTGCGGGCGGGAATTGGGCCGGGGTTGTGGACGCGGGCAAGTCTGCTGCCGGTGCTCTTTCCGTTTCATCATCGGATCTCCTTGGCTGGTTGGTCAGGGGGCTCTGCAGCAGGTGGTGCCGCAGGGGTATGGGCACCCCTTATCACGTCCCGTGCCAAGAGCGTTTCACACCGCCGCAACCGGGCGATGCAAGCTCCACAGCCCCGCCCCGCAGCCCAGCTATCGGAAAGGGAAGAGCAATGGATGTCCAGCACTGGCACATTGAATGCGCAGTTCCGGTATCCATTTCTTGCCCGGTCGAACTCGGTTCCCGGTTGGCCGTGCGAAGCCGTGGAGGGATCAGGCGAACACCCGGATCGTGCCGTAGAGGCCGTCGTAGCCGGGTTGGCGGATCACGCGGCCTGCCCGGAGGCGGCGAAGGGCTTCTGCGAGACGTTCGTCAGCCAGACTCTCGGCGGGAAACTCGCGGAGGATCGCGAGCTCGGGACCATGGGCGGCGAGGAGTTCGTGGTAACGGCGTTCCACCCTCCGCGTGGTGGGACGCACGCCGAGGATTTCGCCCAGGAGTTCGGGGAGGGGAATGGTGTAGTGGTGCGGCGGCACGGAATCCGGGCGGCCGCCGGGGGGCCGGTCGGCCAGCTCGGCGACCCGGTGGAGGACGCCTTGCACGAGCGGCTTGCCACAGACGGGGCAGAGCCCCTGCCGGGCGGCGGAACTCTCGGGGTCCAGGCAGACGCCACAGGCGCGGTGCCCGTCGAAATGGTATTTTCCCTCTTCGGGGAAGAGATCGAGGGTGCCGCCGAACTGGTCGGGATCACGGGTGCGCAGGGCCTCGCGCAGGGCGAAGTAGTCCACCGGACAGCGGAAGAGGGTGGCGTTGCGGGCCAGATTGGCCGGGGAATGGAGGTCGCTGTTGGAGACGAGGGTGAAGCGGTCGAGGTCGCTCACCCGCCAGTTCATGGGCGGATCGGAAGAGAGCCCCGTCTCTACCGCCAAAATCTGGTCGGCGAGGTCGCCGAAGCACTCCTCGACCGAAGCGAAGCCCGACTTGGCTCCCAGCATGGAGAACCACGGGGTCCAGATGTGGGCGGGGATCAGCAGGGCG
Organism: Victivallales bacterium; assembly: GCA_003245525.1. GTDB lineage: Bacteria > Verrucomicrobiota > Lentisphaeria > Oligosphaerales > Lenti-02 > Lenti-02. The sequence continues at coordinate 2,632 of QKCY01000422.1, read as the reverse complement.
GCGGGATGGGCATCGAGGGCCATCCCCAGCAGGTCGCGGGGATCGAGCTTGAGGATGGGCCGTCCATCGGCAGCGATGTTGCCGATCTTCGCCAGCCGCCGGGAGATGGTTGCCGCCGTGGCCAGATCAGGCACCAGGAGAAGGGAATGGACCTTGCGCACTCGGTCGCCACGGCGGTAGATGCTGGACACTTCGCCGCTGAGGACGAAGTCCACCTCGCCCCGACAGGCAGGCGGTACCGCCGCCGGATCGACGAACTCGGGACGCAACCGGAACAGGCCGGGGGCGCTGGGAACCAGCTTGCGTTCGAGTTCGCCGAGCCAGGCGGGGTGGGTGAAGTCGCCGGTGCCGACCACCCGCACCCCCTTCAGTTGCGCCCAGCGGTGCAGCCCTTCGAGGGTACAGTCACGGCTGGTGGCGCGGGAGAGGTGCGAGTGGACGTGCAGGTCGGCGGCGTACTCCATGCGCGGCTAGATCACCTCGCGGAGGTTACGCGGCGGCATGGGCGCGAAGGGCACATGGGGCAGGGTCTGGTACCAGTAGACCACGGCGGAGATGTCGTCCTGCAAGGGCAGGAAACGACCTTCCGCCCGCCAGCCCAGGGCCTGCATGGTCACCTTGAGCTTCGTCCGGAAGAAGACCGGGTCCTGGATGTGGAACCGGTAGAGGGTCATGCGGGCACCCACCTCGCCGGAAGCCTTGTAGACCTGTTGGAAGCCCATGTAGGGTGCGGTGTAGCTGCGGCCGAAGCCCCAGGCACCGCCGAAGTAGTCCTCGGTGCCGGTGCCGCAGATGGTGGGGTGCTCCCCGTCGTCGTCGAGGAACATCTTGATCTCGCCTTCGCCCCACCAGCCCTTGTTGTTCTGCTGCCAGGTCATGAAGGTGCCGACGTACTGGCCCTGGCCCTCGATGCCGTCCACCATCAGGAACTCGGTGGCATAGGCGAGGGGGTTGCTGCGTCGCCAGGAGGCGTGGAAGTAGAGGGCGTCGGCAGCTACCGGTTCCTCGGTGAAGTTGATCGTGTAGAAGAAGCCGCCGAGGTCGTTGGGGGAATCGTTCTGGACGGTGATCTTGACGTGGGTGCGGAAGGGCATGGGGAAGAAGATGTTCATGCCGCCGCTGGGGTTCACGTTGATAGGCAGGGCGAGGATGTCCTGGCGGGCGTTCCAGCCGTTGCACATCAGGTCGCCGAGGGGGCATTGCACCGAAGGAGCGTCCTGCCCGTCCCAGTAGATGCGGATGATCACATCGCGGTAGAAACTTTCGCGGAAGGTGTACCACATGTGGCGGATCACGCCGGGGCCGTCGTGGTCCATGAGGGTGACCGTCTCCCCGGCCTTCAGGCTGATGCAGGGGCGGACTTTCCAGCCCACGCCCAGTTCGCGCGCGGCGCCCTGGCCGTTGGGATCGGCCTTGGCACCGCCGCCGACGGCACCGTCGGGATTCTCGGCACTGATGGAACGAGAGACGGCACTACGGGCACGGAAGATGTTCGCGAGACCGATATCCATGGCAGTGACTCCTCTGGCTGCGGGCACAACGTTCACCCGCCGAAGCGTACTGCCACAACCGTTCCCGCGCTAGTCCGCGATCGGCAGCGGTAGCGGCACGGGCTCGTCCACCACCTTGAGCGAGCGCCAGCGCCCCGTCCGGTAGCGCGCATAGAACAGCGTGCAGATGATCCAGACGAAGACCACCAGGCAGCACCACGCCGCCCGCGGCGAGACCTGCACCCCCCGGATCAGCCAGATGGTCAGCAGGCTCATGGTCCAGTGGGTGGTGACCGAGAGGCACATGGTCCAGAACGTGTCGCCCGCGCCCCGCAGCGCGCCGCTGAAGACCAGCCCGATGGCATCCGCGCAGACGTAGAGGGCCACCAGCCGGACCATGAACAGGGCCAGGGGCAGGGTCGCCTCGACATCTGCCGTGTCGGAATGCAGGAACATCGCGACCAGAGGTCTGGCGAAGACACACAGAACCAGCAGCATGGCCACGCTGTAGCACATGGCCACCCGCAACCCCGATATCGTGGCATGATGGGCGACATCGGGCTTCCCCGCGCCCATGTAGCGGCCAACCAGGCTGCTGACGCCGATGTTGACGCCGATCAGGGGAATGAAGGAGACCATGTCCCAGTTGAAGGCAATGGTCACCGCCGCCGCTTGGTTCACGCCGTAGGAGTGGAAAGCGAGAACCAGGAGGTCGAAGGCCAGCATGTTCAGGAAGAACTCCAGCCCCGATGGATAGCCAAAACGCAGGAGCTTGCGGAGCATGGGCCGGTCGGGACGGAATCCGGCCAGGATGCCGAACTCCTCCCGGATGGCCGGTCGGAAGTAGGCGAACACCATGATTACCAGACCCACCGCCGAGCCCAGCAGCGTGCCGTAGGCGGCCCCCGCCATGCCTAGCGCCGGGAAGCCGAGGTGGCCGAAGATGAGGAGGTAGTTGGCCACCACGTTCACCAGCATCGAGACGATGGCAGCGACCATGATGATCCGGGTGCGCCCGATCCCACTGAAGAAGCTGCTGAAGCAGTTCCGCACCAGGCCCATGATGCTGCCGGCAATCAGGATGTTGAAGTAGATCGTCTGTTGCTGCATCTGGCTGGCCGGCTTGTGCGAGACTTGGAATA
>QKCY01000339.1 GCA_003245525.1 Victivallales bacterium | reverse complement strand
GGGGGGCTGGCCAATCGGGGGATTGGCGTTCCGGGGGGCCGGCCAATCGGGAGATTGGCGTTCCTAGGGGGGAGCAGGCGGGACGCCTGCGCTACGGGGTGCGGGTGCCCCAGACTTCGACTTCGCTCCAGGCGGCCCAGCCGAGGGGTTGGGTTTGCTTGAGGTCGACGAAGCGGAGCCAGGAGACGCGGCGCTTGGCGAAGGGGAAGGTCTGGAGGTTGGCGTCCTTGGCGATGGTCAGGGTTTCGCGGGAGCCGTCGGAGAACTCGACAGTGGCCTCGTGCCAGTAGGCGTCGTGGGGGAAGTCGGCGCGGATGGCGAGGTCGATGCGGTCGATCTCCACCTCGCCGCCGAAGTCGATTCTAAGCCAAAGGTCCTCCCGCTGGTCGGGTCCCCAGGAGGGGAAGAGGGGGCCGTGCCCTTGGTTCTCGACGCGCCCGTCGATCACGTTGCGGGCGGCGAAGCAGCCCTCGTTCCGGCATTCGCTGTTGCTGGAGGCATGGGGGTAGGAGGTGGGTTCGCCCCGCGAGCAGAAGGGGTTCAGGGCCACGTTGGTGTAGCCCTCGGGGAGGCGGAAGGCGGGATCGCCCTCGTGGTGGATTAGGTCCTCGATATGCCGCCGTTCGAGCTGTTCTAGACGGTCGCGTTTGCGCTGGAAGTAGGCGTACTTGGCCAGATCCTCGGGACTCCAGGCGTTGGCCTCGGTGTAGTCGCCACAATAGGGCACGAGGAGATCGATCCAGCAGGCGAGCTTGTCCATCTCCTCCTGGGAGAGTTTCACCCCCTTGTGGCCTTCGGCCAGCATGTCGAGGAGACGGCTCTTGGCCGCCCCCTTGTGGTAAGGTTCGAGCAGCGAGGGCACGGATTGGGCGCTGATCCAGTTCACCATGTCGCTGCCCTGGCCCTGGCTGGTCAGGGCCAGGTAGGAGGCGGACCAGTTCCGGCCGCTGTTGGTTGCCGCCGTCTCGCCCGACAGGACCAGATGGGGGCGCAGGGAGGCCGGTTCGATCTGCTGGTCGCCCACCCGCCATTCGAGGATACCGCCGCCGCGATTCTTCTGCATCTGGGCGGTGATCCGCAGGGCGTCTGCCATGACGGGGGTGAAGGTGACGCGGTTGTAGCGGTCGCGTTCGACCCCATAGCCGCTCGGAGCCTGTACCTCATGCCACTGCCCATCCTGGCGGTACTGGAGTGTCCATGACTCGGGCGCGTAGCAGCCGCCGCCACGGGGGCGGTCGTCGAACCAGTAGACCTCGGTCACCCCCAGACGGCGCGGCTTGGGGAATTCGAGCATGGCCCATTCCTGGGTGCCGCGATGGTCCCACCAGGTGTGGCGGGGAATCGCGTGGTCGTCCGAGTTCTTGGGCTCGATGCCGTCGGTGATGGCGGCCGTGTGGTCGCCGCGCCAGCAGTGGGAAACGCTGAGCTTGACGCCGTCCGGGTTCTTGTCGCCCGAGTGGCAGCGGATGCAGTGCCGGTCCAGAATCGGCTGGATCTCCTTAACGAAGCTGAAACCACGCGGGGCACCGTAGAATGGGTTGAGCGGCTCGGGACCCTTGCGCATGGCGAGGGAGACCGGATGCTGGTCCGCCGGGGTCTCGTTCTTGGACTCGTGGCAGCCCACGCAGGAGAAGGTCTCGCCGGGCTGGAGGGTGGACCAACTGCGCATGGTCTGGACGGCGTGGCCCTTGGCGTCGAGGGCTTGGAAGTAGACGGGGGTGCGGGCCGGACAGGTGAAGAAGGCGGAGCCGTCGGGTTGCACGGTGGCGTCGCCCAGGACTCGTTTCACATCCCAGGCGCCGTTGCCGATAGCGACCGGGGTGCTGACCAGAGCCCCGCCGGCCGGACCGCCGTTGCTGTTGTTGCCAACCCCGGCGGCGCGGAATTCGAGGGCCACCACGCGCAGCCGCTGGATGGTGCCGCGCGGGATGCCGGTCAGGCCGGGGCCCCGGTAGATATCCTGCACGTAGTAGGTCCCGTCGGTCTTGCGGTAGTCCACCAGGGAGGGGCGCAGATGGGGCCGGGGACGGGGCCGCCAGGGAACCGGGCTGTTGCAGGAGAGCTTGGGGTCCTGCACGAGCAGTTCCCGTTGCCCGTCGCCGTTCAGCCAGTAGAGCCCGAAGACGGAGCCGCGGCTCCGGTTCAGTTCGCCGGGAACGAAGGCACAGAGGTACTCGTCCTGCCCCAGCGGGTAGGGGTGGCGGAAGAGGTCGCCTTTCTGACCGTACTGGTCGATGCGTTCCGGCTCGGCCGGGCGGCGGGGGGCGAGCATGGTCACTCCGTCGGCCTCCTGGCGGCCCTTGCCGGGATCGATCTCGATCAGCTTGCCCGCCTGCCAGGTGTGATGGCCCATGGCCACGGCCACGACCCGGTTGGTGCCGGGGATGGCGCGGGCGTGGGAGGTGGTGGTGGGGAAGTAGGAGTTGTTGCCGTAGAACTCGGTCTGGCCGGTACCGTCGGCGTTCATCCGGAATAGCCCTTGCGGGAAGACCTGGCCCCGGTCGTTGTAGTCCCAGCGGGTGTAGATCACGCTGCCATCCGGGGTGACGGTGGGCCAGATGGTGTGGACCTGGTCGAAGCCAAGGCGGCGCAAGCCCCGCCCCTGGCGGTCGCAGGTGTAGAGGTTGCTTACCTCGGTCCACCAGCAGTCCACCGTCTGGACGCAGCGGGAGGAGGAGAAGACGATGTCGTCGTTGGGCAGGTAGGCCGGTTCGTAGTCGGCCACGCCGAGGCCGAAGGTGATCTGCCGGGGCTTGCTGTCGGCCGCCATTTCGTAGAGATGGTAGTCGTCCTTGCGGTCCTCCTTTTTCCAGGCGAAAAGGAGGTTCTGGCCGTCGTAGGAGACGTCCACGTTGCGGATGACCCCCTGCTCGCTGCGGAGCAGATCGCGCACGGTCACCTCGTCGCCCACCTCCACCACGCAGAGGGCGGAGCCAGGCCGGAAATGGCGCTCCTTCTGGGCGTCGGACTGGCCTTCGGTGTAGGCATAGAAGGAAGGGGAGACGGGGATACGCTTGACGAAGACGATGCGGGGGCTGGTCTCCCGCAGATAGGCGAGCCGCCGGACCCGGCGGCGTTCGCAGAGGGCGACATAGGTACCGATCCACCCCTCGGGGTTGCCGTCGGCGGGTAGCGCGAAGCCGGCTCCGGGCTCTGCGGCCAGCAGGCGCTGGACCAGGGGTGCGAGGAGCTTGCCGTCGGGCTGCTTGGCCCAGGTCTCGAAATCGAAACCGTCCTGGAGCAGCCAGTCGGTCAGCACGGGTTGGGCCGCGGCCAGACGCTGCCGCAGGGGGGCGGCGTCCTGTTTCTCTGACTGGGCGAGGCCGAGCAGAGCGTCGGATTGGGGACTGGCGGTCGCCGACAGGCCGGAAACCAACAGAATAACGAGCAGGAAACGTGTACTCATGCCACTCGGGTCCTTGGCTAACTCCAGGAAACGCCCTACCATATGGCGTGGGCAGAGCCATGCAACGGGAAGGCAGTCTTGGGAGGCATGTACGTTTTCTTGGATGGTCCATGTATCAGGCACTGAAAGAGTTTTTCGGGTTCGACGATTTCCGCGAGGGACAGGCGGAGGTGGTCGAGCGGATTCTGACCGGTGAAGACCTATTGGTGGTGATGCCCACCGGCGCGGGCAAGAGCCTGTGTTTCCAGCTTCCCGCCCTCATGCGGCCGGGTTACACGCTGGTCCTGTCGCCTCTCATCTCCCTGATGAAGGACCAGGTGGATGCGCTGGTGGCCCAGGGAATCCCGGCGGCCTGCGTCAACAGTACGGTGCCTGCCGACCAGCAGGGACTGGCCCTGGCGGCGGCCCGGCAGGGCGCCATCAAGCTGCTCTACGTGGCCCCCGAACGGTTCGGGACCGAGCGGTTCCGGGCCTTTGTCCGCGACTGTCCTCCCTCCGCCTTGGTGGTGGACGAGGCCCACTGCATCAGCCAGTGGGGCCACGATTTCCGCCCCGACTACGCCAAGATCGGGCAGTACGTGGAGTGGCTCCAGATTCCCCAGGTCTGCGCCTTCACCGCCACGGCCACGCCCTTGGTCCGGGACGATATCCGGGTCCATCTGCACCGGGCCGAAATGGACGTGTTCGTGACCGGTTTCCGGCGGCCCAACCTGTCCTTCAAGGTGGTCGAGTGCCGGTCGAAGGCGGACAAGCTGCGGGCGCTGGACACGCTGTTGGAGACCCCGTCCCCCACCATCATCTATGCGCCCACCCGCAAGGCGGTGGACGAGCTGGTGCGGGAGATCAAGGGCGGCATCGGCTACCACGCCGGGATGGAGGACGCGGTGCGCAACCACGTGCAGGATCGCTTCATGCGCGAGCCGAATCCGGTCCTCATCGCCACCAACGCCTTCGGTATGGGCATCGACCGCAAGGACATCCGCCGGGTCATCCATTTCGGTATCCCCGGTTCGCTGGAAGCCTACTACCAGGAGGCGGGCCGCGCGGGCCGCGATGGCGAACCGGCGGATTGTATCCTGCTCGACTCCTACCAGGACCGTTTTGTCCAGGAGTTCTTCATCGATCTCAGCAACCCGCCGCCTGCCATGATCGAGTCCCTGTATGGGATTCTGGCCCGTCACTCCCGCGACGGCCAGGGCAGGGCGCTGGAACTGACGGCGGCCCGGCTGGCGGAACTGGTGCCGGGCGGGGCCTCCGACGGCCAGGTTTCCAGCGCCTTGCGGGTGCTGGAGAAGCACAACCTCATCCGCCGTGGCTACCGAGGGGACAGCCTGGGGACGCTCCAGTTCTACGGCGATCCGCATGAGTTGATGCTGATCCACCAGCACCAATCCACCCAGCGTTCCCGCTTCATCTACCGCTGTCTCCATGCCTTCGGGGAACGGGCTCTGGAACCGCAGCCTTGCGGGTTGCCCCTGCTGTGTTCCATGGTTGGGTTGCACGAGGACCAGGTGCGACGGGTGCTCTCCGCCTTGGAAGGCGAGGTGCTGCACTGGGAGCCGCCCTTTGCCGGACGCACCACGGAGGTGGTGGACCCGAACCGCGAGGCGACCGACATCGACTTCCGGGCGCTCAACGAGAAGCGGGATTTCGACCAGAAACGGCTGGAAACCATGGAGGAGTACGGGCGCGCCAAGGCCTGTCGGCAGCGTTTCCTCACCAGCTACTTCGGCGAGGACGTGGGCGGTTGGTCCTGCGGGATCTGCGACTATTGCTCCAGCCACCAGCGCGTGATCCAGCGCCAGCCCACCGCCGACGAGATGCAGGCGGTGCGGACGATCCTGCGCACGGTCCGCGCCCTCGACGGTCGGGTGGGGCAGGGGAAGATTGCCATGCTCCTGGCCGGTTCCACCGCCGAGGCCATTGTGGATTCCTACCTGTCGCGGCATCCCGACTACGGGGCGCTAGCGGATATGGAGCAGACCGAGATCCGCCGTCTGTTGCGCAGTCTGACCACTTCCGGATGCGTCGAACCCGTGGGGTCGAACGAGTATCCCTGCGTTGGCTTGACGGGGCTGGGGCAGGAGGTGCTGGCAGGGCAGCGTACGGTCACCTTGGACTATCTCGCCGATCCGCCCGCCCGGGCTCCGCAACCCGCGCGCCGGTCCCATCGCTCCGTGCCTGAGGATTCCCCCGAGGACGACGACTTGTATGACCGGTTGCGGGATCTGCGCAACGCGCTGGCCAAGGAGCAGAACACACCCGCCTACCGCATCTTCTCCAACGCCGTGCTGGAAGCCCTGGCCGACCAGCGCCCGGTCACGGTAGAGGAAGCCCAGCAGATCAGCGGCATCGGTCCCAGCAAGGCCCGCACCGTGGTCCCCCGGTTCCTCGACGAAATCGCCAAATGGCGCGCCGAGAACCCGGACTGAACCCTCTCCTGGGGGAGTTGCTAGGCGGGTTCCGTGGTCGCGAGCCAGCGGCCGAGGAGCTGGAGTTCGTCGCACTTGGCGGGCAGATTCTGGCGACGCACGGGGAGCACATCGACGAGGTCGAAGCCGCAGGTGCGGAGAATCCGCTCCAGGCTCACCGCGCAGGTGGGGCCGCCACCACCGCCGCCACCAGCGACACAGATGCCCACGGCCCGTTTGCCGACGATGCCCGGCTTGGCCGCTTCGTGGAGACAGCAACGGCGGAGCCGGTCAAGGAAGGCGCGCAGGCTTTCGCTGAGGTCGCTCCAGTAGACCGGCGTAGCGAAGACGGCGAGGTCTGCCTGGCGGATGCGGTCGCTCAGACCCGCGAGGTCGTCCGCAATGACACAACTGCCCGCCGTGCGGCAGGTGCCCCAACCAGCGGCGTCGCATTGGCGGCAACGCTCGATGGCGCATTCGGGGAGATAGATGATCTCGCCTTGCGCGCCCGCTGCGGTCAGGCCGGCCAGGAGGGCTTGGGCGGCGCGCGCGGTCTGTCCGGCTGGATTCCGGCTACCCGAGAGGATGATGGCTTGCATGGTTCCGCTCCTTGGCATGGGGTCCGCCAGGAAGCTAGCCGCCATCCGGTATGGGTCAACTCATTCGGGGATGAACATCTGGTTGTCGCCGGTTTTGGCGGGAAGGTCCTGGGCCCGGTCGAGTTCGAAGACCTGGCGGTAGCAACGCCACCGGGGATCGCGCTCGAAGATGGTCTGCAACTGCCGGCGCAAGGCGATGCGGACCGGGGCCACGGATGCATCTTCGATGCGGTTCCGATAGGTGGGATCGGCGAGGTCGTAGAGCTCGTCCTGGCGGTCTGCGGAGTTGTAGACGTAGCGGAAGTGGCCCGCCGGGAAGCGACCGTGGATGGCGACCGCCGGATTGGGGGCCACATGCCAGCCCGACTCGAACACAAAGGGGGTCTCGCGGTCGGGACTGTCCTCGTCCAGGAAGGAGAGCAGGTCCACGCCGTCGTGGCGGGCGATGGGCTCGATCCCGGCCACGCCCAGCAGGGCCGGGGAGACGTCGAGCAGGCAGACATCGTCCTCCACCGTGGTCCCGGCCTTGGCATTGCCGGGGAGTTTGAGGAAGAGGGGAATGCGGGCGACTTTGGGATGGCCGTAGACCCCCTTGTCCACGAGTCCCCGCTCCAGGTTCATCTCGCCGTGGTCGGCCGTGAGCAGGATCAGGCTGTTGTCGTAGAGACCGAGCTCCTTGAGACGGTCCAGGAAACGGGCCAAGGCGGCATCGATCACCTCCATCTGGAGGAGATTGGCGAGTTGGTACTCGCGGGCGGTGGCAGGGCTGACCAGGCCCCAGTTGCGCTCGTAGGTGCCGTAGATGCGCGGTTCCCCGGTCTGGGGATGCTCCCGTTGCGCCTGCCAGTGGGTGTAGCCCTCGGGCAGGGGAACGGCGGCGCGCAGTTGGTGCTCGCGTTCGTCAAGACCGGCCGGGATGAAGAAGGGCTGGTGTGGGGCGAAGAGGTCGATGTGGAGGTAGAGCGGGGCCTCGCCCTGCTGGCGGAGGCTGTCGAGCACACCCAGGGCGCGGTCGACGAGATAGTGGGGGTAGGTCCCTGCCATGGGGAATGGGCTGCCGTCGGCTTGCTCGATCCAGCCGCCGTAGGAGTTGCCGGGGGTGACGCCGTCGGGCTTCAGACCACGGATCTCGCGCCGAAAACGGAAGCCGCGGATGCCGCGGGCGGCGAGATAGGCATGGTACTCGGGATCGTCGTGGACCGGCGGCGCCCAACGGTTCCACGGGCTGCAGCTCTCCCCGAAGGCCCGGATAAAGGCATCGGTGCCGATGTGGCTCTTGCCCACATGGCCGAGGCGGTAGCCCGCCGCCTTGAGATACTCGGGATAGATGGGATCGTCGGGACGCAAACCCACCTCCGTGCCGTCATGGGCACGCTCCTCGTTCACGAAGATGTAGGGATAGCGGCCCGTGAAGAGGGAGGCGCGGCTGGGGCCGCAGAGCGGGGAGACGGAGAAGGCGTTCCGGTAGTCCACGGCATCCGCCCGGAGGCTCTCCCAGGCCGACAGCTTCATGGCTTGGCGGCAGGGGCTGGGGTCGCGGTGGAACTCCGGGGGAATCATGTCCACCGTGAAGACAAAGATGTGGGGGCGGCTGCCTGTCTGTAGTTGGAAAGGGTGCAGTCCCCGCTTTTCGTCGAGAAAGCGCATGGCTGGCTCCTACCCGAATGGGATATTAGACATTGGTCCAACAATGATACGCCCAACTCCCGGACGTCGCAACGGCTATCGTTGACAAGGAATGTCATGTCACCGATTGCGATCCCCGTTCCGGGCCGGTATATGTGTGCTGCGTGTCGGCACAGAGCACGACATTCGCCATCCAGGAGAACGCCACGTGGATTTCCGAACGTGCCTATGGGCCATGCTGGGAGCTATCATGTCCACCGGAATGGTTGCAGCCGCCGAACTGGTGCCGGTACCGGACGCGCATCGGATGTGGGCCATGAGCGAGTTCACGGTCGCGAACGGTCCCACTTCGGCGAATCCCTACGATCCGGACGTGCTCGCCTTGGATGCCGTTTTCGCCGGGCCCAGCGGTCGGGAGATCCGCCTGCCCGCCTTCTGGTATGTGGACTACACCCGCGATCTGAAGGAGGGCGCGGAAGTGATGACGCCAACCGGCACCAGCGGGTGGCGGGTGCGTTTCACGCCAGTCGAACCCGGCTTGCACCGGTACCGCCTGGAGAGCAGCGTCGGCGGCACGACCACCGCGATTGGCAGCGGCAGTTTCACCGTGGCGGCAGCGGTGGCTGGGGCGCGGGGCTTCGTCCGGGTCGAGGACGAGGGCAAGCGCTACTTCCGGACCGACGATGGCCAGCCGCTGCCGCTTCTGGGCGAATGCTGCTGCTGGCACGGCAAGAAGCGGGGGACGCGCGATTTCGACGACTGGTTCGCCGACTACCGCCCCAACGGGATGAACTACACCCGGCTGTGGATGTGTCCCTGGGCGTTCGGACTGGAGATCACCGCCGAGGAGCGGACGCAGTACAACCAGGAACGGGCTTGGCAGCTCGACTACACGCTGGGGCTGGCGGACCGCGAAGGCATCTTCGTCATGCTTTGCATGGACTACCACGGTATCTTCAACGTGGAGCCGGACATGTGGGGCGGCAACAACTGGTGGCCCAAGCATGCCTACAACCAGGCTACCGGTGGGCCTTGCGCGAACCAGAACGAGTTCTTCACGAATCCCGAGGCCGCCAAGCTCTACCGTAAGCGGCTGCGCTACGAGGTGGGGCGCTATTCGGCCTATCCGAGCCTGATGAGCTGGCAGTTCTTCAACGAGATCAACAACGTCTTCCGTTTCCTCAAGGCGGCGGACGTGGTGGCCTGGCACGACCGGATGGCGCAGTGGCTGGAAGCCAACGACCCCTACCAGCATCCAACCACCACCAGTTTCGGCTCGAAGGGCGAACTGCCCGCGATGTGGAAGCTGGACTCGATGAGCTACGCCAACTGGCACCTCTATCTGAACTGGTCGGGGCAATACCGCCATCCCGCCCCCATGGCCGAGGACGTGGCCACCCGGTTCCATCGCGACTACGACAAGCCGGTCTGCATCTCGGAGTACGGCACCAGCGGCCTGGGCTGGAAACCGGAGATCGACCCCCATCTGCGCGGCCTGCAGCAGGCGGTTTGGGGTGGCATCATGACCGGGACTTCGGGCACCTGTATGCCCTGGTGGTGGGAGAAGATGCACGCGGAGAAGCTCCACGGGCGCATCTGGCTGCCGCTCTCCCGGTTCCTGGCCGGGACCGGGTTCGGCGGTTCCGCCTGGCACCCGGTGTCCCTGCCCAAGCCCTCCGGCACATGGACGCTGGGAGCGGCATTGCCGGACGGCAAGCCCTTCACGGCGAAGCTCGAATGCGGCGGCAATTGGGGCCAGAAGGAGGGCGGCGAAGTGGCCCTGGCCAATGCCGATGCCGGCAAGGGCCTCCTGCATACGTTCCTGCATGGCCGCGAGAAGGCCGATCTGGCCGTGCCCTGCCGGATCGAGACCGAACTGGCAGCCGACGCGGCGATCACGGTGCATGTGAACTCGGTCTCCAACAATGCCGAACTGGCGATCCTGGTGGACGGACGGCGGGTCTTCCACCGTCCCTTCCCCAACAAGGATGGCCAGACGAAGGTGAATGGGGAGTACGACGAGGATGTCCGGGTGGCACTTCCCTCCGGGCGGCACATGGTCGAGGTCGCGAATCCCGGTGGTGATTGGTTGGCCCTGGACTGGGTGCAGATCACCGGCGCGCTGCCTTGCGCCATGGTTCGTCCGCCCGACGATCCGCAGGTGTTGGCCTACGCGATGACCGACGGCAAGCAGGCCCTGCTCTGGATCATCGATCCGAGCTACAACTATCCGAACGGGGCCAAAGAGGACCACCCGCAGCCCCTGGCCAAGGGGGCGGTCAGTCTGCCCGGCTTGCCGGACGGAAACTACGAGATCGAGTTCTGGGACACCTGGCAGGGCAAGGTGACGGGCACCCTCCAGGCATCCGCCAATGAGGGGAACCTGCGCGTGGAGTTCCCGGCTTTCCAGGTCGATACTGCTGCCCGTATTCGCCCGATGCACTAGAGGAGAGCCGTCCATGATCCGCCGCCGGGAGTTCCTGAAGCAGTCCGTCGCCTGTGCGCTGGCTTCCTCCTTTCTGGCCCAGGCGGCGGAGACTCCGCGCCCGAACATCCTCTTCTTCCTGATCGACGACCAGCGCAACGATACGCTGGGCTGTGCCGGGCATCCCCTGATCAAGACCCCGTGCGTCGACGAGTTGGCAGGGCAGGGCGTCCGGTTCCTCAACGCCTTTGTGACCACCTCGATCTGTGCCGCCAGCCGGGCCACGATTCTGACCGGCCTCTACGAAACGACCCACGGCTACACCTTCGGCACCCCGCCGATCCGCGAGGATCACGGACGGATGACCTATCCGGCGGTCCTGCGGCGGGCCGGGTACCGGACGGGCTTCATCGGTAAGTTCGGGGTGGGCATGCCCGGACCGGTCCGCAAGGAGATGTTCGACTATTTCCAGCCCATTGGGCGCACGCCCTATCTGCACCAGCAGCCGGATGGCACGTTGCGCCACGAAACCGACCTGGCGGGCGACCGGGCGGTCGAGTTCCTCGGCAAGCAGGCGAAGGACCAGCCCTTCTGCCTGTCGATCAGCTTCAACGCGGTCCATGCCGAGGACAACGACAAGGCGAACCAGTACCCCTATCCGGAGGGAGTGGCCGACCAGTACACGAACGATACCATGCCGCCGCCGCGCCTGGGCGATCCCGCGATCTTCGCCGCCCAGCCGAAGTTCCTGCGCGAGTCCATGAACCGCAAGCGGTGGTTCTGGCGCTGGGACACCCCGGAGAAGTACCAGCGCAACATGCGCAACTACTTCCGCATGATCTCTGGCGTGGACCGGGTGATCGCCCGCATTCGCCAATCCCTGGCCGACCAGGGCCTGGCCGACAACACGGTGATCGTCTATATGGGCGACAACGGCTACTACATGGGCGACCGGGGCTTTGCGGGCAAGTGGTCCCACTACGAGGAGTCTCTGCGGGTTCCCCTCATCGTCCATGATCCCCGCCTGCCAGCAGCGGCCCGGGGACGCACCCCGGCTGCGTTGGCGCTGAACGTGGATGTGCCCGCCACCCTCCTGGCCTTGGCGGGCTTGCCGGTGCCCGACCATTACCAGGGACGGGATCTCTCGCCTCTGGTTCGCGGCGAAACCCCGGCCGATTGGCGGGAGGACTTCTTCTGCGAGCATCGCATGAAGCATCCCGACATCCCGAAGTGGGAAGGCGTGCGGGGCCAGCGCTACATCTACGCCCGGTACATCGAGCAGCAGCCGGTCTATGAATTTCTCCACGATCTGGTAGCCGATCCCGACGAGTTGCGCAACTTCGCCGCCGATCCGGGCTATGGTGACATCCTGAATCGCCAGCGCCACCGCTGCGACGAGTTGCGCGACCGGTGCCGGGCCGCGCGGGAGCCACAGATTCCCCTTTCCCAGTAGTTGTCATAGGAACGTCCGATGCCAGCCAAACCGAATTTCGTCTACATCTTTTGCGACGACTTGGGCTGGGGCGATGTGAGTTGCCTCAATCCCGACTCCAAGATCCACACGCCCCATATCGACCGGTTGGCGGCTTCGGGCATGAACTTCACGGACGCCCACGCCGGCTCCGCCGTCTGCACCCCCTCGCGCTATACGCTGCTGACCGGGCGCTACTGCTGGCGGACGGAACTGAAGGACAGCGTCGGCGGTGGCTACAGCCCGCCTTTGATCCAGCCGGGGCGGCTGACGGTTGCCGAGATGCTGCGCCAGGCGGGCTATCGCACGGCCTGCATCGGCAAGTGGCACGTGGGCTTCGACTGGCAGCTCAAGGAGGAGTTTGCCAGCGAGGTCATGCCCCGGAAACTGTGCCGGGACGAGATCCGTTTCGACCAGATGGTGGATTTCAGCAAGCCCATCCAGAACGGTCCGGTGGATGTGGGCTTCGACTACTACTTCGGCATCTCCGCCTCCCTCGACATGTCGCCCTACGTGTTCATCGAGAACGACCGGGCGACCGAGATTCCCTGCGAGACGGTCCCTCGCGGCACCACGCCCGAGGCGCGGGCGCGGGAGGGAATCGGGGCCAAGGGCTGGCGGCATGAGAACGTGCTGCCGGCGTTGCGCGACAAGGCCATCGGCTTCATCCGCCAGGAGGCCGCTGCCGGGAACCCCTTCTTCGTCTACCTGCCGGTCAACGGCCCCCACACGCCGGTGGTGCCCAACCCCGAGTTCATCGGCAAGAGCGGTTGCGGGCTCTACGGCGATTTCGTCATGGAGATTGACGACGTGGTCGGCAAGATCGTGGCCGCGCTGGAAGAGGCCGGAGTGCGCGAGGATACCATGATTGTCTTCTCCAGCGACAACGGTCCCGAAACCCTCACCGCCCGCTATCGCGAGGCCTACCAGCACTACTCGGCCTGGAAGTTCCGGGGCATGAAGCGGGACAACTGGGAAGGCG
>QKCY01000599.1 GCA_003245525.1 Victivallales bacterium | reverse complement strand
TGCTAACGTCCGGCAAATCTTGACTTCGCTCTGGCGGCTGGTATCGTCTGGCTCCCACACTCATCCAGAAGAAGTTCCGCATGACTCCACGCGCTCTGATTCTTGGTTTCGCCGCGTCGCTCTTCATTGCTGGCGCGGGCTATATCAACGACCGGGTTCTGAACCTGGAGAGCTTCAACAACGGGCACCAGGTGCCGATCATCGTGTTGGGGCTGATGTTCGTCTGGGTGACGGTGTGCAATCCCTTGCTGCACCGGTTGCGGCGGCAATGGGCGTTCCGGCCAGCGGAGATCGCGCTGGTGGTGGCGCTGACCATGGCCTCGTGCGGGATCTCCGGTCGCGGACTGATGGAGCAGTTCGCGCAGATGCTGGTCCTGCCCCACCACTGGAACCGGATCACGCCGGGCTGGCAGGCGAACCATATGCTCGACTACGCGCCCAAGCAGGCGCTGGTGGACCCGGAGCCGGAGGACGAGGTGGTTTCGGCCTTCATCCAGGGCAAGGATGCTACCGAGCATGAAGGCAATACGGTCTGGGAACGGCTGAAGACGCGGGTGAACCGGGTGCCCTGGACACAGTGGCGGACGCCGCTCACAACGTGGTTGCCGATGGTCTTCCTGGTGACGGTGGCCTCGGTGGCGCTCGGACTCGTCGTACACCGACAATGGTCCAGCCACGAGCACTTGCAGTATCCCATCGCCCAGTTCACCAACGCCCTGATCGAGCGGGAGCCGGACCGGGCGCTCGGGCCCATTTTCCGCAACCACCTGTTTTGGGTCGGCTTCATCATCTTCTTCCTTATCCGCCTGAACAACGGGCTCTGCGTCTGGTTTCCCGACGTTCTGATCCCCATCAAGCTGGACTACTCGCTGTGGCCCTTCGCCTCCAAATGGCCCGCCCTGACCCGGGCATCCTGGGCGTGGGGGCTGTTCACCCTGCGCATCTTCCCGTTGGTGATTGCCTTCGCCTTCTTCCTGAATGCGGAGATCTCCCTTACTCTCGGCATCTCGCAGATTCTCTGGGCGGCCTTCGCGATTCCCATCGTGACCGCTGGCTACAGCCTCAACACCGACTATGACATCGGTGGCTGGGAAGGCTGGCACCGGGCGGGGAGCTATACGGCGTTCTCCCTGATGCTGCTCTACACGGGGCGCCAGTACTACCGCGAACTGGCCACCAAGGCGATCTGCGTCTGGCGGAAGATCGGCGAGGACCAACGGGTGGCGGTGTGGGCGTTCCGGGCTCTGGTGCTGGCTCTGGCCGGACTGGTGGTGCTGGTCATGCGCCTTGGCTTGGCGTGGCCGATTGCCGTCGCCACGGTGCTCCTGATGATGATGACCTTCCTGATCGTCTCGCGCCTGAGCGCGGAGACGGGCCTCTTCTTCATTCAGCCGGGTTGGCAGCCATTCGGGGCGCTGATGGCGCTGATGGGAGGCTACGCGATGGGGCCGGAGGGGATCGTGATCTCGGCCCTCTTCTGCGGGGCGCTCTGCATCGACCAGAGCCAGGCCCTGCTCCCCTATCTCGTGAATGGCCTGAAGATCTGCGAGGGCGCGAAGATCACGCCGGGCAAGACGGCCGGGACCACCTTCGTGATGTACGTCGCTGGCGTGGCGCTGGCGGTGTTTGTGGTGATCGTGGCCTCCTACCACTTCGGCACCCCCTCGGGCTACAACTGGTCGTTCCAGCGGATTCCCACCATGGCCTTCCGGGCGGCGGAGCCGGACGTGATGCGGCTCAAGGCGCTGGACAAGCTGGAGGAGTCGCAGCACCTGACCCCGCTGGAACGGTTGCAGCACATTCAGCCCAAACCGGGCTTCCTGTGGGCGGCCGGGACTGGTTTCGTGTTCGTGCTGGTGTTCGCCTTCCTCCGTCTGCGGATTCCACGCTGGCCCCTCCATCCCTGTCTGTTCCTGATCTGGGCGACCTATCCGCTGGCGGCCATGTCCCAATCCTTTCTCATGGGCTGGCTGATCAAGCGTTTTGCCCTGAAATACGGCGGGGTGAAGGTGGTCAACAAGCTGAAACCCCTGGCCATCGGGGTGATCGCCGCCGAGATCTTCGGGGCGCTGGTGTTCATGGTTGTGGGTGCCCTGTACTTCTGGATCCAGGGCAAGAACCCCCTCAGCTATCGCTACTTCCCGCGCTGAGCGGAGCCCGTCTGACCAGTCTGATACCAATCCGCCGTCATACGAAGAGGATTGGGCGCTTTTCCGCCCATGCGGCCCCTGACCATAGGTCGGGAGTTCCTGGGCAGAACCCTTGCATACGGCAGATGTGGAGCGGTCGCGGCCCCGCGACCATTCCCGCCGATCCTGCGTAACAGAAACCGTAGAAGGGGTTGGTCCACAGGAGGCAGGCGCTCCAGAACGGGTGACGCGGTTCCGGCGCTCCGCGCCGTGGTCCCGCTCAGCGGGACCGCTCCCCGCGTGACCCCGATCCGGTATCGATCCCCAAGCCCAAGCAGGCAACTGCCCGAACCCCATGGGGGTTCCCCAATACCCTATGGCTGTTGTCCAGTTGGTATGACCAGTCGGACTGGCTGTTTCCGGGCAAAAGTAAACCGGCGAACGCGGATTCGCGTTCGCCGGTCGGGAAGAGCAGTCGGTGCCGGGCGGATCACTCGCGCCCGGCACGACTCAGGCAACTAGCCAAGGCGCTGCTTGTAGGCGGCGACCTGGGCCTTCATGCGCTCGGGCAGCTTGCTGCCGACGCTGCCCATGTAGGAGTCGAGGTCTTCGAACTCGGCCTTGAAGGCGGAGACGTCGACCTTGAGCAGTTCGGCCAGGTCCTCGGCGGGGATGTCCAGACCGGTGAGGTCCAGATCGCCAGCCTTGGGCATGAAGCCGATGGGGGTCTCGACGGCCTCGACCTTGCCTTCGACGCGCTCGCACATCCACTTCAGGACGCGGGAGTTGTCGCCGAAGCCGGGCCACAGCCACTTGCCGCTGTCGTTCTTGCGGAACCAGTTGACGTAGAAGCACTTCGGAGCCTTGTCGCCGAGCTTGTCGCCCATGGCGAACCAGTGCGCGAAGTAGTCGCCGACATGGTAGCCGATGAAGGGCTTCATGGCCATCGGGTCGCGACGGAGGCCCTTGACGTCGAGGGCGGCGGCGGTGGCTTCGGAGGCGGCGGTGGCGCCCATGTACACGCCCTGGTCCCAGCTATAGGCCTGGTGCACGAGGGGCATGACCTTGGTGCGGCGGCCGCCGAACACGAAGATGTCGATCGCCACGCCCTGGGGGGCTTCCCAGTCGGGGCAGACCACCGGGCACTGGGCGGCGGGGGCGGTGAAGCGGGCGTTGGGGTGGGCACCCTTGATCTTGTTGCCTTCGGCATCGACCATGCCGGGCTTCCAGGGCTTGCCCTTCCAGTCGGTACCACCGGAGCACTCGACACCCATATCCTCCCACCAGATGTCGTTGTCATCGGTGACGACGCAGTTGGTGAAGATGGAGTTGGCGCGGACGCTGGCCAGGGCCATCGGGTTGGAGGCGGCGCTGGTGCCGGGGGCGACGCCGAAGAAACCGGCCTCGGGGTTGATGGCGTACAGACGGCCATCGGGACCGATCTTCATCCAGGAGATGTCGTCGCCGATGCACTCGCACTTCCAGCCGGCGATGGTGGGCTGGAGCATGGCGAGGTTGGTCTTGCCGCAGGCGCTCGGGAAGGCGGCGGCGATGTGGAACTGCTTGCCTTCGGGGCTGGTCAGGCGCAGGATGAGCATGTGCTCGGCCATCCAGCCTTCGTTGCGGGCCATGTTGGAGGCGATGCGCAGGGCCAGGCACTTCTTGCCGAGCAGGGCGTTGCCGCCGTAGCCGGAACCGTAGGACCAGATGAGGTTCTCTTCCGGGAAGTGGGCGATGTACTTCTTGTCCAGGGGGGCGCAGGGCCACTGGCCGTTGTCGGACTCGCCGGGAGCCAGGGGCTTGCCGACGGAGTGCAGGCAGGGGATGAACTCGCCGTCGCCGAGGGTCTCGAGGACCTTGGTGCCGACGCGGGTCATGATGTGCATGTTGCACACGACGTACGCGGAGTCGGTGATCTCGATGCCGATCTTGGAGATCGGGCCGCCGACCGGGCCCATGGAGAAGGGGATCACGTACATGGTACGGCCCTTCATGCAGCCATCGTACAGGGCCGTCATGGTCTTCTTCAGCTCGGCGGGATCGATCCAGTTGTTGGTCGGGCCGGCATCTTCCTCCTTGAGGGAGGCGATGTAGGTGCGGTTCTCGACGCGGGCCACGTCGGACGGATCGGAGCGGAAGTGGAAGCTGTTCGGGCGCTTGGCCTCGTCCAGCTTGGTGGCCAGGCCCGAATCGACCATGCCTTGCATCAGGGTGTCGTATTCGGCCTTGCTGCCATCGCACCAGACGACGGCGTCGGGTTTGCACAGGGCGGTGATTTCCTCGACCCAGGCCAGCAGCTTCTTGTTCTTCGTGGGAGCGGACATGTGGAATTCCTTTCGACTATGGCTACACCTACCGAATGATCGGTACCGAATGTGGGACAACTAGAGACCGCGGCCGGAGAGGCCCCGGAGCGCGTCGAGATACTTCTCCCGGGTCTTGCCGACGACGTCGTCGGGCAGGTCGGGGGCAGGGGGGGTCTTGTTGAAGTGGATGGATTCGAGGTAGTCGCGAACAAACTGCTTGTCCAGGCTCGGCGGATTGCTGCCGGTGCAGTAGAGATCGGCCGGCCAGAAACGGCTGGAGTCGGGGGTCAGCACCTCGTCGATCAGGATCATGGTGCCGTCGGTGTCCAGGCCAAACTCGAACTTGGTGTCGGCGATGATGATGCCCTTGGCGGCAGCGTAGTCGGCGGCGGTGGTGTAGAGCTTGAGGGTGTTGGCCCGCAGCGCGTTCGCCGTCTCTTCGCCGACCATCTCGACGGTCTGCTCGAAGGTGATGTTCTCGTCGTGCTCGCCCATCTCAGCCTTGAAGGACGGCGTGTAGATGGGGGCGTCGAGCTTGGCCGCCTGCACGTAGCCGGGGCGGAGTTGGAGCCCGCAGACGGTGCCCGCCTCGCGGTATTCCTTCCAGCCGGAGCCCACCAGATAGCCGCGGGCGATGCATTCGACGGCGAGGTTGTTGGCCTTTTTCACCAACATGCTGCGTCCGGCCAGATCCGCGGCGAGGGCCTTGGCCGGGGCCGGGAAGTCCGCCGGATCGGCGCTGATCAGATGGTTGGGCATCCAGTCCATCAGCTCGAACCAGAACAGGCTGATCTGGGTGAGGACCTTGCCCTTGTCGGGAATCCCGTTCGGCATCACGCAGTCGAAGGCGCTGATGCGATCGGTCGCCACCAGGAGCAATTGGTCCCCGAGATCGTAGATATCCCGCACCTTGCCACGGCGCGGTTCAGCTAGTCCGGGGATCGAACTCTGCAAGAGAGCGTGGTTGCGGTCGTACTGCATAGGGCCGCCTCATGGACTGGAAAAGCAACTGTGGACAAGGAAGCCGTCGGGGGCGAAACTGCCCCGGCCGCTCCAATGGTAGCCCATACTATATGCCCACGTTTCCACGAGGCCAACCTTTGTCCCCCTGCAAATGAAAGAATAGAGAAATGCTCGCAAAAAGGTCGTGCTTTTCCGCTGGAATCCGTCCCCGGATGGGTTACAGTCTCCAGTAGCAACCATAATCCAAACCGTGCCGAGACTGGCGGAAAACGTGGGTTACCACGGGGGATCGGCAGGGATGTTTCCACCATGAGCCGACCGCCTGGGCTGACGCATCGTCGCCTGGCGGTCGGTCTGTTTTCGGACCGTTTGCTGCCGGGGGACGGGCGGATTCTCGCTTCCAAGGAGCACATCATGGGAACGCAGCCCTGGCAATCTTTCCAACCCGGACCGTGGCAGGACACGATCGACGTCCGCGATTTCGTCCAGCGGAACTACCAGCCCTATGACGGCGACGGCAGTTTTCTCCGTCCCGCCAGCGAGCGCACCCGGGAGCTTTTCGCCAAGTTCGAGTCTCTCCATCACCTCGAACAGCAGTGGGGCGGGGTGTTGGGCGTGGACGCCTCCACCGTATCGTCCCTCCTCACCTATGCGCCGGGTTATCTGGACAAGGACAAGGAGATCATTGTCGGCTTGCAGACGGCCCGGCCCCTGCAACGCAGCGTGAATCCCTTCGGCGGCATCCGCATGGCCCGTGCGGCCTGCGAAGCCTACGGCTACAAGCTCGACGACAAGGTGGAGGAGTATTTCCTCTACCGTACCACCCACAACGACGGGGTGTTCCGGGTCTACACCGACGAGATGCGGGCGGCCCGGCGCTCGGGCGTCATCACCGGCCTGCCCGATGCCTATGGGCGCGGGCGCATCATTGGCGACTACCGCCGGGTGGCGCTGTACGGGGTGGACCGTCTGATCGCGGCGAAGGAGGCCGACCAGAAGGCGCTGGGCCAGGAGACCATGGACGAGGAGACGATCCGCCTCTCGGAAGAGGTCTACCGACAGATCGACTTCCTCGGCAAGCTCAAGGAGATGGCCGCCATGTACGGCCACGACATCTCCGGTCCCGCCGCCACCGCCCGCGAAGCGGTCCAGTGGCTCTACTATGCCTATCTCGGGGCCATCAAGGAGCAGAATGGCGCGGCCATGTCGCTGGGCCGGGTGGGCACCTTCCTCGACATCTACTTCCAGCGCGATCTGGCGGCCGGGCTGCTTGACGAGGACGGCATCCAGGAACTGCTCGACGATTTCGTGCTTAAGCTGCGCATGGCCCGGCAACTCCGCACGCCGGAATACAACGAGCTCTTCGCGGGCGACCCGCTCTGGATCACCGAGGCCGTCGGTGGTATGGGCGAAGACGGGCGGACTCTGGTCACGCGCACCAGTTTCCGTTTCCTGAACACGCTCCGCACCCTGTCTCCCGCCCCCGAGCCCAACCTCACTGTGCTTTGGTCGGCGGCTTTGCCCGAGCCCTTCAAGCGGTTCTGCGCCCAGCTTTCCATCGAGACCGACTCGATCCAGTACGAGAACGACGACGTGATGCGGCAACGCTACGGCGACGATTACGGCATCGCCTGCTGCGTTTCCGCCATGACCATCGGCAAGGAAATGCAGTTCTTCGGTGCCCGCTGCAATCTGCCCAAGGTGCTGCTGATGGCGCTGAACGGGGGACGCGACGAGATCAGCGGCGAACAGGTCGGGCCCGCCATGGACCCCGTCGGCGACGGGCCGCTCGACATCGCCGAGGTGGAGCGCCGGTTTGCCTTCTACCGCGACTGGTTGTGCAAGCTGTACGTGAACACCATGAACGTGATTCACTACATGCACGACAAGTACGCCTACGAGAAGCTCCAGATGGCCTTGCACGACACCAAGGTGCGGCGCAACATGGCCTTCGGCATCGCTGGGCTCTCGGTCGTGGCCGACTCGCTCAGCGCCATCCGCTATGCCAAGGTAACACCCGCGCGCGACGCGCGCGGGCTCGTGACCGAGTTCCAGGTGGCGGGCGACTATCCGGCTTTCGGCAACGACGACGACCGGGTGGACGCCATCGCGGTGCAGTTGACCGAGGATTTCCTGGCCGCCCTGCGCCAAGTCCCCTGCTACCGGGGGGCCAGCCACACCCTCTCGATCCTCACCATCACCTCCAACGTGGTCTACGGCAAGAAGACCGGATCCACCCCCGACGGCCGCCACAAGGGGCAGCCCTTCGCCCCCGGGGCCAACCCCATGCACGGCCGCGATGCCCAGGGCGCCCTGGCTTCGCTCAATTCCGTGGCCAAGATTCCCTACGACTGCTGTCGCGACGGCATCTCCTGCACCTTCTCCATCACCCCCGAGACCATGGGCAAGGCCAGCGAGGAACGGGTCGGCAATCTGGTCGGGATTCTGGACGGCTACTTCTCCCAGGCGGCCCACCACCTCAACGTGAACGTCCTCAACCGGGCCCATCTGGTGGACGCCATGGCGCATCCGGAGAAGTACCCGCACCTCACCATCCGGGTTTCCGGGTACGCGGTCAACTTCCACACCCTGAACCGGGCGCAGCAGGAAGAAGTGATCCAGCGCACTTTCCACGAGAAGATCTAGCCGATGACGACCGGGCGCATCCACTCCTACGAGACGCTCGGGGGCCTGGACGGTCCCGGCATGCGCCTGGTCGTTTTTCTCCAAGGCTGCCCGCTGCGGTGCGGCTACTGCCACAATCCAGACACCTGGGACGTCCACGGCGGCACCGAGACCACAGCCGACGAGGTGATGCGGCGCATTCGCCGCTCCCGTCCCTACTTCGGCAAGCAGGGCGGGGTGACCTTCTCCGGCGGCGAGCCCCTGCTCCAGGCGGAGTTCGTGGCCGAACTGGCCGCAGTCTGCGCCAGCGAAGGCATTCACACCGCCCTGGATACGGCGGGGCTTCCCCTGTCTCCCGCCGTGGAACGCGCCCTGAGCGTCTGCCAGTTGGTCATCCTCGACGTCAAGCACGCCGATCCCGCCCGCTACCGCGAGCTGACCGGAGTCGATGGACGGGGCATGCGCGAGGTCCTGGACTATACGGCCCGCGCCCGTAAGCCAACCTGGATTCGCCAAGTGGTCGTGCCGGGCTGGAATGATCGCCCCGAGGACGTCCGCGCCCTCGCGGCTCTGCTAGCCGGGCATCCCTGTTGCGAACGAGCCGAGTTGCTGCCCTACCACACCATGGGGTGCGGCAAATGGCAGGCACTCGGCTGCATCTCCCCCTTCGCCGGAACTCCCCCCATGACGGCGGAGAAGCTGGGCCCCCTCCAGCAGATCCTGGACGAGGCCCTCTGCCAATAAGTGGACGTGGCGGACTCAGTGGACGATGTGGTCCACTCTTCTTCTACCGGAAGTCCACCTCGTACATCATCTGCGCGCCTTGCTCGCCCTTCGTGGAGAGATCGAGCACCAGGGCTCCGTTCTTGTCTTTGGCGACGGCCAGTTCGCCGATCCGCCGGCCGCTGGTCGCCAGCATGTAGACCTTCGGGAGCTTGCCATCGGCGCGCCGCAAGGCCACCTGGGCCGTGCCGACCCGCACCAGATGGGGCAGCTTGCCCCAGGCCAGCAAGGTCTGGCGGTTCCGTTCGGCATAGCGCACATCGGTGTTCTGCAGGTCGGTCAAATGGGTCACGAGCAGCCGCTGGCTCTCGCCCAGCGGCTTGTCGTCGAGGCTGGAGACCCAGACCGTGGCGCCGGTACCTCCGACCGTGAAGTCGGCGGCGCCCGTGTGGATCGTCTCGCCCGCCGGGGCATAGCCGCCAGCGGTACGGGGGGTATCCAGGATCATCATATCCCGCTCGCCATCCATCAGGAACTGGTTGTTCGCGCTCTGCCCGCGCTTCTTCCCCAGATCGGTGAGGTTCCCCTGGGCCAGCCAGCCCCGGTCGCGCAATTGGCCGAGGATCGCGTCGCCCTCGCTCTTGCCATAGGGATCGTCCAGCACCAGCGGCGCTCCGGCCGGGGCCGAGTCCGTCGCCGGCAGCGCGATGTCCGCCGGGACCTTCGTGTTCCGGTCGCCCAGGAAGTTGCCCACCTGGATCACCGGCACCAGCTCGTCCCAGGCGGGGATCAAGCCGCCCTGACGGGATTCACCGCTGGCCAGCGTCGCTGGATTGAAGGTGATGGCGGCGGCGCGCGGCGCGGGAGCCAGGTCGCCCCGCAGGAAGAGGCACAGACTGGCCCGTTCGGCGGCTTGGTTCAGCGGATCGGTCGCGAGGTCGAAATACCCCGCCGTACCAGGAGTGAACAGATTGCCGCTGTTGTGGCTATAGGCAAAGCGCCAGACCACCGACCAATCCTGCACCGCCGCCATGCAGCCGGTTAGGATGCCGCCCACGCCCCGGTAGCGGCCCGGGCCCGAGTAGTTGTACTCGCTGATGGTGAAGGGCTTGCCAAAGACGCGGGTGAATGCCGTGCCCCGTCCGCCGGGAGCGCCGGCCAGCACCGGGCTGGTGTTCGAGCAGCGCGAAGGCAGCCGCCAGGACTTCTCGATGAACTGGGGGTGGTCCACATAGAAGTGGTCGTCCACATAGTCGTATTCCGCGCGCGCGAGCTCGGTCTGCGGCGTGTTGGTCCAGGCGTTCATGTTGGTCAACAGGGCCTGGGTGCCGATCTCCTCGCGCAGGAAGTGCTTCATGCGCCGGAACATGGTCCGTTCCGTCTCGGCCAGGAACACGGCGAAGTCGCGGCTCTGCCGGTTGTCGTCCGTGAAGGATTTCGCCAGTTTCGCCGTCGGTGCGGCCAGATCGCCCTCGAAAGCCACGCCCCAGGCCTTGCCCACCGCCTCGGCCGTGCCGTAGCGCTGCTTCAGCCAGACCCCCCAGGCCCGTTCCCAGTCCGGGCGCGACCGGTCGGAAAGCCGACGGATGAAGTTGCCGAAGTTCCCCTCGTTGATCATCGACAGCCACGCCAGTGTCGGATCGTCCGCATAGCGCATCTGGGTATAGGGGTTGCGATGGGTCAGCAGATTGCGCACGAAACCGGCCCAGTTCTCGTAGGCCCGCTCGTTCACCGGCACCAGCATCTTGAATTCGTCCATCTCCACGTTGCCCGGGGTGCCGGGCCAGACCTCGTTGGCGAGCACGGGGCGGGACACGTAGCAGTCCGTGGTCACGTAGATGCCGCGCTGCTTGAGGGCCGCGAAGAAGTAGTCGAGTTGCTCGAGTTTGGCCGGATTCAGTTGGATCGAGCTGCCCTGTCTGCGGTCGATCAGCGTCGCCTCGTAGTGGTGCAGCCGCACAGCGTTGTAGCCCAGACGGTACAGGCGCTCGGCCAGTTGGTCGGCCTGTTCCTTCTCCAGGTACTGCGCGGTAAAGCAGAAGTTGACGCCATAGAAGCGCTCGGCCTTCTGGGGCGTCTGGGCGAAGGCGAACTGCCCGTCGGAGCGCGCCTGCAGCCAGCCATGCTTGCCGGCCGGGGCGTCGAACTGACCGAGGTTCGAGAAGTCGAGGGCCGAACCGGGCTCGATGTCCAGCTCAACCGCCAGGGGCACCCAGTCCTCGCCCGCCTGGATGGTTACCGGGCGGTCGAATTCGAGCCGGCTGCCGTCCTTGGCCCGGACGCGCAGGCCGATCTCCGTTGCCTTGCCGGCTGGCACTGCCTGGGCCGAACTCATCTGTGGTCCCAGCCGCAACTCGAAGGAGGGGCCCCATTGACGGTTGTCCTGGAACAGCACCGGCACCTCGTTCAGCAGCTCCACCTCCAGCCAGTCGCCGTTCGGCCAGGCGAACCGCACGCTGCGGGCCGACGCGCCGGTCCACAGGTGCAGGGCACCGAGAGTGTCGGGCACCACCTGGGTGGTACCGTCGATGGTGTACGTGGCCCCACGCAGGAAGGCTTCGGGGAAACTGAAGGATGCATGCAGGCTGTTCAGCTTCATATCGGCCTGCGGAGTGAGCGTGTAGTGCAGATCGAGCGCCCCATCGGCCGCCGTCGCCCGCAGCTTGGTGTCCACCACGGCCTGGTCGCTCACCCGGATCATGCCCAAGGCCACGGCGGGATCGTCCGAGGTCGTCTTGGAGGGAATGGCCGACATGCCGCGCCATTCCGCCGCGAACAGGCCCGGTTCCAGCTTGAATTCCGTCCGGTTCTTCCGGGTGAACTGGACTCCCCCCGCAGCGTTCACGAGCCCGAGGTACGGTTCGGCAGCAGCGAGCGAAGCGAGGACGATGGTCATGGCACAGAGTCGTTTCACGTTGGCGGATTCCTGGGTTGGTGCTCAGTCCACGCCATTCCTCATCTCTCACTATGCGTCCTCGATTCCGCGGCGCAAACTGTCCGCCCGCAGTGTGCATGGTGGCGATCCCTGCTATGTTGCGGCATCCCAGCCCAGTCGGAGGCATCATGGACCACGCCACGCTCGACCGTTGCTTTCCCCGCTATACCGAGTACCAACCTGTGGTGCCGGTCTGGGACCTGACCCCGACCTGGCCGGGAGCCTTCCATCGCTTCTTCGACACCTCTCCTCTCAGCCCTTCGGGACGCTATCTCGCGATTACCCGCTACGAGCCGGAACGTCTGCCCGTGCCCGGCGAGTCGGCCGAGGTGGTGGTGGTCGATCTGCAGACCGGGCAGGGCAGGGCGGTATGGGAGAGCCGGGGTTGGGACACCCAGCTCGGTGCCCAGGCCCAATGGGGAGCCGACGACTCCCAACTCTACTTCAACGACATGGACCCCGCCGACTGGCGGCCCTTTGGCGTGTGCCTCGATCCATTGACTGGCCAGTCCCGGCGGCTGGACGGTACTATATATATGGTGTCGCCCGATGGGGGCCAGGCGATCAGCCCCTGCCTGCTCCGGACCGGTCTCACCCAGGCTGGCTACGGTGTGGTCGCTCCGCCCGAGCACGTGCCGCTCAACCACGGTGCCGCCAGCGACGACGGCATCTACCTGACCGATACCCGCACCGGCACGTCGCGCCTGCTGGTCTCCTTCGCCGATCTGGTGGCGGGCATTCCTGGTCTGCCCGATCCCGACGCTGGCGACTTCTACGGATTCCACCTCAAATGGAGTCCCCAGGGAACCCGGATCATGCTCGTTCTCCGCTGGAAACCCAGTGCCGGGGGAGCCATCCGGCCCAGCGTGGTCACCCTGAACGCCGATGGCGGCGAGCCCCGGATGGCCATTCCCCACACCGAGTGGGCCGAAAAGGGGGGGCATCACCCCAACTGGCAGCCCGACGGCGACCACGTCATGATGAATCTCAACATCCGGCGCGAGGGACTACGCTTTGTTCAGGCCCGCTACGACGGCAGCGACTACCGGGAAATGGTCCCCGGCGTTCTCGGGTCCGGGCATCCCACCCTGCACCCAGATGGTCGCTACATCCTTACCGACGCCTATCAGCACGAGCCCATGGCCCGCGCGGACGGCTCCACGCCCCTGCGCTGGGTGGATGTCGCGACCGGCTCGGTTCGGGAAGCCGTGCGCCTGTGTACCCGCCCTTCCTACAGAGGAGAGA
>QKCY01000406.1 GCA_003245525.1 Victivallales bacterium | reverse complement strand
CGGGTGCGATGTCTACGACACCGGCGAGGGCGGCATCAGCATGTCCGGCGGCGACCGCAAGACCCTGACTCCCGCCCATCACAACGTGGAGAATAACCACGTCCACCACTACTCCCGCCGGGCGCGCACCTACAAGACCGGGATCACGGTCAGCGGCTGCGGCAACCGTATCGCCCACAACCTGATCCACCACGGTCCCCATATGGCCCTCTCCGCGCCCGGCAACGACCATGTCGTGGAGTACAACGAGATCCACAACGCGGTCTACGAGAGCGGCGATGCCGGGGCCTACTACGTGGGGCGCGACTGGACCCAGCGCGGCAACATCCTCCGCTACAACTACTGGCACGAGATCGTCGGTGGCACCGGCTTCGGCGGCATGACCATCTACCTCGACGACCAGCACTGCGGCCATACCATTCAGGGCAACATCTTCGAGCATTGTTCCCGCGCTGTCTTCATCGGCGGCGGCGACGACAACAAGGTCATCGGCAATGTCTTCCTCGGCTGCTGGAAGGCTGCCCATCTGGACAATCGCGGCATGGGCTGGCAGAAGAAGGCGACCGACGATCCCAATGGCACCCTGCGGAAGAACCTCCGGGCGATGCCCTATCAGGACGAGCTGTGGGCCAAGCGCTACCCCGAGCTGGTCAACATCATGAACGACGATCCGGGAGTGCCCAAGCGCAACCTCTTCCGCAGCAATGTGAGCGCGGGCGGTAACTGGGACGATATCCACCAGGGCACCCGCAATCTCCAGACGGTGGAGAACAACCTCGTCTTCGACCAGGACAAGGACTGGATCAAACTCCAGAAGGATGCCACCGGCAAGCCTGTCGCCCTGGTTTTCAAGGACCCCGCAGCGGTAAAGGCCTGCGGCTACGAGCCCATTCCCGTGGCCGAGATCGGACTGTATGCGGACCCCCGCCGCGCCTCCTGGCCGGTGGCGCACACGGTGGATCTGGTCAAGCTGCCGGAGTCGGGCAGTGTCGCGGCGACGCAGAAGAAACAGGCCAACCTGAAGCCCAATCCTACCCTCAAGGTGCCCCGGAGCGCCGAACCCAGCAGCGAGGCCATGGTGCTCTCCTGCGATTTCGACGGTGCCCTGGTCGAGCCCCCGGCCCAGGTGCGCCTGGGCCACGACGGCAAGGTGCTGCGGGTAAGCATGACGACGCCCTTGCCCAAGAAGCGCAATCTTGGCGCGACCTGGGGTGGTTCCGACGCGATCGAGCTGGCCCTGCGGGCTGCCGACGGGGCCAATTCCGACACCTTCGTCCTGCGCGGCTTCACCAACGGCGAGACGACTATCTTCAGACTGGCCAATGGCTCCAAGCGCGAGGCCCCGGAACTGGCCAAGGCGGCCAGTTACGAGGCCAAGGTCGTGGGCGACGCCTGGACTTGCACCTGGACGATCCTGCTCGAACCGCTCGGCGTCGTGCCCGGCGACCGCCTGCGGGCCAACGTGACTGTCCGGCGTAGCGGCACGGGCAACTGGGTGATGTGGCGTCCCACGCACGGCGACAGCACCAACTGCGAGCGCGTGGGCACGCTGGAACTGGCTCCCTAACCACCAAGCACGAGGAGAGAGACAATGAGGAAGGCTCTGTTGCTGGCTGTGTCCTGTGGCGTACTAGCCATGCTGTCCGGGTGCGTCATGACGGATTCCACTGTCTCCAAATCCAGAATGGGCAATCTCCAGATCAACGTGCTTTTCCCGACTGGTGCGCCGCCGCCGCCCGCCGATGTGTACTTGGATGGCAAGTTCATCGGCAACATCAGTCCCGAGCGGCCCATCGTGTATGCCCGGCGGGGTCCCCGCACGATCCGCGTGGAAGCGGCGGGGTACAAGCCCTACGAGCAGACCATCCAGATCCTGGGCGATCCCAACCACCAGTTGCTGGACGTCCGCCTCGAACGGCAGTAGTCAGCGGTTGATGGGCCAGTAGGAATAGGCTGGGGTCTCGTAGGGATGGGCGGCGAGCAGGGCCGCCAGCACGGCGGGGAAGTCCGGCTCGGCGACGACCAGCTCAATCCGCAGTTCGGGCACGCGCTCTTCCGTGCCGGTGCTGCCGATGAAGGGCTGGCTGCCGGGCAGGGGCCGGAACTGGCCGGTGCCGAGGGTCTGCCAGCAGCAACGGTCGTAGTCACCGATCCGACCGGCTCCGGCGGCGAAGATGGCCTCTTTCACCGCCTCCGCATGGTCCACGGGTACATAGAAAACGAGTTGGACGAGGGGTTGGCGCATGGGGGGAAGGGAGGGCAGGCGAGACGCCTGCGCTACGGGATGCTGGCTCACGGACCGGGGAAGCGTTGTTCGGTGCGCTGGATGATCATCTCCTGCCAGTCGCGGCTGAGGGTGGTGAAACGGGCCGACCAGCCGCTGACGCGCACGGAGAGGTTGGGGTATAGCTCGGGCCGTTGTTGGGCGTCGCGCAGCGTGGCGGCATCGGTCACGTCGAGCTGGAGGTAGAAGCCGCCGCGCGCCACGAAGGAACGGAGCAGCCCCACCAGGGCGGCGACCCCGGCCTCGCCCGCGACGGCGCTGGGATGCAGTTTCAGGTCAAGGGGCGTGCCGCAGGGCAGGCGGGTGAAATCCACCGAGGTGACGGAGTTGATGACCGCCGTGGGTCCCTTGCGGTCGGTGCCCGGGGTGGGGGAGATGTTGCTGGCGAGGATCTCGCCCCGCCGGGCACCGAAGGGGGTGGCGGTACGGTTGGCGCGGAACTCGATTTCGCGACCAAAGGTGCTGATTCCGGCAGGCATGCGCACGCCGTCGCGTTCGGGTTGGCTGGCGCAGAGGGCCGTGTAGTCATCATAGACCCGCTGGAGCATGGCGTCGGCGTCGGGATCGTTGTTGCCGTACAGCGTGAGGTCGCGCCTAACCTCCCGGCGTAGTTCCTCGTGTCCCGCCCAATCGGCCCGCAGAATCGTCACCAGTCCGGCCAGCGACAGTCGATGCTGGTCGTAGACGAGGGTCTTGACGGCGTGCAGGGAGTTGGCCGCGTCGGGCAGTCCCCCGGCGTGGGGGGCGCGGACACTGTAGCGGGCACCCCGGCCGTAGTAGGGCCGGGCACGTTCGATGCAGTCCTCCACGAAGAGCGACAGCAGCGGCGAGGGCTGGCCCTGGCGGAAGGAATTCGCGCACTCGTTCCAGACTCCCTCCAGCAGGCGGCCCATCTCCGTCTGGAAACGGGCGTAGAGCGAGGCGAAGTCCGGAAAATCCGGTGCCGCCCCCTCGTGGTCGAGCCCCAGAGCGCGTTGGACTGCGGGCAGAAGGTCGAAGGGGCGGTAGGAGAAGGCGGTGTGCCCAGGAATCAGCACTTCCCAGCAGCCGTCGTTGGTATAGTCGCGGGCCTCGGCCAGGGGGTAGCCGAACTGGACCAAGGCGGGGATCACCACGTCGTCGTTGTAGATCGAGACGATGCCGCCCCCGAGCCGTTGCACCTCGGCAATGCGCCCCCAGAGGCGGGCAGGGGTATGGCGGTTGACTCGCACCGCGACCGGGAAGTCGCTGATGTGCAGTTCTTCGACGATGTCCAGAACCAGGTCGGTAACCTCGTTCAGTACCGGTTCCCCGGCCTCGTCGACGCCGCCCAGGATGACGTTCTGGTAGAACTGGGCATCGCCACTGCTGCCGATCTGCCCGTTCTTGGCTCCGATCCACTCGGCCCCCTTGATCCAGAAATGGGCCAGCAACTCGCGGGCCGCGTCGAGGGTGATGCGGCCCGCGGCGAGGTCGCGGGCGAGGTAGGGACCGAGCATCTTGTCCATCCGGCCCAGACCCGACCAGTTGCCGCAGAGCCGCTGGAACTCCCAGAGGAACCAAAGCGCCTGGACCGCCTCTCCGAAGGTCTCGGGCGGATTCTCCGGCACTCGCTCCAACCGGGCGCTCACCTCGGCTAGGCCAAGTTCCGCCAGCCCCGCCAGCAGGCGGCGGTGCCAGATCTCCATGGCGTCCAGACAGTCGGCCATGGCCTGGAGAAAGACCCGCTGGTCGGCATCCAGATCATCCCGTTGGCAACGTTCGGCGAGCCGTTGGCGGTAGCCCTTCAGCCCCTCGCGCAGCGCCCGCTCGAACCCGATGGTGGTATGGCTGGTGCTGCGCACATTGGCCGCCGGCTTCTGGTGGAAGGTGGCTTCCAGCAGAGGGGCCGACCCGGCCAGGAGCTCCTCCTGGCAGAGGCGCAGAGGAGCTTGTTCCGCGATCAACCGGACCGCCTTCGCCGCGCGCAGTTCGGGAGGCAGCGCCTCCTCTTCGGGCGAAAGGGCGAACGTGGCATTCGCCATGTCCCGCCCATACTCGCCCGCCAGGACCCGCGCCGCCAGTTCCCGCGTCTGCGGGGAGATCCGCCGGGCGGTAGCCGGGAAGGTCGCTACACCAAAAGTATCGCCCAAAATGGCAAGGGTCAGATCCGGGGAAACGGCCGACATGCGGAAAGCTCCCTGCTAGTTTCCACCTAGCATACTCCGGGCGCCCAGACCACGCAACCGATCGGGAGCGCCCTCGCTGGCAGTCTTCCCACCGGGAGCGCCGGCATCCTTGCCGGCAGTCTTCTCTTGCCGAGCGTAGAACTGATTCCATCTCGCATTCATGACGGCTGGACTCGCTGACAGAATCCCCCCGCCCCCTGGGCATATCCCAGTCGTGGAGCGGTCCCGCTAGCGGGACCACCCGTCCCGCCCCTTGCCCAACAGGAGACTGCGGCGCAGGGCTCGCGCAAGGCGTTCGTTCCAGGACGGGCAGTGCGTCTCCGGCGCTGTGCGCCGAGGTCGCGAGGCCGCGACCCCTCCACGTATGGCACCGACCGTCACCAACCCAGCCGCAAAGGCAATTGCGGTCATCCTGAGCGCGACACGGAATGAGTTCCTACCTCGTGCTCTCCGACTCGGTTCCCATTCCGGGATGCGAACGGCGCACCAGAACCACCGACAGTGCTCCCAGCACGATTCCCGAGGCCAAGGCGACAAGCACCTCCACGGGGCCCGCCAGCCGGTTCCCGGTTAGCAGGCTGAGAAGCCCCCCGATACCAATGGCCAGTTGCAGCAGGCACACCGCTCCGACCAGGTAGCCGATGACGCGCAGTAGAAGTCCCATTCCCCGCTCCCTTTCGTTTCTATCCGGTGTCTGCACCCTCTCCCTGTCAAGGGGACAGGATATGTCCGCCAAACCAAGATGGACCCTATCCTGTGCTTGTCAAACCGCCCGATTGTGGCGTGACGTCGACCGGGTAGCCGCGCGGTCGATGAGCGCGCGGGTCTTGGTTGCCGACTGCCGGTTCCTTGCCCGCGCTGTCCGCCCCTATCGCGGGCTCGTCGATCCCGCGACTACCTGTCTGCGACCATGCCGGCCGGGTGGCCGCGTAGAGTCAGTCCCACACTGGACCGATCCCCGGACTCAAGCCGCCCGCTGGGACGTGGCAAACCCAAGGTGGGAGCCGCTTCCATGCGGCGACTGGGCGCGTCGTACTGGGTTCCTGCCGCTGCACGGATCGCCGAGTGGAGTCGGCTCCACCTTCGGCTTGGCATGGGTAGCGCCAAGGCAACAGGCATTCCGCCTATCGTCTACGATCTTGCGCTCCCTGTCTAGATGACCAAGCCCGGAGGCTGGAGAGGGAGCTTGGAGCGGGCGAACGGACTCGAACCGTCAACATCTACCTTGGCAAGGTAGCGCTCTACCATTGAGCTACGCCCGCTTCGGAAGAAGCGAGAAGAAAGAGTTGGAGCGGGCGAACGGACTCGAACCGTCAACATCTACCTTGGCAAGGTAGCGCTCTACCATTGAGCTACGCCCGCTTCGAAAAGGCGGGAAGAAAGTTGGAGCGGGCGAACGGACTCGAACCGTCAACATCTACCTTGGCAAGGTAGCGCTCTACCATTGAGCTACGCCCGCTTCAGCGAGACACAAAACTACACGATTTCCTCGCGGTTTCAAGCCTGAGACCGCGAGAAAACCGTAGGCTTCTACTTGTCCGCGTGGGTCTGGATGAGGAAATGCTCGATGGAGTCGAGCAGGGCTTCCCAGCTCGCCTCGATGATGTTCTCGCTGACTCCCACCGTGCCCCAGGTCCCGGTCTCGTCGCCGGACTCGATGAGCACCCGGGTCTTGGCCCCCGTGCCACCGACCCCGTCCAGGATGCGCACCTTGAAGTCGCGGAGCTGCATGGCCTCCACCTCGGGGTAGAAGCGCTTCAGCACCTTGCGCAGGGCGATGTCGAGGGCGTTGACCGGGCCGTCGCCTTCGGCGGCGGTGATTTCGGTCTCGCCGCCGACCTTGACCTTGATGGTGGCTTCGGACAGGCAGGGCTCCTCGGGCCCGCGTTTCTCGATGATGACCCGGAAGCCATCCAACTCGAAGAAGTTGCGGTGCCGTTTGAGCAGCTTGTCCATGAGCACCTTGAAGGAGGCGTCGGCGGACTCGAACTCGTAGCCCTCGGCTTCCAGGCGCTTCAACTCGTCGAGGATCTGGCGGACTTCCTCGCCCTTGCCGTCCAGGGAGATATGGTGCTCCTCGGCCTTGAGCAGGATGTTGCTGCCGCCGGAGAGATCGGAGACGAGGACGCGACGGCGGTTGCCCACCGTCTCGGGCTCGATGTGCTCGAAGGTCTTGGCGTTCTTGGCCACCGCGTTGACGTGCATGCCGCCCTTGTGGGCGAAGGCGCACTGGCCCACGTAAGGTTGGCGGATATTGTCCCGCACATTGGCCAGATCGCAGACGAAATGGCTCAGTTCGCGCAGGTGCGCCATGGACTCGGCGGGCACGCAGGAGCGGCCCATCTTGAGCTGGAGACCGGGGATGATCGCGCACAGGTCGGCATTGCCGCAGCGCTCGCCGAAGCCGTTGATCGTGCCCTGGACATGGGTGGCGCCGGCCACCACGGCGGCCAGGGAGTTGGCCACGCCGCAGCCGGAGTCGTTGTGACAGTGGATGCCCACTTGCACGCCCTCGGGCAGGGCGGCGCGGACGGCGCGGGTGATCTCCATCACCTCATGGGGCAGGCGACCGCCGTTGGTATCGCACAGCACGACCGTGGAGGCCCCGTTCTCCGCCGCCGTCTTCAGCACGGCCAGCGCGTAGTCGGGCGAATCCATGTAGCCGTCCAGGAAGTGCTCGGCATCGAACACCACCTCCCGACCCTGGTCGGCCAGGAACCGGCAGGAGTCGGCGATCATGCGCAGATTGTCGTCCGGGGAGACCCGGAGCACGTCGTGGACGTGCAGCAGCCAACTCTTGCCGAAGATGGCGACAGCCGGGGTCTCGGACTCGAGCAGTTTGAGCAGGTTGGCGTCCTGTTCGGCGGTGTTGCTGTTGCGGCGGGTGCTGCCGAAGGCGGTCAGCTTGGCGTGCCGGAGCTGCTTGCCGCGCATGGCTTCGAAGAAGCCCATATCGCGCGGGTTGGAGCCTGGCCAACCACCCTCGATGTAGTGGACCCCGAAGTGGTCGAGTTCTTCGGCGATGCGGACCTTGTCCGCCACCGAGAACGAGATTCCTTCGGCCTGCGTGCCGTCACGCAGCGTGGTGTCATACACGTATACTTGGGGCGCCATGGGAACTCTCCTTCGTTGGCGTCGCGTCGGAAAACCGTGTGTCTAGTCCAGATCCTCGATGCGGAAGATGACCGGCGGGGCGACGATTTCGTCCAGGTCGTCGATGTGCCGCAGGGCATCCTGCATCATCGCCTCCGTCGCCTGATGGGTCAGAATGATCATGGGCACGGAGGGCTGGTTCGTCTCCTTCTGGGTCACGCTGGCGATGCTGATCTGGTGCTCGCCCAGGATGCCGGTGACCAGGGCGAGGACGCCGGGCTGGTCGAGGGCCTGGAGACGGATGTAGTAGCGGGTGCGGACCTCGCTCATGGGGACGATCCGCTTGTAGCCCTTGTGGGGCTGGAAGGCGGGCACGCGCCAGTGGGAATCGCTCTTCAGGTTGCGGGCCACGTCCACGATGTCGGCCACCACGGCGCTGGCGGTGGCCGAACGCCCGGCCCCGCGGCCGTAGTACATGGTCTGGCCGACCGTGTCGCCCCGCACCCACACGGCGTTGAACACGCCGGAGACGTGCCCGAGCAGGCTACGGACCGGAATCAGCGCCGGGTGTACGCGCATCTGCACGGCACCGTCGTCCCCCTTGATAATGGCCAGGAGCTTGATCCGGTAGCCCAGCTCGGCCGCATACTCGATGTCCTGGAGCGTGACCTTGCGGATGCCTTCCACGTGGATCGGGTCGGTCCCGAACCACTTGCCGTAGCCGAGGGAGGCGAGGATGGCCGCCTTGTGGGCGGTGTCGATGCCGTCCACGTCGAAGCTCGGATCGGCCTCGGCATAGCCGGCCGCCTGGGCCTCGGCCAGCACCTTCTCGAAGTCCGCCTTGTCCTGCTCCATGCAGGTGAGGATGTAGTTGCAGGTGCCGTTGAGGATGCCGACGATCTCCACCATGCGGTTGGCGACCAGGCCTTCGCGCAGGGCCTTGATGCAGGGGATGCCGCCGCCCACGCTGGCCTCGTAGTAGACGTCCGCCGACGACTCGCTGGCGGCGGCGAAGATCTCCGCCCCGTGGCTGGCCAGCAGGGCCTTGTTGGCGGTGACCACCGGCTTGCCGTTGGCCAGGGCGCGCAGCACGAACTGTTTGGCGATGCCGGTGCCGCCGACCAGCTCGACGACCACGTCGATGTCGGGATTGTCCAGCACCTCCGCCACATCGGTGGTGAGCGTACCCTCGGGCGGCACGACCCCGCGGTCGGTGGTGATGTCCAGGTCGGCAATGCGGGCGATGACCGGCTGGAGCCCGGTCCGCTCGGCGATCAGATTGCCGTTCCGGAGGAGACACTCGACCACGCCAGCACCGACGGTGCCGAACCCGATGATTCCGATGTTCACGTTTCTCATACTGAAGCCCTGTTGCGTCCTAGAGGGAGACGATGGGGGAGACGAAAAAAAAACCCTTCCCGCTGTTGCCGGCGGGAAGGGCCAAATCGAGGATATGGACACCTACACCCGAAGGCAAGCCTCCGAGCCTGTAATAATAATGGTCATGGTCCCAAGAAGACGCACGAGTGTCCATCCTTTGTCCATATCGTGCAAGCGGTGTTTCCGGCACTATACAGCATCCCGAGCAATCGGCAACTCGTTCCGCAACGACAAGGCCAAAGGGCCTTTGGTTCCCGCAGCGCAGGCATCTCCCCCCATCCCGCAATGGCCCTCTGGACAGAAGGCCATTGCGGATCCGGTGGGAGGGCGCTGCCTGTTGCCGTTGCCGTCCCGCCCGGTGGTCAGAATGCCATCTGCCAGTTCAGGGCTAGCCACTGGCTGGGAGCGCCCCCTTCGGTGGTCGCGTTCAACATCAGCGAGACGACGCCGCCTGCGAGGCTGTGCTCCAGACCGATCCCGCCGCGCAGCCAGTCCTGCTTGCGTCCCGCTCCGGCGAAGTCGAAGCCGAACAGCCCAATCACTTCGCCCGAGACGTCTTCCCCTTCACGCTCGAAGCGGTGCGCCGCCTCCGCGATGCCGAGCAGGCGGAAGTCGCCGGGTATCGGGCGGACCGCAGTCACGCCCAGGCGGACCTCGGTGGAGTGGTCCGTCCGCGAGTCGAACCGGGCCGGGAAAGAGCCGCCCGTCTCCGTATAGGCATCCAGCTTGGCCTCGGCGTAGCTGAAGTCAAGGTACGGAGACAGGTCGGTCTTGGCGACGACGAGGGCCTTGTCCCAGTCCAGTCTGGCGCGCACGCCCCAACCAGTGACATCCGGATCGCCCGAAGAGGAATCCGGCAGGCCCGCGTTGAGGTAGCCGCGGCGCAGTTCGGTTTCGCCCAGGTAGCCATAGCCACCCAAGGTGAGCCACAAGGGTCCGCCGACTGGAATCAGGGCTTCGAGCAGGAGGTATTCGCCATTCATCTCGGCGCGACCGTTCAGCGGGGATTCCTGCCGGGCCCACGCATGGCCGACGGCCAGGTTCAACTGGAGCCGTTCGAAGCTCCGGCCAATGCCGACTTCGGCCAGTCCCAGGGTCCCGGAGCGCGAGCCATGGTCGTCCGGTCCCCAGTCACCGGCCACCCAGGCGGTGTTGTGGCCGACTTCGGCGCGCCGTGACAAGGGGCGGCTGTGGGCCCCGTGAATCACGGTGCCGCCCATCGCGAGCAGGGAGTTGCCGCTGGCACCGGCCGCGCCCAGGCTCTGCTGCGTGTCCTGGACCGTGATCATCCCGCTGGTGGTTCCGCCGCCTTCCCCCTCGCCGCTGCCGCTACCGCCGGCAACGCGGGCGATGAAGGGCAGGTTGCTCGTCAGAATCCCCACCACCACGCTGCCGTCGCTGTTGGTCGCATCCGCAGCGAAGGTGATGTCTTCCGGAACGACAACCCCGTTGGCCCGCAGCCAGTCCTCCACGGTCTGCATGCCGGTGTCGCTGGTCCAGCGGTACGCCCGCCACGCGCTATTGCCCTCAATCTGAGATCCCCCGACTATCACGGTGCCATCGGACGAGATCGCTGCTGCGGAGGAGCTCGTTCCCCCGAGGGTCCCCAGATCCACCAAGCCAGTTGTTCCTTCGGTCCACCGGAAGGCGTGGTATTCCCCGGACCCCAATTGGCCATTGCCGACCACCAAGGAGCCGTCGCCGGAGATGCCATAGGCATAGGAGTTGGTGCCGCCAAGGGTACCCAGGTCCTCCATGTCCGTTGCCGAGGTCCACCGGAAGGCCCGGACGGTGGAGTCTCCCGCCAGCGAGGAGTAGCCCGCCACCACTTCACCATCCGCAGATACCGCCAGGGCGGTGGCACTCGTCCCTCCCAGCGTGCCGATATCCTGCATGCCGAAGCCGCTGATCCACCGGAAGGCGTGGTAACCCCCGCCGGCCATTTCGGACATCCCGACGATGGTCCCGCCATCCGCCGAGGCGGCATAGGCGTTGGACTTCGACCCGCCTAGCGTCTCGAGGTCCTCCATGGTTCCCCCTGGCGACCACCGGAAGGCACGCTCGTCACCGTCCTCGTTCTGGCTGTACCCGACTACGACATTGCCATTGGCCGACACGCCAA
Source organism: Victivallales bacterium (assembly GCA_003245525.1). GTDB lineage: Bacteria > Verrucomicrobiota > Lentisphaeria > Oligosphaerales > Lenti-02 > Lenti-02. The sequence goes on along the minus strand of QKCY01000406.1, from coordinate 1,909 downwards.
AGGCGCGCGAGGTGTCGCCACCCAAGGTCCCGATGTCGAGCATGCTGCCGTTCGACCACACAAAGGCGTGTTCTGCGTACGGCGAATCGAGGCTGAACTGGCTTCGACCGACGACGATGCTGCCATCGGCGGAGACTCCCGTGGCCCGGGCCTGCTCGCCACCCAAGGTCCCTAGCGTGAGGAGGGCGTTCTGGGCCCGTGCGGCCAGCACCATCAGGAATACCATGGCGAGAGCGATCGGGATCTGGGCCCCCAAACGGGTCACCCGATGGCACGATTGGGACGTCACGCGCGGTAGGCAAGGCACTTTCATAGGGACCATCCTATGGTACCGGTTCTGGTCGGGCACCCGAAGTGGCGGCCGATCAGGGACACCGGAGGTTGAACTTGGGGAACAAGAGGGGAATCGGGGAGGTAACTACTCGACGGCGCGAGGAACCCGGCTGGCCCGCCAGTCCGGGGGGCCATGCACTGTCCTCCGACGCCGACACGCAGACTCTCCCAGATGGCGGGACACCGGGCTCCAGACCATGACCTACGCGACCTCTGGTGGCAGGACAGGGACTTGCGGACTGGGCTCGTGTCCTGTTCCGTTCTAGGGCACGGAAGAACCACGAACCCCTGGTCCACGCGGTGGCAACACCACCCGGAAGCCATAGCGCGGAACAGACGCAAGGAAGGGGTGCTCAGCAAACTCTCGTCGATACGCTACCTGAATTGTACACGCGGAGCCCGCGCAAGCAAAGAGCTCGCCAATCGATGCGGATTCTGCGCTAGCGGGACCTATTTCGGTGAAGCGGTCCCGCCGGTTCTGGGGCAAGCCTCGGGCTTGGCAGGCGGGCAGGCAGATGCCAGTCTCGCTCCGCCTGCGTTCTTCGCGGACCGCCGACCACGGCGCAGCTCCAGAACCGCCCAGAGAAGCAAGAGACCGAGTTCGACGCCTCTTGCCACCTTCGGGAGCCAGGCTTCTCCCACGAACAGGGCAATCAGGGCGACCAGGAGGACGACCGGGAAAACGAGATCTCTGCCCTGCAGTTGTCCCGAACGGAACCCACGGAGCGTCTCCGCCACGCCGCAGATGACAAAGGCTCCCGCCACGGCGGCGACGGCCACGACTAGGAGACAGACCGCCGCCATCGCCGGAGCTTCACCCCGGAACAGCGGGGCATTGCCGAGGAGCAGCGTGATGCACGCAAGGCCGGCGACAAAGAGCGCGGCTACCGTCAGCCAGAAGGGCCTGGGACTGAGGCGGAGTTGCTTCTCTTCCATAGGGTCCTCCCAGAGCGGGTTCGTTCCCAGAGGGGAGAATAGCCCTCTTGCTCAATCCGATCAAGTCTTGTTCTATCGCCGACTATGGACCGGCGCGGTTCTCCGCCAGGGAGTCGCTGCCTTGCTTGACTTTGCCGCGTTTCCCCTCTATGTATTGCCATCGCGCAATGGGGCGCTGCCGGTCCGCGCAAAGGACAGAAGTCCACCCTTTGTCCCGAATCTCTACGGCTTCCTTCTTCTTTCTGCCTGTCGATGCGGACACCAGGCGCATACGAAAGGAGAATGGCTATGTCGTCCCCTCTGCCCGCCCGTCCGTCGCTCGATCACCTCCGTCATCAGGCCCGCGATCTCCAGCGCGCTCTTGCTGCCGGGGAGATGTCTGCCCAGGCCCGGGTCCGCGACTGCCTGGGTGCCCTTGACCAGCCCGGTTTGAAGCTCGCCCAGGCGCAATGTGTCATCGCTCGCGAGCATGGCTTTCCCTCGTGGCGCAAGCTGCGGGAGGCGGTCGCGTCCCAACCGGTTACCGATGACGGGGACGATCCCCTGCATGTCTGGTACGCCATGACCCTCTTGCTAGGCGCGGTCGGCCGGGGGATGCTGGAATTCACGGTCTGGCGTCGGGACGGCGATCTGATGGTGG
>QKCY01000232.1 GCA_003245525.1 Victivallales bacterium | reverse complement strand
AATCTCGCCCTCGGCGCCCTCGACTGGGGTCCGGTCATCACCCACCGCGTCAAGGCCGCCGACTGCGCCACCTTCTACGACCAACTCAACCATGGCCTCGACAAGGAAGTCGTGGGCGCGGTGATCGACTGGGAGTAGGGGAGATGTGACCTATGGGACCGATGGGACTCATAGGACGGATGGGAGAGGGAATGGCCAATCTGAAATCACACATGGAGCGATAGCGAACGATGGCAACGATTCTGGTTACGGGTACGAGTGGTCTGATCGGCGGCGCGTTGGCGCGGTCGTTGGTGAAGGACGGCAAGCACGAGGTGGTGTGCATCTCCCGCAAGCCTTCCAAGATCGAGGGAGCGAAGGAGTGCCGCGGGATCTTCTCCTCCTTCGAGGATCTGCGGCAGCTCGACAAGCTGAACATCGACGTGGTGGTTCACCTGGCGGCGGTCACGGGCGGCTGCCGGGAGGAGGACGGGGTGCTGGTCAATGTGGAAGGCACGCGCAAGCTGATGCGCTATCTGGCCGACCGGGGCTGCAAGAAGTTCGTCAACGCCAGCTCCATCGCGGCCATCGGCTTCCAGAGCCCGAAGTTCCGTCCGCTGCAACTTCCCATCCCCGACGAGCATCCCTGCCTCGACCGCGACGGCTACGGCCTCTCGAAGTTCCTGATGGAGGAGGTCACCAAGTACATGTGGCGGCAGAACGAGGCGCTGGACGTCATCAACCTGCGCCTGTCCACGGTGATCCCGGACGAGAACCAGAGCAAGGTCGGCGGCCTGCGTCCGCTGGGCCAGTGGTCCTTGGGCAGCATCACCATCATGATGCTGACCGACGCCGTCCGCGCCTTCACCCTGGCGGCCGAGGCCCCCTATCAGCCGGGCGTGCGGATCATGAACACCGCCGGCCCCAAGGTCTGGGCCAGCGCCCCCACGGCCGAGGTGATCCGCAACTGGTACGGCGACGCGGTAGACGTCAGCTACTTCGAACAGCCCGGCAACGAGTACAAGGGCGTCTACGACGTCAGCCTGGTGAAGCAGGAGCTGGGCTTCGAAGCCCAACTCCTGCCCATCTTCTAGCAAGTCCCCAACCCGGAACGCCAATCTCCCGATTGGCGGTCTTCCTCCCTCCCACGCCTGGCATTGCCGATCAGGAGATCGGCGTTCCCCACGGCAGCACATGCCACCCGGAACGCCAATCTCCCGATTGGCGGCTTTCCCTTCCCGCGCCTGGCATTGCCGATCAGGAGATCGGCGTTCCCTACGGCAGCACATGCCACCCGGACCGCCAATCTCCCGATTGGCGGTCTTCCTCCCTCCCACGCCTGGCATTGCCGGTCAGGGGATCGGCGTTCCTGGGATGGCGTGCTACTCGCCGACCGCGACTTCCTGGTTGAGCGCAGATGACTTGTAGATGGCGTCGATGAGCTGCATGGCAATCACGCCCTGCTCGCCGGTGGCGGCGGGCTCGCCCTTGCCCTGGGCGGCGGCCACGAACTTGGTGAGTTCCTTGGCGAAGCCGTCGGCCTTGTTGTCGAAGTTGAGCTTGATGTCGGCCAGCAGACTGTCCACCTCGGTGAGGAGGATGGTGTCGCTGCCGACCTTCAGGCCGCCCTTGGTGCCGAGGATCTCCAGCATCTGCTCGTCGTTGGCGTTGGCAGCCCAGGCGACCTCGAAGCTGAGGGTGGCTTGGTCGCCGAAGCGGACCATGCCCGCGGCGTAGTCGTCCACGTTGAAGGTGCCTTCGTAGTTCGGCGGACCGGCCCACATGCTGATGTAGTGGTAGTCCTGCATGGGCGAGCCGAACTTGGCGTAGGTTCTGGCGCTGACCCGGGTGGGGTTCCAGAGGCCGGTGGTCCACATGGCGAGGTCGAAGAAGTGGACGCCGATGTCGATCAGGCCGCCACCGCCGGATTCCTCCTTGGTGGTGAACCAGCCGCCCATGCCGGGGATGCCGCGCCGCCGGATCAGGCGGATGCGGATCTGGTAGATCTCGCCGAGCTTGCCGTCGTCGATGGCCTTCTTGACCACTTCCGAATCGGCGCCCTGGCGGCGGACCATACCCATCTGGAGGACCTTGCCAGCCGCGTCGCGGGCCGCACAGATGTCTTTGCCTTGGGCCGCGCTCAAGGCCATGGGCTTCTCCAGCATGACGTGCTTGCCCGCCTTGAAGGCGTCGATGGCAATGGGCGCGTGCAGGCGGTTGGGCACGCAGATGCTGACGCCCTCGATCTCGGGGTTGGCCAGCAGTTCGTGGTAGTCCGTGTACTGGAGGGGCACGCCGTGGCGCTTGGCCTTCTCGGCCAGGCGGTCCGGCAGGATGTCGCACATGGCGACCAGATCCGCGTCGGCCACCTTCTTGTAGGCGTCGGCGTGGACAGAGCCGATGGTACCCGATCCGATGATCCCGATCTTCATTTTCTGGCTCATGACTGCTTTCCTCGTCTGAATGGAAACGTGCGGGAAACACGCGAAACGCAGGGCGGTAGCATAGCCTAGCCGGCCTGGCCGTCCAGAGTTGCCGCCAGGTAGGCACGAACGGCGGTGGCACGGGGCTCGTCTTGGGCGCGGACCAGGAAATCCCGCCAGTCGAGCTGGCGACCGGTGCCTTCCAGGCAGGGGCGGAAGCCGAGTCCGAAATAGAGGCAGATGGCAGGCACGCGGGCGGTGCTGGTGGTGAGGTACGCGCGAGTGTGCCCGAGCTCGCGCAACCGGTCGCAGACCCAGGCCAGCAGAGGCTTGGCCAGGCCAACTCCCTGATAGACCGGGCGAATCGCCACCCAATGGATGCGTCCCAGCGTGGAATCCTCGGGCTGGAACCAGGCCGTGGCGGTGCCGATAGGGCAACCCTCGCCGTCGAGCAGGTAGGCTTGGCGCTGATGCAGCACCTCGCGATCCTCCCCGAACTGCTGCCGGAACGTCTCCAGCCGAAAGACGTTGTAGACATCCGCTTCGCGGTGGATATCCAGCCACGCCGCCTCGTCGCCCGGCTCGTAGGCACGGATGGAAAACGGCGGACGGGGGAGGATCAGAGCCTGGTCCAGGACCGGGCAATCCATACGAACACTGCGACCGGAAGAGCTCATAGGGAAAGAGGAATGGTGGAATGGTGGAATGGTGGAATGGTGGAATATGGTCCGGGAACGGGGAAGCGCGAATGTGGACTTGGTGGACGGAGTGGACGGGGTGTCGCCGGGGGGGGAGGCGAAGAGGTGGACTTGGTGGACGTTGTGGACAGGGGGACGGGACTGACACCCGATCAAACCAAGCCCTTTCTGCCCACGCATGGCGGCAGGCGGGACGCCTGCGCTACGGGCGCCAACCATCCCCGGCGGCAGGCGGGACCATACCGTAGTACGAGTCTCGATACGGGAACGGACCCCTACAGTTCAGGACAAGCCCTGGTGACCTAACGAGAGCCAGGCATTGGTCCAACGAACAGCAGGAGTCCGTCAGATGAAGATCACGATTGCAT
>QKCY01000118.1 GCA_003245525.1 Victivallales bacterium | reverse complement strand
ACCGAGATCGACCATGGGGTGGACACCTGCATGTTCGCCCTGGCCCTGCCGTGTCCGGACGAGGCGGGGTTGCGGGTCTCCATTCCTTTCGGAGTGGAGGACCGCGACCTGAGTGGTACCCACTACTCGCCGGGGGGAAGCGGGGACCGGGTGATCGAGCGGCTGCTTCCCGGCGTGTTCCATGCGCGTGACTGGGCCCGGTATGCGGTTGCAGGAACCCCGGTGGCTCTGCTGGTCCTTGATGGCGACCGCTATTGGCTGCGGCGGGAAGGCGAAGGGCGGTTGGAGCACCTGTTGGCCAGGGCCTGCGAACCGGCGCACGATGGCTGGGTGAGCCGGACGGTGCTTGCCGGGGCTGGGCGTTTCCAGGCGCGCCACGTGCTGTGGCTGGGCGCGTCTGCCGCCGATGAGCCTCTGCTCGACGAACGGGTGGACGAGGCCCGTCAGCCGGTCGTGGCCCGCTATGCCGAGACGGTGGCGCGCGACGGAACTCCCCTGCTGGCCGTGTGGCCCCGCCATGTGCGGGTGCTGTCGGTGCGCCGTGTCGGCGACGAGACCGAGGTCAACCTGGTGGAGAACGGCGACGAGGGTACGGCGGCGACGGTGACCTTCGCCTGGCCCGTAGCCCGCGCCCGGCTCGTCGATCTGCGCGGACGGGAGCTATCCGCGTCTCTCCCGAAGCGCGGCAGCCGGGTTACCGTGCCCTTGGACGACCGCCAGATCCGCATCCTCCGGGTGACCCACGCCACGCTGGAGTAAGCCCTGCCCTCCACTCCCAGGCGCAGGCTCGTCGCCTGCGCTACGGTGGGGGTGGCTCGCCGCCGAGTCTCTGGATCAGGGCCTCGATGATGTCCCCAATCTGGTTCCGGCGGGCGAGGATGGGATCGGCGGCAAGCGTGTAGTTCTGCATGGTCCGGGAGATCTCAGGGGGGACGTCGAGCAGGGCGCTGGCCTGGTCGAGGAGCTCGCCGGGGATATCCTGGCGGACGCTGGCCGCCTGGATGCAGCGCTGGAGCAGGGCGAGGTACTCGTAGTCCTCGATGCCGTCGCGCACGATCTCCAGCCGCAACGAGGGCCAGGGGGTGAGGTCGGGGCCGGGCCAGACCAGAATCCCGTCGCCGTTGACGCCGAACTGCGGGTAGGTCTTGATGTCCTTGGCAAAGTCGGGCAGCGCGTCCGGGAAGTGCGTCTCGGCCTGGGCTCCCGGCATGCCGTTCCAGTAGAGCACGCACCAGTAGAGCAACCCGGTGGCCCTGGCCTGCCAGGTCTGCCAGAAGAGCGTGCGGTGGGCGGCTCCTTCCTGGTCCACGAAGAAGTTGGCGTAGGGCGGCTTGGGGCCGCAGCAGACGTAGAGCCACAGCCGGTCGCCAGCGGCAAGGCGTTCATCGTAGAAATCCGCACCCTCGCTGTAGCGGGCGCTGAGGGGGCACCAGATATCCACTGTTCCCACCAGTTCCTTGGGGATGTTCTGGTTCACCGTCTGCATGATGGGGAAGTCGGGAGCGGCTTGGCGGACCCGCTCGTAGATGGAACGGACGAAGGGATACCCCTGCGGGGCCGGTTCGTCGATGCCGTAGACATAGGCGCTGGCGGGCAGGCCCTGCCGCAGGAACGCGTCGCGCTTGGCGCGCAGACGCGCCATCTGGACCTCGGGGTCGTCGGTGGTGGTGCCGTCCTGCCAATTCCGGGGACAGGGCAGGCGGTACATGCAGTAGGAGGAGGGGGGGAAGAGGGTGTCTACATAGGGCTTGAGGGTGGTTGCCAGGGCGTCGGCCTGGGTCTCCCCTTCCGGAGTCGTGACCAGGAACTCGTTGGCCACGTTCTTGGGGCTGAGCCGGTAGCGGCCGAGAAACTCGCACCAGACGGCGTACTGGGCCGGAGTGAGGTGCTTCGCGTAGTCGCCGGTGCCGAAATACCAGTTGGAGAGGACATTGGCATAGATGCCGAAGGGACAGGCCAGGGTTCCCGGCCGGGGCAGGCGGAAGGAACGCACCCGCAGTTCGACGGGAATGGGTATGCTGGCTTTGCCATCGGTGACCGAGACGGTGCCGCGATAGGTACCCGGCATGGCCTCCGGTGGCACGTCCACGCCGAGCCACAAGGTCTTGATCTCGCGGGCGGGCACGGTCATGGGGCCGGGCGGGAAGAGCACATCGGGCCAGCGCCCGACCGCGCGGGGCGTGTAGCCGCGGGGTTTTCCGGTGGTCACCCATTCCACGGGATGCCAACGGAGGGCCAAGGAACCACCGGGGCCAACCAGAGGAGGGGCCGCCAGTTCCACTTGGACGGGCTGGTCTCCGGCGCGGACCACGATCTGGCAGGACTCCGTTTCGTCGCGGGCTGCGGCCAACTGGATGCGGGTGCGGATCGGCAGACCCGCGAGGTCGTCCTCCGGCAACACCTTGCGGCAGGAGTCGGCGAGGGCCATGGCAAAGGGCAGGCCGGCAGCGGGCGCGAGGGCCTGCCAGGCCGCTTGGTTGCGCGCCTCGGTACATTGGGCGCGGATCTGGGCAAGCCGCTGCTGGGCTGTTGCCAACTGGGCATTGTCCGTGATTCCCGCCGCCACTTGGCGGTTCAGTTCCACCACCTCGCCGTCCGCCCGGGCCAGGCTGGCTTCGGCCTGGGCCAGGGCCGGGGCGGAGAGACCGCTGGTTCGGAGTTCGTCCCGGAGACGGGCGACAGCCTGCCGTTCCGCCGTGGCGGCGGCGGCGAAGGCGGGGGCCAGGAAGGGCGCGAAGTTCGCCTCCAGCCGGACATTCCCAAACCGTCCCGGTTGGTGGAAGCCACCGAGAGACCAGGTGCTCGTCTCCCCGTTGCAGCGGTCGTTGCGGACCAGATTGATCCCCCAGACCGGGCCGACCGAAAGGGGCAGGTCCAGGTTGGCGAAGGGAATGGCCATCTCCAGGGTCCAGCGGTCCGCCTCCCGGCGGGTGGCGACCCTGACCGGGCAGTTCCAGGCCGCATCCTGGCCATGGGAATCCCGCACCATGCCAGCGGCGTTGACGCAGAACTGCACGTAGTCGCTATGGGTGTGTCCCGGGTCAAGGAAGACCTCGATGCTCTCGTCCAGCCAGCTCCGGCCATCCCGTTCGGTGGCGTCGAGCTTGAGTTCGCGACCGGCAGGGAAGGGGCAGGAGAAGGCGACGTAGAGGTTCTCGGCGTCGTTCGTCAGCCAGGCGCGCGTCTTCGCCGTGGGCAGTTTCTGGCCCGTATGAACGACGAAATCGGTGATCGCCCGTTCCCGGGCGTAGCAGGGCTCGTCCAAACGGCCATCGAGGACTGGTGTGGTCTGGCTGGCCACGGCGGAGGGGGTGCCGATCACGGCGATGTCGTCGTACCAGGTGGCCCCGCCTTGACGGGAATAGAGGGCCAGTCCCATCTTCGCCGCGTTCTCTGGCAGGGGCAGTTCGTACTCGAAGGACTGCCAGTCGGGGGTCGGTCCCAGCTCCGAAGCCACCCAGAAACCCAGATG
>QKCY01000590.1 GCA_003245525.1 Victivallales bacterium | reverse complement strand
CCCGACACGGCCAACAAGGTATGGATGCGGCACACCGACCGCCTGAAATGCAGGGACGATTGCCGGTTGGCTCCACTCTCCGCGATCTACATGGCCTGAACAAAGGAGTTGCCCACATGTCAACAGGGGAAGGGAATCCCCCCGTCCCCCCCTATTAACACGAATACTAACACCAGCGGCTTGAAACTCCGTGTGAGGGACGCCTGCGCTACAGAGGGGGCGGCGGCCGGGCAGGCGGGACGCCTGCGCTACCGCCACTGACCACCGACCACTGACCAAGAACCAATTCGCCTTCGACTTTCGCCCGCCATGCCTTATGTTTTGGGCTTTTGTGCCGTCTTCGCGTGTGTAATGTTGTCCAGGAGTCGACCATGACCGCCAAGAAAGCCGAGAGTCCCGCAGGCAATCCCATCCTCGACCTAGGTGCGGGCGACCGCGTCTTCGAGCAACCGATCCGGGTCGGCATCGTCGGCCTCGGCCGCATCGGCTGGTGCCATCACGCCCAGATCATCCGCAAGCATGGCGGGTTCGAGCTGGTCGCCGTATGCGACACCGAGAAGGAACGCCGCAACGAGGTGAAGGCCGAGGTCGGCTGCGCCGCCTACGCCACCTTCGGTGCCATGCTGAAGGACCCGAACGTCGAGCTGGTCGTGGTCGCCACGCCCACCAAGTTCCACCAGGCCATGGCCATTAAGGCCCTCAAGGCTGGCAAGAACGTCCTCTGCGAAAAGCCCTCCGCCCTCAGCGCCCGTGGCATCGACGCCATGATCGCCGCCGCCGAGCAGGCTGGCAAGGTGCTCACCATGCACCACAACCGGCGGCTCGACCCCGACTTCCTCTACGTCAAGGAGAAGATCGAGAGCGGTGTGCTGGGCAAGGTCTTCCGCATCCGCCGGTCCGTGGTCGGCTTCGGCCGCCGCAACGACTGGCAGACCCTCCTCAAGTACGGCGGCGGCATGATCGGCAACTGGGGCGTCCACCTCGTCGACCAGGTCCTCCAGCTCATGACCGGCCCCGTGACCGACGTCTGGAGCGACGTGAACCGCTACCTGAACCCCGGTGACGCCGAGGACGATCTCGTGGCCCTGCTACGCGACGACAACGGCCTGGTGGCCGACGTCGAGATGACCAGCGTCAACGCCGCCCCCACCCCGAACTGGGTGGTTCTGGGCACCAGCGGCTCCCTCTGGATCAACGGCAACACCGCGAAGCTGAAGGTCTTCGATCCCGCCCAGCTCGCCCCCGTCACCGCCAACGACCTCCCCTACGCCATCGGTCGCCAGTACGGCGTCATCCCCGGCCCGGACCAGATTCCGTGGCAGGAGATCGAGGAACCCGTCAAGCCCACCGGCACCTACCCCACCTACTACGACAACCTCTACGACGGCATCCGCAGCGGTGCCCCGCTCCTGGTTCAGCCCCAGAGCGCCCGCCGCACCTACGCCGTCCTCGACCGCGTCCGCCGCGGCACCGGCTTCTAGCCGAATCCCCGCAACGCAAGAGCCCCGCGATGGTGTCATCGCGGGGCTCTTTTCGTTACGGCCAAGTCCGCCGGAGCGCGGGACTACTTGAGGCGCTTGAACCAGAGGTACTGGGCGGAGGTAAGGTCGTTGGTGCCGTCGACCGTGTCGGTGCCGAGGAAGATCGCCTCGCGCCGCATCCAGTCCACGTGGCCATCGATGAAGGTCAGGTTCGGGCCGCCGTTGTGGATGTCCTCGGGATGGAAGGCCGCCTCGTACCAGGAGATGACGTAGCTGTTGCTGTCGCCATAGGCGATGGTGGCGGAGGGCTGGGTTACCGTGGCCAGGGGATAGGGGGACACGGCGGAGTTGCCCTGCTGCATCTCGCGCCAGTTCCAGCCGTAGTCGGTGCCCACGTTGGTGGCCGCGCCGATCCGGCTTTGGGTGCGGGTGTTGGATTCGCAGTTGAAGACTTCGGGTTCGCCGCCCACATAGGACAGCAACTGGTCGGCCCACGACCAGGTGCTCGCCGCGTCGCGGTACTGGTGAGGCATGCCGTTGTAGTCGTCGGAATACATGAACAGGGCCAGCCCGATCTGCTTCAGGTTGCCGGTACACTTGATCTGGCGGGCTTTGGCGCGAGCCTGCTGGAGGGCGGGGAGAAGCATGGACGCCAGGATGGCAATGATCGCGATCACCACCAGCAGTTCGATCAAGGTGAAGGAACGACGCCCCAGACGGTTTTTCATGGATGTTCTTTCGCTTGGCGGACACGTGGGTTGCAGACCGGGACCCCATCCGGAATCCCATTGGCCTGTTCAGGAAACGGGAAACCCGCCAGCATATTGTGGGACCAAAGGGGAGCTAGCCTCTTTTTCCCCAGTGGCTTAGGGCCATATCGGAACCGCTGGAAGAGGGAGAAAAAGACAAGCCCCCGCCCCCCACGGACGGGGGGACGGGGGCCTGGCGAGAACGGGGGGGCGACTACTTGTCGAAGTTGTACCAGCTATACTCGGCGGACGCGGAGTCGTTGACGCCGTCGGTCGAGTCGGTGCCGGTGTAGACCGCCTGGCGCCGCTTCCACTCCACGTGGCCGTCGCAGAAGGTCAGGTTGGGACCGCCGCTGTGGATGTCCTCGGGGTGGTAGTTCTTTTCGAACCAGGAGATCACCCAGCTATTGCTGTCGCCATAGGCGATGGTGGCGGAGGGCTGGGTGATCTGCCCCATGGACCGGCTCCAGCTATCGGAGCCAAGCTCCCGCCAGTTCCAGCCGTAGTGCGTGCCCACGGTGGCCGAATTGGCCCGGGTCAGGCCCCGGGTATTGGAGGGGCACTGGAAGATCTCCTCGCTGTTCCCCACGTACTGCAGCAGCAGGTCCTGCCAGTACCAGTCGGTGTAGGCAGTCGGGTTGCCCCGGTGCATGTGGTACTTTTCCTTGTTGTCATCCGCGTACATGAACAGGGCCAACCCCAGTTGCTTCATGTTGCCGGCGCACTTGATCGTCCGCGCCTTGGCCCGGGCCTGTTGGAGGGCAGGCAGGAGCATGGAGGCCAGAATGGCGATAATCGCGATCACCACCAGGAGTTCGATCAGGGTGAAGAGACGATGCGGGGGACACTTCTTCATGACGTTCCTTTGCGTGGGTTGGGGACCGACCGTTCAACGAGGGGAAACCTGCCGCGGAATAGCGGTCTGCGGCAGTCGGCCAAGCCGGGAAAGCTATGGACCTTACCGCCGGTAGTCAATAGTACAACCCGGACCCGAAGCGGCGGGCGACGTTTTCACGTATTTCGGCCATCCATAGCGGGTTCCGTAGGGAAGGGGGTTGACGGCAAGCCCCCCCAAGGCTATTGCTATGGCACTGGGGCCAAGATCGGAACCCGCCGCCGCAGAGAGACCAGCAGCAAGGAGGACGACGATGAGCAGGCATGGAACCCGACGGTGGCCCTGTTGGGTTGGGTTCTGGCTGTTTCTCCTTGGTGGCCTGGGCACCGGTCTGGCCGCCGATCCGGCCGGGAG
>QKCY01000250.1 GCA_003245525.1 Victivallales bacterium | reverse complement strand
GGAGATGCCGCGCTCCTTGCGGACAGTCATGTGGGTGATGGTGTGGCCGCTGAAGGGGGCCAGCCCGGCGATGCGGTTGGCGTCCACGCCATAGGCGGCCAGCCAGTGCTTGTCGAAACCAACCATGCTGGTGAGGTAGCCCCCGGCGGAATGGCCGGAGACGAAGATGCGTTCTGGGTTGCCGCCATACTCGGCGATGTGCTGGAAGGTCCAGGCGACGGCTGCCGCGGCGTCCTCGATGCTGTTCTCGCACTTGGCCTGCGGGGACAACCGGTAGTTGACAGCCACGACCGCCACCCCCTTGTTCTTCAGTTCACCGGGAATGGACTTGCTTCCGCCGGTGAGCCCGCCGCCATGGAACCAGACCACGGTGGCATAGCCGGGATGGTTGCTGGGGTAGTAGATGTCCAGCTTGCAGCGTTCCTTCTGGTAGTCGGTCACCTCCTGGGCGTCCACAGGCACGTAGGACAAGTCCTTCTCGAGCTTGTACTCGATGGCCGGGGCCGGATCGGCGGCGAACAGCGAGAGGCAGACGAAGGTGCTGGCGAGGGCGACGGCGAAACGAAGCATTACGGAATCCTCCGGTTGGTGTCCCGGAGTCTAGCCGGGGACCAAGGGCTATGCAAGCATCAGTAGGCGAGAGAGTAGATACGCAGATCGCGGAAGTAGAGTCTCAGGCGAAGCGGCTCCTTGGGCACCACCTGCCCTTCCCAGGCCAGGGCCAGGGCCGTGTCCGCCGAGGACAGGAAACGGCACTTTTCCTTCTCGAAGCCAGGAATGGGAACATCCTCCGCCGTGCGCAACTCGGCCATGAGGTAGCCTTGGCGCAGGTGGCTCTGCCGATTGAGACGGATACTTCCGAAGCTGACATTCAGCACCAGTTCCCCGTTACCGGGCGTGAACACCGGGGTGGTCCCCTCGGCGTTGGCCAGCGATTCCACGTAGAACATGCGGTCGGGACGCAGCGCGTACACCTGGTTGCTCGCCACCCAGCGCCATTCGTCGCCGACCGGCAGGGGAGGGTGGAAGAAATGGGCGAAGCTGTACGGTACCCCGGTGAGATCGGTGGTTTCGCGGAAGGGGCGCTGCCAGTGGAAACCGTCGCGGCTCACCCACCACTCGGCATCCAGTAAGGGGCCGTGGGGGAGGGTGCCGGACCGGGGCAGGCCCGGGGGCTCGGCCACATAGCGGCCCATGCAGCCTGCCCAGAAGTCCCCGAGTTGGGCGGGGCGGAACTTGTAGAACTCGAGCTCCGGGGGGTCTTCCGCATCCGGCACGATGAGTTGGTCCTCCGGGAGGAAGGGACCGGACAGCCCAAAGCTGCCACCGGGAGTCCAGACCAAGCCGTCCGGGCTGGTGCGGATGTGAAGCACGCGCCGGATCGAGTCGCCCATGTTGTCCGCATAGCGCTTGGGCCATTGCTGGTAGGTGGTCTGGTAGTTGATTAGGCGCTGGTTTTCGGCGTCCCAGACCAACCCGAAGGCATCCTGGCCCCGGTAGACGGGGGCCTCGTTCCGGTGGGTCCAGCCGGTGCCATCCAGCCCGCCCGCGAAGACATGGAAACGGTGTCCCGCCGTGGGAGGGCGTCCGCAGTCGCAGATCATGGCCAGGAGTTGGCCATCGTCGACCAGCACCACATCGCCCGCCAACCACTCCCGGTCTGGCGGGGGCAGGCGGTAGAGCAGGCGCTCGTCGGCATAGTGCAACCCGTCGGTGGTGGTGGCGGTCCAGACCTCGGCAATCTGCCGGGTCTCGCCATAGCGGATGCCGCAGACGCGCAGGTGGTCCCCTTCCACCGCCCGGTCGCAGATGCGGAAATGGAGGCCTTCGGTCTTGCCGCGCGGTTGCGGGCACTCCGTCCCGAAACGGAGCTTGCCGTAGTCTACCCGGAGTTCGTCGGGGAAGGCGAAAGTCAGCAGACCTGCGCCGATCAGGCTCGTCAGCAGCATCGTCGGAACGCCTCCCGGTTGGTGTCCCGGAGTCTAGCCGGGCAGGTAGGGCAATGCAAGCATCTCTATCTCATGCTCCAGCACGAAGGGGCCACGGCCCCATGTTCACCTCGATGGAACTCCTGTCTCGCTCTGTCCCTGCATGGGTTTGGGAGCAGGCAATCGGAACACATTCCCTGCGGGTTTGCTGTTCACATCAATCCATCCCAACGCCTGGGGTCCCACTGTCACGGTGGTTCCCTCGCTGCCATTTCCCGGAAGGGGAATAAGTTTGACGAAGTACCGTCCCGGCCAGTGCCTGAACCGGATGGTTCGCCCCTCTTCGGTGGCTGGTTTCGCAACGTCGAATTCGAGAAATGTATCTCCCACGGTAAAGGAGTCCTCCGGCGCCAGCAGGAGCCGCGCGACCAGAACTTGCCCCAGCCGCTCCACTCCTTCCGGCAGAATCAGGACCACATCGACATCCTTGCCACGCGGAAAGGAGACATCAGCGTCGGGCGGCAGCACGACTTCAGCGCGTTCGACCTTTCTCACCACAAACAGGGGTGCCATTTGGTCAGTCGAGAAGAATACCAGACTACCTCCCAATTGGTTTGCCGTGAGGCGGAATGACCCATCGGCAGACACGGGCGCGGTTTCCGGCGATCCCTTGTGCGGTTCGTAGTATGCCACAAGCTGGGTGGAGCCGGCATCGGTTTGCCGCCCGATAGTCGCCTTGCCGGTGATAGTCACCACCCGCGAGTCGACCGGCGGTGCTGGTTTGGTCTTGGGCACCACGGGAGCCTCGGTCACCAGCACCTCGTACGTCAGGAGTTGTCCAGGCTGCAGGGCTTCGGGAATCTGCACGTCAAATGTGGCCTGGCTCGGATCGGCATCGAGAAAGAACCGGTAGGCCTCACCCCTGACGAAGACATAGCGCGCCTTTCCCTCATAAGTCCGGGGCACGATTCCTATGCAGATCGAACTGACCCCCTCCTTTCTGTCGCGATTGTTGGTGAACGAGCATCCGTTGGCCAGTTCAAGGAATGGGAACCGTGGCTTGGGTGTCTCTGCCATTCGTTCCCTCGTCAGGGGTGCATCGGCCAGAGCTACGGGGCGGATACCGGCGGAGCGGATCAGCAGCGGACGCCGAGGCTCGTCACCGGCTGCTTGGCGTAGAAAGCGCAGTTCCAGTTTTGGGAGTGCGGCCCATTCCTCGCCGACGGCATCTTGGGTGACCTGGAAGGGGGCGTTCCCTCCCCGACTGCGGTCAACTTCCTCCGCTCCGAGAAGCCGGAGGCCCGCGGAACGGCGAACCTCCGGTCCGCTATTATCGGCACGGAGCAACACCCCGACGGCAGTCACGGCAATAGCGAATGCAATGAAGGCGATTGTACGCATATATCGTCACGTCCAGGCGAGTCAATCCAAGGATTGCGCCCAATACCTGGTTCAGCCTTCCCGGCTCTGCGCCGCGACAAACCAGAACCGACCAATGCTCCCCACCCGGGGATATCTGGTCGTCGGTACGGTTCTGGCGAAGCTCATCCACAA
>QKCY01000221.1 GCA_003245525.1 Victivallales bacterium | reverse complement strand
GCGCGGGCGCAGCCGGGCGGTGACCCGGTTGACGTTGCGGTCCGTACACTGGGCGGAGAGCACGACCGCGATCAGCAGGTCGAAGGGCGTCTCCCACGCCAACTCGGGCTTGGGATCGATGCGTTCGGCCAGGATGGCGAAGAAGGCCTCGATCTCGGCGGGCTTGAGCAGGCGTTGGCGGGATGGGGGGCTCATGGGCGCGACTCGCGTTGGGAGTGAGACCTCCACCCTAGCGCCCCGCCGCCGGGCTGCAAACCGGGGCCAGGTGCTGCCCTCCCCGGCCTTTGCGCGATTCCATCGTTCGGCCCCGGCTAGACCGATTGCATCGGGGAACGAACGGGACTACAATCTGCGGTACCTAGAACCCTGCGGCTCCGCCCAACCTAAGGCATAGCACATGAGAACCGTCCTGCATGACATCCTGGCCACCGGCGTGTCGGAGAACGCATCGGACTGGCACATCCGCGAGGGCAGCAACGTCGGGCTCCGCATCGACGGTACGCTGGTGGAAGTGGACTTCTCCACCGACCGCGACTTCCTGGAACAAGCCATCGAGCAGATGACCGAGAAGACCCACCAGACCGCCTTCACGGAGCACGGCGATGCGGACTTCGCCCTGGCCGAGGACGGCGTCGGCCGGTTCCGCGTGAACCTGCACCGGCAGCGCGGCATGATCGCCATGACCTTCCGCCATGTGAAGGGCGAGATTCCCGTGGCCGAGAACATCGGCTTGCCGTCGGTCCTCCGCAAGATCGCGGAGAACCATAACGGCATCGTCTTTGTAACCGGCACGACCGGCTCGGGCAAATCCACCACCCTGGCCGCCATGCTCGGACACATGAATGCCAACATGAACCGGCATATCATCACCATCGAAGACCCGATCGAATACAACTTCCCCGACCAGCAGTGCATCATCGAGCAGCGCGAGGTCGGCATCGACTGCAGTTCCTTCGACTCCGCCCTGACCCATGCCCTGCGCCAGGACCCCGATGTGATTGTGGTCGGTGAAATGCGCAACCGGGAAAGTTTCGAGACGGCCCTCACCGCCGCCGAAACCGGCCACTTGGTGATGACCACGCTGCACACCAAGGACGCCGCCCAGTCCATCCTCCGTATCCTCGACATGTACCCGAACGAGGAGCGCGAATCGGTGCGCAAGAGTCTGGCCGAATCCCTCCGGGCCATCGTCTGCCAGCGCCTGGTGCCAAAGGCCACCGGCAAGGGCGTCGTGCCGGTGAACGAAATCCTGATCAACACGCCGATCGTGGAGAAGCTCATCGACGAAGGCAAGCTCGGCAAGCTCGGGCAGGCCATCGAGGGTGGCGACGAGGATGGCATGATGAGCTTCAACAGCCGCCTGCTGGCCCTGGTCAACGACGGTGTCATCACCGAGGAAGTGGCGCTCGCCACCTCGGACAACCCGTCCGCCCTGAAGATGAACCTCAAGGGCATCTTCCTCTCCGACGGCGGCATCATCAACTAGCCCCGGACGGGCAAGGCAAGGGGGCCGGGCACGCCGCCCCCCCCTCTTCCCGCGCCTATTGCGGGGTTCTGTCGGTGACTCTTTTCTTGATTCTGTCAGGTTGACAGCCTGCACAGTGCCTCTATCGTACCGATGCTTCGATTGGTTAGAATGGGGTGTGCTCCCTTGTGGGCATGTCCCGCAGCGAGGTCGTCCGGGGAGGTCGTGTGCCGCGGGCGACGTGTGAGTGGCACGGTTCGTCCAGGCGAGGAGGTACCGGGGGTACCGGCCATGCCGACTGTGCATGAACATCAGGAGTGGAGAAGCAAGGACTCATGAGAATCACCACCAGGATCGGTAGGATCGTGGCCAGTTGTCTGGCTCTGGGCTTCCTCGGGCAGGCCGCGATGGCGGGGCTGAGCCTCGAGTACACTCCGGGCAAAGGCGAGAAGATCGAGTACGCGGAGGGCAAGTTCTTCACCGTTGCAGCGGACATGCGCGTCCGGCTGACCCATGTCGACCGCAACGTGATCTGGCCCGAAGGCCCGCCGACCTCGGCCCTCGAAGGCCCGGCGCTGGAGTGGCTCCGCGTCCGCACCCGCCTGAAGCTCGGTCTGGATCTGTGGGATGGCGCCAAGCTGAGTGTCCGCCTGGTCAACCGGGTACACAACTACAGCAGCCACTTCCTCAACCCCAACGACAATGGCTCGGCTACCTGGGAGTATCCCGACGAAATCATCGCCGACCAGGTCGCCCTGACCACGACGATCCCCGGCGTGGACGGCCTCTCCGTCACCCTTGGCCGCCAGGACTTCATCCTCGGCAATGGCATGGTCATGCTGGAAGGCACGCCCTATGACCAGGGCCGTACCATCTACTTCGACGGCATCTCCGCCCTCTACAAGACCGAGTGCGACGCCCTGAAGGCCTTCGCCTTCTTCAACGAGGCGCAGGACGAGTTCGTGGTTGCGGGCAACGAGGACCGCGACCTGCGTCGTGGCGACATCTTCACGACCGGTCTCGACTGGACCCACACCTTCAACACCTCCTTCAAGAGCGAGCTCTACTACATCTACGCCCATATCCATGACACCGACGTGACCGTCGGCGCCCGCGAGCACGCGAAGAACAGCAACGGCGAGATCCACACCGTCGGCGCCCGCCTCTTCGGCAGCCCCACCGAGCACATGGACTACAGCGTCGAAGTGGCCCGCCAGTTCAGCGAGTACGATGCCAGCCCCAACCCGACGGTCAGCAGCAGTGGCGACGTCGATGGCGAAGGCTGGATGGTCGACGCCCGCCTGACTCTGAAGGATGCCCAGAGCTGCCTGAAGCCCTCGGTGATGTTCGAGTACACCTACTTCAGCGGCGACGATAAGGACACGTCCGACTACGAGGGCTGGGATGGCATCTTCGCCGAGTACCCGATCTGGCGCGAGGAACTGCTGCCCATCCTGAACAACGGCAACTGGACCAACCTGCACCAGTTCCGGCTGGAAGCCAAGGTGCAGCTCCATCCGAAGGTCACCTTCACCGGCACGGCCGCCTACCTGCGCGCCGACGAGAACGACACCGCCATGACCAGCGGCGGCGGCGACGGCGACCACTTCGGCGACCTCTATGCCGCTTTCCTGGACTACAAGGTCAACGACTACATCACGGTCTCCCTCGAAGCCGCCTTCTTCGAAGCCGGCGATTACTGGGACACCCAGGCCGACAGCAACTGGCTCCGTTTCCAGACGGTGTTCAGCTTCTAGCTGATTCCTGTTCCTGACTGGACCCCCTCCGCCTCCGCGCAGGCGGAGGGGGTTTCTGTTTCTGGGGGAAAGAGGCGGAAAGAACGCAAGGGACCGAAGGGACCAATGGCCTCGAAGGCGAGGCCTCCGTAGCGCAGGCGTCCGCCTGCTGCCGGACTCGGCAGCGACCAACCAACGACCTGCGGTCTGCCGTCATGCAAGGAGGATTGGGCGCTTCTCCGCCTGCGCGGCCCCCGACCATGGGCCGGGAGTTCCTGGCCGCAGCCCCCGCATACGGCAGACGTGGAGCGGTCGCGGCCCCGCAGCCATTCTCGCCGATCCTGCACAACACAGACCGCAGGAGGGGTTGGTTCGCAGAAGGCAGGCGCTCCCGAACGGGCGACGCGGCATCACCATCGCGCGGAGTTGCCGGACAAAAGAAAACCCCCGCCGGTGGTCCCAGCGGGGGTTCGGAGTGACGGCTCTGGCTACAGGGCCTCGGCCACCGCCTCGGTGAGATAGGAGAAGACGCGGTCGACGTCGATCATCTCCTTGTCCCGGCTATCGCGGCGCTTGAACTCCACCTTGCCCTCTTCGAGGGTCTTGGGGGAGATGATGACGCGGAGGGGCACGCCAATCAGGTCGGCGTCGTTGAACATGAAGCCCGCCTTCTCGCCGCGGTCGTCGAAGAGCACCTCGATGCCGGCGGCCTGGAGGTCAGCGTAGAGCTTCTCGGAGACTTCGCGCACGTTGTCCTGCTTGATGTTCAGGGCGCAGATGTGGACGTGGTAGGGGGCCACGGCCATGGGCCAGACCGGGCCGTACTCGTCGTGGTTCTGCTCGATGACGGCGGCCATGGTGCGGCCGACGCCGATACCGTAGCAGCCCATGATGAAGGGCTTGGCCTTGCCGTCCTGGTCCAGGTAGGTGCAGCTCATCGCGGCGCTGTACTTGGTGCCAAGCTGGAAGATGTTGCCCACCTCGATGCCCTTGAGCATGCGCAGGGGCTCGCCGGTGACCGGGCAGGGGTCCCCCTCGCGCACGGTGGCGATGTCCGCCACCTGGATCTGCGCGCGGGCCGCCTCGGAGAGGTCGCGGGCGAAGTTGAAGTTGCGGGTATGGAAGTCGGCCTCGTTCGCGCCCACCACCAGGTTGGCGGATTCGGCGAAGGAGCGGTCCACCACCACGCGGATCTTGGCGCAGTCGATGTCGAGCAGCGAGGCGTAGCCGGGCACGGCGCCCGCCGCCTCGATCTCCGCGTCGCTCGCAAAGACGAGTTGCGGGCTCTTGAGCAGCTTCTTCAGCTTGGCCTCGTTCACCTCGATATCGCCCCGGATGCAGACGAAGACCAGCTTGCCCTCGCTGTCCGTGTAGAACACGGCCTTGCCCGTCTGGGAGGGCTCGACGCCGAGGAAGGCGGCCACGTCCTCGATGCTCTTGGTGCCGGGGGTGGCGACCTTCTCCAGCGGCAGCGGCGCGGAGGTGTCATAGACTAGATGGCTCACCGCGCACTCGCGATTGGCCTTGTAGGAACCGTCGGGCGAGACGAAGATGGTATCCTCGCCGCAGTCGGCGATGGCCATGAACTCGTGGGAGACGGCCCCGCCGATCATTCCCGAGTCCGCCTCGATGGAGATGCACTCGCTCATGCCGACCCGCTGGAAGATGCGCTCGTAGGCCTCGTGGCAACGCGCGTAGTAGGCCTCCAGGCACTCCTGGCTGGCGTGGAAGCTGTAGCCGTCCTTCATGGTGAACTCGCGCACCCGGATCAGCCCCGCCCGCGGCCGCGCCTCGTCGCGGTACTTGGTCTGGATCTGGTACAGCATGGAGGGGAGCTGCTTGTAGGAGTTGATCTCGGTCCGGGCGAGCTGGCAGACGGCCTCCTCGTGGGTCATGGCCAGCAGCATCGCCTTGTCGTTGCGGTCCTTGAAGCGGAGAAGCTCCGGTCCCACGGACTGGTAGCGGCCGCTCTCTTCCCACAGCTCGGCGGGCAGAACCACCGGCATCAGGATCTCCTGGCCGTCGATCCGGTTCATCTCCTCGCGGATGATCGCCTCGACCTTGGCGCAGATGCGCTGCCCCAGGGGCAGAAGGGAGTAGATACCGGTGGAAACGGGACGGCAGTAGCCGCCACGGATCAGAAAGACATGGCTTGCAGACTGCGCATCGCGGGGAGCTTCCTTGATGCGTTGACCTACCAACTGGGAAAGGCGCATGGATCGGGGGTTCCTGTTCGTGGCCCAAGCGATAGTCGGGCAATGGCTTGCGAAATGCCGCGTACCATAACGGCGGGAGCCTGCCTTGGCAACGAATCACAATCGCTCCCCCTTCTCTTGATCTCCCGTGGTCAGCGGGCATCGTACCCCTATCCCAGTCCACGGAGGAAGTGCCATGTGCCGCTCTGCCGCCCTTGCGTCCGTTTTCGCGTTGTCGTGTCTGGCTGCGCCGGTGGCGGATTTTGTGGTGTCGCCGGATGGGGACGACGCCAATCCGGGCACGTTGGCCAAACCCTTCGCGACGTTGACGCGAGCGCGGGATGCAGTGCGGGCGTTGGGACAACCACAGCGAGACGTGCTGGTCTGGCTGCGAGGCGGGGAGTACCGGCTGGCAGAAACGGTGGTCTTCGGCCTGGCGGATGGTGCGGCGGCGGATCACACCATCACCTACGCGGCCTATCCCGGCGAAAAGCCGGTGCTTTCCAGCGGGATGCTGGTGACGGGCTGGCAGCCCGCTGCACTAGCCGGCCTGCCAGCCGTGGCGCAGGGCAAGGTATGGGTGGCGGATGTCTCCGCCATCCTCGACCGCAAGGCGGCACGGCAAGACCCGAATCCCGGCCTGGGCGAGCCCCCCGATCCCCGCGACCGCAGCCGGTTCTACAGTCTCTATCTGGGCGACGAGCATCTGCCTCGGGCCCGGACTGCGGGGTTCCGTCCGGCAGGCGGAGACGCGGGCAGTGTCACCCGGATGGCATTGCCCCCCCATGTCCTTCCCGCTATGCCCGATTTGGGCGACGCCGAGCTGCGGGTCATCCCCTGCCACTACTGGATTCAGGATATCCTGCCCGTCGCCAGCATCGAGCCGGAGGCGCTCACCGTGGCGCAGCCTGCCACCTATCCTCTGGGTCGGAACTCGATGGAAGACCGTCCCTCTTGCTTCATCGAGAACTCCCTGGCCGGACTCGATTCACCGGGCGAGTGGGTGCTGCACGCCGAGGAGAAACGGCTCTACTACTGGCCCCGGAGCGAGCAGCCCGAAGCGGGCATCGTGGCCCCGTTGCTTACCGAATTCATCCGCATCGAGGGCGAGATCGACGATGTCGCACCCGCTGACCGACCGGTACGCGGAATCGTGTTGCAGGGGCTCTCGTTCCGGCACGGCGACCGCATGTCCTGGCATGGCGGGACCGGCTGGGGACTCCAGCACGACTGGGAAGCGTTCGACCGGCCCAGCGCGGTGGTCCGCCTGCGTGGTGCCGAGGATTGCGCCATCCTCGACAGCGAGTTTGCCCATACCGCCCATGCCGCCATCCGCCTGGACTTGCACGCCCAGCGCAACCGGATCGAGGGCAACCAGATTCACGACGTGGGTGGCGTCGGCATCCTGCTGGCTGGCTACGGCCCCGGCACCAAGGACGCGAACCGGGACAACCAGATCCGCAACAATTACCTGCACCACACGGGCTGGATGTACCAGGCCTCGCCCGCGATCTTCCTCTGGCAGAGTGGGCACAATCTCGTAGCCCACAACCACGTACACCACACGCCATACGCCGCTGTAGTGGTCAGCGGCCGGATCTCCTGGGACCGGCAGGGCCGGGGCGAATGCAGCCGCACCTGCCGCTTTCCCGAGTTGGATGCCCAATTGGGCGAAGGCTTCAAGCGACCGGACTGGAAAGGCCGTGAACCTTTCCTCCATGCCCGGCACAACGTGGTGGAATACAACGAACTCCACAACGTCATGGAGGTCACGGGCGACGGCAACGCCGTCTATGTCTCGGGCTGCGGTACCGGCAACACGATCCGCCGCAACTGGTGCCACGACAACTTCGGCGAGTACATGAACGCGGTCATCCGCAACGACGACGACCAGCACGGCAGCATTTTCGACGGCAATATCCTCGCCCGCAGCGGCGGGTTCGGCGAGGGGTTCATCAACAAGGGAGCGAACACCATCGTCAACAACATCGTGGCCGACCTGCGCCCGGTGCGGCACCACCGCGGCTATCTGGTCCTGGTCCAATACGACCAGACCGGCGCGGTCCACCACGACAACGTCTACTACGCCCGCCGTCCGGGACAGACCGCCGTCAGCGAGACCCGACCGGGAGGCCGCTCCAAGACGGGGTCGCTACTCAAGGACGTGGATTCCGACCGCAACCTGTACTTCAGTTCCGCCGATCCCGCCTGGGGCGAGGAGGTGCTGGCCCGGTTCCGGCCCCAGGGGGTGGAACTCCACAGCTCCGCCGCCGATCCGCTCTTCGTGGATGCCGACCACGACGACTACCGCTTCCAGCCCAATTCACCCGCCCTGGCCCTGGGCATTCCTCAGCCTATCTCGGTGAGCGAGTGCGGCCTGGAACCCGCCTATCGCAGCCGCTGGTTGCCGCCCCGTTTGCGCTCCCGCATCGAGCCGGACTACGGCAAACTCGCCCCCGACGCCCGGATCACGCTCACGGCGGACGATCCCCAGGCGGAACTGCGCTACACCACCGACGGCAGCGAACCCACCGCGAACTCGCCTCTCTACACCGGTCCCCTGGCCGTACCCGACAGCTATGTGATCCGCGCCCGCGCCTTCGCTTCCGGCAAGGTGGACCTGACCGGCTCCTACGCCCGCTTCACCCCGCAGCCCCAACCCATTCGCGAGGACTGCGAAGGAGTAGCCCTCGGCGGCGTGCTTCCCGATGCCACAACCAACGAGGAGGGCGCGTTCACCGCGCGGGTGACCGACGAGCAGGCCGCCTCGGGCACGCGCAGTCTCAAGTTCGTGGACGGACCGGGGCAGAAGTACCTCTTCAACCCCCACGTCTACTACCGGCGGCAGTTCGAGGAAGGCCGACTGGTCGGCGGCTTCGCCCTGCGGGTCTCGCCCGAGTCGGAGTTCTACTACCAGTGGCGGCAGTACGAAGGCGGTGCCTTCACTCGCGGCCCCAGCGTCCGGGTGAACCAGGGCGGCAAGCTGGTCTGCGAGGACCGGGAACTGCTCGCCGTCCCCATCGACACCTGGGTCCGGATCGAAGTCGCAACCACGCTGGGCGAACGCGCGAATGGCACCTTCGACCTGGCGGTAACCCTACCGGACGGCACCATCGAACGGTTCCCCGGCCTGCCCTGCGGGAAGGGATTCCGGCGGCTGGACTGGGTGGGCTTCGTCTCTGTGGCCGAACACGCCTGCACCACCTATGTGGACGACATCCTAGTCCAGCCAACCCCCTGAACGCGTCGGCACGCGAAGGCGCGAAGACGCGAAGGAAAAGGCTTCATCCTGCCGAAGTCGGAGTTCAGCCGAACCAGACGGGACTGGACCAGGCGATGTGGTTGTCGATCTGGGTGGCACGCACGTACCAGTTGTCCGGGCCTTCGCTGTCCACGGCTATGGTCTGGGCGAAGGCGATGCCTTCCGGCAGGAGGGTCCGGTAGAGTCCGCCGTTGCGGAAGAGATCGATGCGTTTCAGCCGGTTCTCGCCGGCTACCTCGATCCGGAACTCCTTGTGGCGGGTCTCCGGCAGGACCGATCCCATCAGGGCGTCGTTGGCGGTGAAGAGCAGGCGGATGCGGGCGTTGGTGGTGGCGTAGACCTGGCGAGCGCGATAGGCCGCCAGCAGGGCGTCACGATCCAACGAGGGTGAGTAGACGGCGGTGAGGCCGTTCACCCCCACATGCCCCTTGTGGTCGTCGGAATTGGCCACGAAGCCGTAGCGGTAGCCGTGTTGGAGGAAATGAACCCCGCAGCGGTCGGGGCGGAAGGGTTTGCAGATCGCCCGGCCGTTCTCCGGCGGGTTCTCGCACTCGTAGCTGCCGTGGTCGGAGAAGATCTCCAGGACCGGCTCGCCCGCGAAATCGGGGTTCGCCCACCATTCGTCGGGGGCCAGCCTGCCGGAATTGTGGAAATGGGGGATGCTCAGGTAGTCGCGGTCGCGCCAGGCCGCCCAGAGGACGCGGATGTCCTCCCACTCGGGATGCTCGATCTCGGAGTAGGCGGGCTCCCAGTTGCAGACCACCACCGTGTCGCCGCGCTTGTCCCGGAACTCGAAGGCCGGAAAGACGACGAACTCGCCAGGGACGTGGCGCGAACGCACGTCGGCCAGGGTCGCTTCCCAGGCGGTCGCCCCGAGGTGGCGCATGGTGTCGTCCTTGGGCTGGTGGTGGTCGGAGACGGCAAAGAAGTCCAAGCCCTGGCGATGCCGGGCGAAATCCATCAGCTCGCCTGGGGTCATGTCCATCCGCGCCCGCTGGATGCAGTCGATGGAGTAGACCGAGTGGGTGTGCAGATCGCCCCAGTAGACATTGCAGTCCCCATACACCCGGTCGAAGGTGGGCGTGCTTCGCATGGGCAGCCCCCGCGAACGCAGCTGGACGTTCCGGTCGGCATACTCGAACACCCCTTGCGAGTTGCGCCGGTCGGGAACGGGGCCTTCCACTATCTCTGCGGCCTGAGTCTCGGCCACGTTGTGGAAGAGATCGAGCGGCAGCAAGCGCGCCCCGGCCTGCCCCCGGAGCAGACGTAGATGATGGACCGGCCGAGGCCGGACCCGGTAGCGCAGTGCCGCCACCGCATCCGGTTCGGGACGGGGAGACCCAGCCCACGAGAAACCGAGGTCCGGAATCCCGGCCTCGGGATCGGCGAAATAGCGCACGTCGATGCGCCCGTAGTGCTCCGGACGGGGCACCACACTGGTCACCTTGGTGCCGGGGCCGAACCCGTCGTAGGTCTCCCCCCAGTGCAACTCGATCACGTCGCCCGGTTGGGAGCCAGGACCGAGGTCCAGCACCACCATCCGCTGGGCCTCGCGGGAGGGTTCCCGGTTGGGTAGCGCGAAATCGGCCAAGTCCAGATCCCAGCAGCGCAGGTCATGGGTCACCAAGGGATTGTGGACATACACCTCCACATAGCCGCTGGCCTCGTTCACGAAGCGCGAAGGACAGGAGGTACCCAACATGCTGCTGAAGTCGAAGACCAGGCGGAACGCCGCCGCCGACACCTCCTCGCCCAATTCCAGACGGATCACGAACTCGACGGAATCGGCGCAGACCACATCGTCGGGGCTCAGGCTGGCGGAACGGAATACCGGCATGCGCGGGGCTCTCCATGGACCAGGGGGTTGCAGTACGTGGAAAGCATGGCTTCCACCCCGGCCAAGTCAAGCCCGACAGGCGAAAGCCGCCGCATGCATTGGCACCGGCCTCCCTGCAAGGCTCAGGCGACAACCATGCAACTGCCAGTGGCGGACGCGACCAGGCGTCCCGGTCGCCCCGCCGGCAGACTGGCCGAGGGGAAGGCATGGCCGAACTCCAGGCCGGCAGCCACGGGACCGGCGATCCGGCCAGCGTAGTCGGCCAGCACGCCCGGCAGCCATTCGGCGTCCTCGGTCTTGGAGAACTGGCCGTAGACCAACCCGGCGAGCCGGCCGAGGATTCCGCCCTGGTCCAGTTGTCGCAGATAGCGGTCGATCCGGTAGGCCGCCTCGTTCACATCCTCGATCACGAGGATGGCCCCGCTCAGGTCGGGTTGGTGCGGGGTGCCGACCAGCGAGGCCAGCACCGAGAGATTGGCGGGCATCAGGGGACCAGCGGCCTCGCCCGGACGCAGACAGGCCAAGCCCGGGAAGGTCTGCGGCTCGCCGTTCAGAACAGCCTGGAACGACGCGAGGCTTCCCGCCAAGGCCTCTTCCTCCTCGGCAGTGGCCGGTTCCCGCCCCAAATCGCTGGCGACCATGGGACCGAAGATGCCCCGACGATAGCCATGTCCGTAGGCGGCCAGATGGAGCGCGGTCAGATCGCTGTAGCCGATCAGCGGCAAGTCGCGCTCCCGCAGCAGGTCCCAGTCGAGCCGGTCGAGCAACCGGGCACAGCCATATCCCCCGCGCACGGCCAGGAGGGCATCGATGCGCGGATCGGCCAGCAGCTCGTGGAGGCGCTCGGCCCGGAGCGCGTCGGTCCCCGCCAGGAACCGCTCGCGGGGATCGTTGGCGCCGGGATAGACCAGTTCGAGCCCCCAGGAGCGCAGACGGTCCAGACCCCGGGCCAACCGCTCCGGTTCGGGTACCCCGGCGGGGGCGAACAGACCGAGCGTGCGAATGCCGGGAGGGAAGGGAGAGAGGAGGTCCATCGGGGTTTCAGCCTTCGCGCCGGAGGATGTCGAGTTGCTCGCGCAGGTCCGCCGTCTGCTGCCGCCAGAAGGCATCCGAGCCCCAGTCGGGGAAACGCCGCGCGAAGCTGGGATCGCCGGTCTGGCGCGAGCACCAGGCGAGGAAATAGAGCATGCGCATGGCCCGCAAGGGCTCGATCAGGCGCAACTGCCGGTCGTCGAATTCGCGAAAGGTCTCGTAGCCCTCGATGATGAGATCGATCTCGGCCCGGGCACGCTCCGGGCGGTCCGGGAGCAGCATCCACAGGTCCTGGACGATGGGGCCGGTGGCCATGTCATCGAAATCGATCAGCATCAGCCCCTCGTCGGGACGCTCCAGGATATTCTGGCGATGGCAATCGCCGTGGATGCGCTGGAGTTCCGCGTCCGCGAACCGGGGCAGGATGGCATCCAGAATCCCCACCGCCGCTTCCAGGAATGGCGTGCGGCAGGAAAGCGGCAGCACCTCCCGCAGTCGCGCCACGTCCGCCGTGGTCGAGTGGGCGGGATGCATCACCACGCGATGCGGTGCGGCAGTCCGCGACCCGACGGTATGGACTCGCCCCATGATCCGGCCCAGCCGCCGCCAATCCTCGGGCTCCGTCGGCTCGAAACTGCGGCCCCAACGCTTCGGGAACACCGCGAAGAGAATACCCTCCACCTCGCCCAGCGTGGACCCGTCCCGCAAGGGCTGCGGCGGCACCACCGGAATCTCCTCCTCCGCCAGTTCCAGGGTGAAGGCGTGCTCTTCCACCACGGCTTCGCGGGTCCAGCGCCCCGGCCGGTAGAACTTCGCGATCAGCCGTTCACCACCGCTGGTCTGCAGCTCGTAGACCCGATTGATATAGCTCGTATGGGGCTGCGCGAACCCGGTCAGACGACACCCCGTGGCTGTCTCGACCGCATCGAGCAGTACATCCGGAGTCAGTTCGGCGAAGTCGGGTACCATGGGGAAATGGAATGGTGGAATGGGGAAATGGTGGAGAACGTAGCGCAAGCGTCCCGCCTGCGGGGGTTCGGTGAGACACTCAAACTATGGAAGCTGGATGGCCAGGAGCAAGTTTTCCCTTTCGCCCCGTCCCCGTGCCACCGCCATGGGCGGCGTTCCACCATTCCACCATTCCCTGGCAGGCGGGACGCCTGCGCTACGTTCGCCATCATTCCACTTTCGCAGGCGAATCGGCTCAACCGTGCTACATTACAGACTTTCTTCGTCAACTGGCCATACCGAAGGAACCATGCCATGAGCGCAGGAAAAGGTGACCGGCCGCGCCCCGTGGACAAGGCGCGCTACGACGACAACTACGAACGCATCAAGTGGGGCAAGTCCCCCCGCCGCAACAGCGACGACAAGGCCCAAGGCACCGAGCCCTCGGGCAAGTAGCGGCGTTGCGGATGGTCCGTCGCGACCCCGGCACCGACTCGGATGGCAGAAGCATCCGGCTGGTACCGGGGTTTTTCTTT
>QKCY01000473.1 GCA_003245525.1 Victivallales bacterium | reverse complement strand
CTCGGCTTCCAGGCCACCTACCCGGTCAACGAGTTCGTCAACACCACCTGCTATGTGGTGACCAACCCCACCGATGGCTCCGGCGTCCTCTCCCCCTCCGTGCGCCTCGACCTTACCCGCACCCTCTCCATCACCCTCGCCGCCTTCCTCCCCTGGGGCGAGCAGACCGTCAACGGTCTCCCCCAAAGCGAATACGGCGGCTCCGGTCCCAGCCTCTTCCTCCAACTCGGCCTCTACTTCTAACCAACCGCCAAGAACGCCAAGAGCGCCAAGATTGGGTCAGGGCTCCTCTGGCAGGGGACCATCGCGGAACTGGAAGGCGTTACTCTGGTTGGCGATGGGGTCGCTCTTGAGGTCGGAGAAGGTGGTGCCGTCCTGCTGGACCCAGCCGACGGCGGTTTCGTCGGCGCAGAGGCCGTAGCCGGGATCGACGCCGTCCTTGCCGGTGCCCTGCACCTGGATGTTGCGGAGATACACGTCGTGGATCGTGACGTCGGGCTGGTTGTGGCGTCCATGGATGCGGATGGCGGAGCCTTGGGAGTCGGTCACGGTCAGGTTGTCGAAGAGGATGTTGCGCACGTCGTAGCGCTTCACTTCCAGGTCGATGGCGCCGAGGACTTGGCTGAACATGTTGTCGCGGGTGCCGCAGCGGAGCACGGTGGTGTTCTTCACCGTGATGTAGCTGGTCTCGCCGAAGGGGTGGCCGGCGAAGACGGAGTTCAGGCGGATGCCGGGACCGGCGAAGGTGTCGTGGATCAGGCAGTGGTCCACGGTGTGCCCCTGGCCGCCGAAGATGCCGATGCCGCCAGCCCGCAAGGTATGCTCGATGGTATTGAAACGGAAGGTGTTGTTCGTGGTCGGTCCTACCCGTTCCAGGTCCGAGGACCAAGTGGCGGCGGAATCGTCCATGTTGTTGCGCACATTGCTCTGTTCCAGGACGCAGTTGCGGCTGCCCTTGGCGAAGTTCACGCCGTCCGCATAGGTGTTGCGGACCCGGCAGTTGCGGATGACGAGGCCGTCCGCTACCGCCGGTTCCTTGGTGCCGTAGTGTCCGACCCAGAAACCGACCGAGAAGTGGTCCAGCCAGACATTCTCGATCCGCGAGCCCGTGCCCCAGTGCTGGCCGAAGGCCCGGTAGCCCTCGCGCTGGTTCAGGTGCGAGGACAGGTATAGGTCGGAGACCTGGAGGCGCGAGCCCGTGCCGTAGATGCCGCCCTTGGGTTTGTCGAGTTGGGTGAAATGGAGCTCCGTGTGCCAGATGCCCGCGCCGAGAATCCGCAGGCCGTCCTGGTCGAGTTTGAGCTGGTCGCCGAGCTCATAGCGTCCCGGCGGGATGTAGAGCCCCTTGCCCTGCTCGGCGCAGGCCGCCACGGCGGCGGCGAAGGCGGGATGGTCGTCGGTCCCGGCTTGGGCCTTGGCCCCGAATGCGGCGACCGACAGGCAACCTTCGGGCTGCGGAATGGCCGGGGGAATCGTTTCCACCTCGATGAAGTCGATCCCGTACTCGATGCCGTCGTCGGCGCTCTTCTGGAACCGGAGCCGGTCGGTGGGCTGGAGCTTCCGGTCCAGCCGGAAATGGACCTCGTCGAAACGCATGCGGGAGCTCCCCACCCCCTTGGCGTGGGCCGGGTCGTTGGAGGGATGGCGGGGGTTGACCGTCTTGTCGAAGTACTGCCAGGCGTGGTAGGAGCTCAGGGGAAGAGTACGGAGCGGCTGGCCGTTCAGCAGGAGCGCCAACTCGCCGCTCGTCCCGTCTCCGGTCGCCGAGTCCGGCATGGTGAAGCGCAAGGTGATCCCGTCCGCCGGTTGGCGGACCGCCCATTCCACGTACGCCCCCGGCGTTCCCAAGGCCACGTACTTCCGTTCCGATGCCTCGGATTCCGTTCGGTCCTGGTCGAAGGATGGCCCGCAGACCCGAGCCCCGCCACCCAGCGTCGCCTGGTCGGCTTCGTAGCGGACGTAGGGCATCTGGTAGGCCCCGCGCGGGAGTTCCTGGCCATGGAGGCCGAAGACGGCGGCGAGGATGAGAACAAGGAATGGTCTGGTCATGCGGGACTGCTTCCGGCGTGAGGGTGTGTGGTCACGCTAGAGTGTAGGCGGCAGTCCCGCCATGTCAATGCTAACGCATCACGGCCGTGTAGCGGACTTGGAGACTGGCACCGGGTTGGGGGATGCGCAGTTCCAGGCCGCTGGCTAGGTCGCTGCCGGAGACGGTGCGGCGGGTCACGTTCCGGGCGTCATCGCTGAACTCCAGTTCGTAGGTGTGGGTGGGATCGACGGCGGGGAGGCCGACGATCAGGCCGGCGGTGCGGCTGGCGGTGTGGCGGAAGGCCAGGACCAGCCCGGCGTCGAGGTCGGCGCGGTGGAACTGGTAGGCCACGAAGTCCGCCGGGCTGATGGAGATGCCGGAGAGCGCGTAGAAGTCGCCGTAGAAGTAGGGCGCGTTCGCCTTGGCTTCGGCCACCGAAGCCTTGGCCAGGTCGAGCGGGAAGCCGGGGGCGAGGTAGTCGAACTGGGCGATGAGACCGCCGGTGGCGGCGCTGCGCACGTCGTAGGGCTCGGGGGTCCAGGCGCAGGCGGTGTGGAAGGGGATGAACTGGCTCAGGCCAGCGGTCTGGACCTGGTTCCACTCGGGATGGCCGGGAGAGCAACTGGTGTCGCTGCGCCAGAGGGGCAGGGAGCGCATGCAGGTTTCGAGATCGATCCGGCGACCGCCGCTGGCGCAGTTGTCGATCTGCAGGCCGGGATGGCTGGCGAGCAGCTCGTCCCACAT
Organism: Victivallales bacterium; assembly: GCA_003245525.1. GTDB lineage: Bacteria > Verrucomicrobiota > Lentisphaeria > Oligosphaerales > Lenti-02 > Lenti-02. The sequence continues at coordinate 737 of QKCY01000473.1, read as the reverse complement.
GGCGTAGTGGCCCTCCACGTAGCGGATCTCGGTCATGCCCTGGCGGTCCGGGGTGTCGTTGGCCCGCCAGAAACGCAGGGGGTCGATGTTGAAATCGTTGCGGTAGATGTCGATGCCATACTCGCCGATGCGCCGCGAAAGCAGGTCGGTGAGGAAGCGCCGGGCGGTGGGATCGTTCAGCTTGTAGAGTCCGCCCTCCTTGCCGCCGAAGACGAATTCGGGATGCTCCTCGGCGATGCGGGAGCCCTTGGCGACCCGTTCGGGCTCGAACCAGAGAATGAACTTGAGGCCCTTTTCGTGGCAGGCGTCGGACACGGGCTTCAGGCCGTTGGGGAACTCTTTGGGCTTGGCTTTCCAGTTGCCGACCCCGTGCGGGAAGCCGCCGGGGAACCAGGCAGCATCGAGCCAGTGATGGCTGAAACCCAGTTCGGCCGTGGTGGCCACCGCCGTGATTTGCCCCGCCTCGGTCGCCCAGTCGGCGCGGCTCCAGGAATAGCGGTCGAAGCATTGCAGGGCGAAGGGCAGGCGGGCGGGACGGCCCTCCTGTTTTGGCATGTAGTGGAAGAGGAGCAGCCGCCGCCAGCGGTTGTGGGCGTCTTCAAGGCTGCCCTGCCAGGTCATAGCCAGGATGCGCGGGGTGCGGATACTCTCGCCGGGATGGAGCAGGAGGTGGGTCTGTTCCATGCCTGCCGCCAACCGGGTGACCCCGGCATCGTCGCGGGCGATGCTGGCCGCCC
>QKCY01000039.1 GCA_003245525.1 Victivallales bacterium | reverse complement strand
TATGTGCTACTCGGCTATTTCATCACCGACAGCCACGGTAACGCTTCGGTCGACCTGCGGCTCGATGCCAGCTACCACGTGCTCTGGCGCGATACCCAGATGGCTTGGACGGGTGACGATGGTCCCATCGTGAGCCGCACCTTCGCTCCCCTGGCCAGCGAACCCGCCTACGACAGCGACGGCAGCGAGCAGACCGTGGGCATCTTTGGCGAATGGGAACGCCTGCCCACCGGCGGTTTGCGCCTGCCCGACGGGGACTACGCCGTGAGCCTGGTACTCACCGAGGAGTCCTTCCACAGCAACGACGCGAACGATGGCTGGTGGGCTACGGTGATGAGCGGCAATCTGACCTTCTCGGTGGGTCTGCCCCCTGTCTTCACGGAGCATCCGGCGTCCTGTCTGGCCAGGACGGGCGATGCCGTGCAGTTTGCTGCCAGTCTGGAGGGTGGACTGGTTGCCGGGACACAGGTTGTCTGGTATCGGGACGACACCGAGCTCCCTACCGCCACGGCACTCCAGCTTGACCTGGCGGCGGTGACGGCGGACGCCGCCGGTAGCTATGTCTGCGTCGCTACCAATGCGTTCGGCGAGGCCCGATCGCGGGCGGCAGCCCTGGCGGTGCGCGACGACTTGTGGACGGAGACGGAGTACGAGCAGGCGGTGGGCGAACGCGATGCCCGGATTGCCGACTTGGAGTCCGCTCTGGTCGCCGCCCGGCCCGACCGTGATGGCGATGGCTTTACCGATGCCCAGGAAGCCGAACGGGGCACCGATCCCGACCTCTACACGCTAGCGCTCGAACGCGGCTGGAATCTGGTCTCGCTGGCCCGGGTTCCCGAGGACAATACCATCGCGGGCATCTTCGGCGCAGAGACCGACAAGGTGAAGGCGCTGTGGGTATGGAATCCCTTGCTGCTCCGTTACGAGGGGGTCGACACCCTCGAACCCCAGCGCGGGCAATGGCTTTTCTGGGACGGCGACCCGGTCGAGATCGAGATCAGCCTGCCGGAGCATGCCCGCTAGCGGTCGGCACGTCAGGGCTTGGCCACGACCCCTAGCCGCTCGAAGAGGTAGGCGAGGAGGGGAGGGCGGAAGTCGGGGCGACGCCCCTTCTCGGCCAGGAGGAGGGTCGCGGGAAGACCGAGCTGACGGCAGGCGTCGGCGACTGCCGTGGCGTGGCGGGGATGGTGGTTGACGCCGTTGGCGTCATGCGGTGGCCGGTCCAGGTTGGCGCAGAAAAGGAAGGGGGGCGGATCGTCGGCCGTGAGCAGGCCGAGCATGTCCACATCGGCGCGGACCGCTTTGGCCCGGGCCGTTTCCGGAGCGTCGATGGGGAAATCGTAGAAGGGGACATCGCGAGTCTGTTCGAGAATCAGCTCGAGCGGAGCGTCCAGGAGTTCGGGCCAACGGAACACGTCGTAGGTGCATTGGCCGTTGATGCAGCCTGCGCCGAGCACGCGGGAGGACTCGCGCAGCACCGGGTCGGCGTTGGCGGGATCGGCCAGATCGGGATGGGTCGCGAGCCAGAGCGAGGTGCCTGCACCTGCCGAACCGCCGAAGGGAACCACGCGGCGAGGGTCCAGATTCCACTCGCTAGCCCGGTAGCGGACGAACTGCACGGCTCGGGCGCAGTCGCGCAGGATATCCTGGATGGGGGCCTGGTCGCGGAAGCGGTAGTTGATGGCCACGACGGCCACTCCCCGGTCGAGCAGGGCGGGGAAGAGCTCGTTCATGCCCTTCCGCTTGTCGCCCCCGACGAACCCGCCGCCGTGGATGTAGACGGCCACGGGAGCGGGGGCCTCGGCAGTCATCGGCAGATAGAGGTCAAGACGCTGGTGGGAGTCGGGACCGTAGGCCACATCCGCCTGGGTTGGCACCAAGGCGGCAGGGGCGGTCGGGGCAGCGGGAGCGCCTGGGAGTTCGTCCTTGCTGATCAGGCCATCGTGGTTGCGGTCCAGCCGGGCCAGCAGAGCCGGGTTGTTCAGTTCCGCCGCGCTCACCACGCCGTCGCCGTCGCGGTCCAGTTTCTGGAAACGGGCCTGGTGGGAGCTTTCCTGCCCCAGGCACAGGAGGGGGAGCAACGTCAGGAGCGAAAACCGCCGGGCGAGGTGCATCGTGGTCTTCCCAGGATGAGAGGGGAGTCAGTTGCGGTCAGAATCACGCTTGGCAAGATCGCACGTATCCCGCTGGCTGCAACCGAGACAGGAACGGCAGCTCTTGGTTTTGCCGCCGCCGGAGCAGAAGGCGCAACCGTCGCTGTCCCGGCCCCGCAGAATGGCGATGATCTTGCGTACGGTGTAGACCAGGCAAATCAGAACGATTGCGCCGACCAGAATGTATTGGTAGATCACGGGAGGTACCTCCCCGCTAGGCACCGAGTCCTGCCAGCAGGCCTACGCGGTACACGACGACGGACATGAAGAAGGCGATCGCGGTGCTGTAGACAACGGAGAATGCGGCCCAGCGCCAGGACCCGCTCTCACGCCAGATGGCGGCCACGGTTACCAGGCAGGGCGCGTAGAGCATCACGAACACGATGAGGGCGAAGGCGCGCAGCGAGTTCCAGGTGGGATCGGCGCGCAGGGCGGTGACCAACGGCATGTCGTCGCCGACTTCCTCCTCGGCCGACACTTCGCCGAGGCTGTAGGCCATGCCCATGGTGCTGACGATGACCTCCTTGGCCGCAAAGCCACCCAGCAGGGAGATGTTCTCCCGCCAGGTCATTCCCGCCCATTCGGAGACGGGTTCCAGCCCCCGGCCAAAGCGTCCCGCGAAGGAGTACTCGATCTGGGAACGGCGTTCCTCGTGGTCGATGGTGGCAAGAGCCGTCGTCACATCGGTCCCGGCGGTGGCCTGCTCGCTTAGTTCCGCTCGGCGGCTGTCGAAGGCGCTCGTGTCCTGCCGGGGGAAGAAGAGCAAGGCCCAGAGCACGACGCTCACGGCCAGAATCACGGTACCCGCCTTCTTGAGGTACATCCAACTGCGCTCCAGCGAGATCAGTAGCACGTTGCGGACCGTGGGCAGGTGGTAGGGGGGCAGTTCCATGACGAAGGGGGTTTGTTCGCCCCGGATCACGAAGCGGCGGAGGATCAGGGCGGCAAAGAGGGCGAAGACCCAGGAAAGCAGGGCCAGCAACCACAGCATCTCGCCCTTGTAACGGGAGAAGAAGGCGGCGATGAGCACGGCAAAGACGGGCATCTTGGCCCCGCAGTTCATGAAGGGGACCACCAGCATGGTGATGAGCCGGTCCTTCTCCTCGCGCAGCGTGCGAGTGGCCAGCACCCCCGGTACCGCGCAGCCCCCGGCGATGCCGCCGGAGACGATCATGGCCAGAATGCTCTTGCCCTGCAAGCCGAAGGCGCGCAGCACCCGGTCGAGCACAAACGCGATGCGGGCCACGTAGCCGGAGTCCTCGATGACGCCGAGCATGAGGAACATGACGAAGATCAGCGGCACGAAGCCCATGACGCCGCCCACCCCGGCGACCACGCCGTCGAGCAGCATGGACTTGAGGGGGCCATCCCCCATTCCGGCCAGCAGCATGGGCAGCCACTCGTCGAAGACCCAAGCGCAGACCCCGACGGGTGTCCGCCAGCCGTCGATCCAAGGCACCCAACTCCAGCCGTCGGCCAGCAGGAAGGTGAGCTTGAAGGTGACGAACACCACCAGCGCGACGAAGACGAAGCCGAGTCCCCGGTGGCAGACGATGGTGTCGATGGCGTCGGTCAGGCTGCGCCCATGGTCGTGGAAGGTGACGCCGTCGCGGACGACGCCCGCCGCGTGGCCGTAGCGGTGTTCGGCCACAAGCACGGCGGGTTCCTCGCCGTGGCGGCGCTCGATCTGGTTGGTGAGCCGTTCGGCCAAAGCCAGGATCTCGGTGGGGGCGGCGGCCTGGTTCAGCACCCGGTTGCGGGCACGGTCGTCCCGTTCGAGGAGTTTCACTGCCAACCAGCGCGGGGGGATTTTCTCCGCCAGGCTGGTGTCGGTCTGGAGAAGGCTCGCCAACTCCTGGATGGAGGATTCCAGTTCGGGGCCATAGACCGGCGACAGGGCCCGGACGGGGGCGGGATTCGTGAACAGCCGCTCCAATACGTCGAGCAACTCGCGGCGACCCTGGTTGCGGTGCCCCACGGTGATGACGACGGGGACCCCAAGCAACTGGGACAGGGCGCGGACGTCGATGTCGATGCCCCGCTGCTTGGCGATGTCGTGCATGTTTAGGGCCACGACCAGGGGCACGCCCATCTCGGCCAACTGGAGCGTCAGGTAGAGATTGCGCTCCAGGTTCGAGGCGTCCACCACGTTCACCACCGCGTCGGGGTGGTCGTCGATGATGAAGTTGCGCGCGACCACTTCCTCCTGCGAATAGGCCGTGAGGGAGTAGGTGCCGGGCAGATCGACGATGTCCAGACGGCAATGGTCGGTGCGGACGCTCCCCGTCTTCTTCTCGACGGTCACGCCGGGATAGTTGCCCACCGTCTGGTTGGAGCCGGTGAGCATGTTGAACAGGGTCGTCTTGCCGGCATTCGGATTGCCGGCCACGGCGACGGTGTAGCAGGGCGAGTCAGGCATCTATTCGATCTCGATGTAGGCGGCTTCGCTCTTGCGGATGGCGAGGTGGCAACCCTTGACGGCGACCTCGACGGGATCGCCCAGCGGGGCCTTGCGTTCGACCAGCAACTCGGTTCCGCGGGTCACCCCCATGTCCAGGAGGCGTTGCCGGATGGGCCCGCCGCCGGGCAGAACCCGGACAATGCACACCCGTTCGCCGGGCTCGGCATCGTCCAGGGTCCGATGGTCATGGTGGTGGTGATGATGATGATGGCCATGGTGGTGGTGGCGGCACTCGTCGGGGCCGCCATCCTCCTCGTCCGTTTCGGGAGTGGTGGGTCCCACCTGGACCTTGGCGGCCTCGTTGCGGCCCAGGGCCAGGCGGCTGCCGCGCAGGTCGAGCGTGACCGGGCCATCGGCCCGGAGCACGGTCACTTCGGTCCCCCGGGTCAGCCCCAGTTCCATGAGGCGCTGACGGATGCTCTGGCCACCGAGGACTTCGAGCACCTGGACGGTCTCGCCCGCCAGACAGGCGCAGAGCGGTCGGGTGGCCGGGACGGTGGCGGCGCATTCGGCGCAGACCCCGCGGATTTCGAGGCGATGCATCAGGGGCGTGAAGCCATAGCGCTGGCAGACCCGGCGCTGCTTGCGCTCGATGGCGGTATCGACAAACTCGATGATCCGTCCGCAGCGGACACACACCAAGTGGTCATGGTGGTAGTCGAGGTGCAGATGCTCGAAGAAACTGGCACCCCGTAGGCGCACCTGCTGGGCGATGCCCAAGTCGCAGAGCAACCGCATGGTCCGCGCGACGAGGCTCGCGTCCAAGGGAGTGCCCCGTTCGTTCAGGATACGCACGAGATCGTCGAGGCTCACGTGCTCCTCGGTATCCAGAAACGCCGCTGCCACCTGTTCGTCTTCGGGCAGGAGCTCCTGCCCGAGGTCCTTCATCACCAGGGTCAACTGCTCGTTGAGAGAGGGAGGACGGCCAGCACCGAACATGGGGAGCATCCTATGGCAGGGAAAATGTTTTGCGTACCAAACTTTATACCCCTACTGTACTCCGGCTTGGTCATCAATCAAGGGGGAATGCAGGGAGGAAAAGAACCAAACGCAAGAAAAGGCCCCCTGGGCCCGGAGCCCTGCCGGGCGGGCAACCGCGCTGTTGACGCGGGGCCCACCCCGGATCTCGTTGCTTCCCGACCAGCAGGCCGAACGCCCGCGGCAGGGGGCCGTACGGTACCATCGTTTGCGGAAGCCGCAGGCCGCTGGTTACCGGGCTTGTCTACTTCCCTTCCGAGGGGAAGGGCAGGCCTGCGCGCACGATGGCGATGCGGTCGATGCGGGTGCCGCTCTCGCGGTTGCGCAGGTGAAGGAGATGCTCTCCGGTCGCGAGGGCGAAGACCGTGTTGGGCGCGGCATCGTCGGGACCGGTCCGCCGGTTGTGGACCATGTCCCAGTGCCATTCGCCAGTGCGGACCACATCGGAGAGCGACGGGGTCCCCTGGTCGATGCTCAGAAAGAAACTGTTGGCTTCGCCGGTGGGGGCAAGGACATGTACCCACACCGCATAGTCGCCGGGTTCCGAGACCGTGAACCGGCACCGGGCGGAGCCCCGGTCGCGACCATGGCCCAACGGCGCCTCGATGGCGTTCTCGACCGTCTGCATGGGGGGTGTCAGCCACATGGCGGTCGGATCGATGAGCACCAGACCCGGCGAGGTCTCGGGCAGCAGAGGCAGGCTGTGGCTGAGCAGCCCGCCCGCAGGGAGGGCGAGGAGGGGTGTCTTGGCCGCGGCGGTGTCGCAAGCGCGGAAGGTCACGGTGTCGGGATCGGTCCCTTCGTAGGCGACATAGACCTTGGTGTCGGCGGGCGCGGCACAGGTGCGGAATTGGATATCGCGGACCCGGGTGAGCCAGAAGACGGGGAACTCGGCGGGGGCCTCGGGCGTGCCGACCCGGTCGAGCAGCAGCCGTTGGACATCGTCGGCGACGAGCAGGGGACGCCCGTCGCGTTTCTCCCAGCGACAGACGACGTTCTGCAGGGCCAGGTCCTGCACGTGGCGGCAATAGAGGCCAAAGGCAGGCAGGCGGCCGAACATGCTGGCCTCGGGATAGCGGCGGATCACCGTCTCGTCGGGCACGTCGTCCGTTATCAGGGAGCCGTCCGCGCCACCCTCGTAGGTCAGATCGATGTTCTCCAGCAGGAGGTTGCGGACGGGGTGATCGGGGATACCGGTGATGGAGGATTCGAGGAGCGCCTTCTCGGCCTTGACGTTGCGGATGACCACATCCTCGATCTCTCCCGGCACCCGCGGCTCCACCTGGCGGGTCCGCTGGCCATTGCCGCCGCGATGGCCGAGGCGGACGAAGATCGGGGTGCGCACGCCGGACATGGTGATGTTCGACACCCGGATGCGGCTGAGCTTGGCCCCATCCACGGACTCGATGGCGATCCCGGCGATGGTGCGGTCGATGCCCCGCTCGCTGTCCGAGTAGAGATGGCAGTTGCGGAAGGTGATGTCGCTGAAGTCGTCGTGGGTTTCGGTACCGATCTTGAGGCCGTTGCAGGCGGACCAGATGCGGCAGTCCTCGACGGTGATGTTGCGCGAGGGATGGTCGTGCCCCGGCTCGGTGCTCTTGAGCACAACGCCGTCGTCGCCAGTGACGATGTCGCAGTTGCGGATGGTGACGTCGATGCAGGAGTTGACATCGATGCCGTCGGTGTTGGGGCCGTAGAGGGGATTGCGGATGACCACATGGTCCACCATGACGCGCTGGCAGCGCAGGAGGTGGAGAGTCCAGGAGGGCGACTGGGTGAGGGTGACGTTGCGGACCACGACGCCGCTGCAGCGGGTGAAGCGGATGAAGGAGGGCCGCTTGCGGGCCTTGTACTCGAACTGGGCGGTGCCGTGCCACGGTTCGCCGGTGTAGGTCTTCACCTTGTCCCACCAGGATTCGCCCTGGCCGTCGATGGTGCCGCCGCCCTCGATGCCGATCTCCGTGGCCTCCGTCGCTCCGAGCAGGGGACCGGCCTTGAAGTCCGCCAGGTCGGCGCTGCCGAGCAGGACGGCTTCCGGCTCGATGACCAGGACCACCTTGCTCTTGAGTTGCAGCGAACCGCTCAGATAGCGCCCCTTGGGAAAGACGACCCGCCCGCCCCCCGCCTCGGCGCAGGCGTCGATGGCCTGCTGGATGGCGGCGGTGTCCTTGGTGGTGCCATCGCCCGCCGCCCCATGGTCGCGGACGCTGATGGTGGCGGCGGAGGCACTAACGGCCAGGGCCAGGAGCGAAGGGATCAAGTAGCGCATGACGGTACCTGTCGGTTGCCGGGAGGGATGGACAGAAGATATCCACCCGCCCACGCTTCACAACCGCCCGTCATGGCCAGATTGCTCCAGATCTTCCCGCGCCGACTCGGAATCCCCGTCTTCGGCAGGCAGTCCCCACTCGCGGAGGGCGCAGTAGAGGACGGGGACCACGAAGATGCTGATCAGCACCACCAGCATGCCGCCGAAGGAGGGGATCGCCATGGGTACCATTACATCGCTGCCCCGGCCCACGGAGGTGAGCACGGGAATCAGGGCGAGGATGGTGGTGCCCGAGGTCATCAGACAGGGGCGCACGCGGCGCTGGGCGGCGACGACGGTTGCGTCGCGGGCTTCCTTCTTGGTCCTGGGCTGGTGTTCCCGGAAGACCTGGTCCAGGTAGGTGGACTGGATCACGCCGTTGTCGCTGGCGATCCCGAAGAGGGCTAGGAAACCGACCCACACCGCCACGCTCATGTTGATGGTGTGGATCTGGAAGAGCGCGCGCATGTCCACGCCGAAGAGGCTGAAGTCGAGGAACCAAGGCCGTCCGTAGAGCCAGACGAGCAGGAAACCGCCGCTCCAGGCTACAAAGATGCCGGAAAAGACCAGCATGGTCGTGGAGATCGACCGGAACTGAAAGTAGATCAGCATGAAGATCGCGAACAGCGCGATCGGCAGGATGAGTTTCAGGGTGCGCGCGGCGCGCAATTGGTTCTCGTAGCTGCCCGCGAACTTGTAGCTGACACCGGACGGCACCACGAACTCTCCGTGTTCCTTCTTGCCGTCCAGGTATTTCTCGCACTGCTCGACCACATCCACCTCGGCGTAGCCCGGCTTCTTGTCGAACACCACGTAGCCCACCAGGAAGGTATCCTCGCTCTTGATGACCTGGGGACCACGCACGTAGCGGATGTCGGCCAGTTCGGTGATCGGGATCTGCTGCCCCCCCTTGCCGGGGACCAGGATCTTGGCCATGGTCTCGACGCTGTCGCGCAGTTCGCGCTGGTAGCGCACGCGCACCGGGAACCGTTGGCGGCCCTCGACGGTGGTGGTGACTTGGCGGCCGCCGATGGCGATCTCCACCACGTCCTGGAACTTGCGGATGGGCACGCCGTAGCGGGCCAGGGCCTTGCGGTCGGGCACGATCTCCAGGTAGGGCTTGCCGACAATGCGGTCGGCCACGACGGCGGCGGGTTCCACCGATGGCACTTCCTTGAGGAATCGCTCGATCTGTAGGCCGACGCTCTCGATGGTCTTCAAGTCCGGCCCCTTCACCTTCACGCCCATGGGGGCCCGCATGCCGCTTTGCAGCATCACAATGCGGGCGGCGATGGGCTGTAGCTTGGGGGCGGAGGTGGTGCCGGGCAGCTTGGCGACGCGGACGATCTCCTGCCAGATGTCGTCGGGGGTGCGGATCTGGTCCCGCCACTGGCGGAACGGGCGTCCGTGGGGATCGGGAATCAGCTCGCCGTGTTCGTCCCGCGCGAAGGTGTCATTCTTCCGGTCGTAGCGGAACCGGAGGCGGCGGCCGTTCTCGTCGAGCTTGTACTCGGGGACATAGTTGATCACGGTCTCGAACATGGAGATCGGGGCGGGATCGAGGGGCGTCTCGGCCCGGCCGAGCTTGCCTACCACCGACTCGATCTCGGGGATCTGCTGGAACGCCTGGTCCTGCTTGCCGAGGATGGCGAGTGCCTCGCCGATGGAGGCATGGGTCATGGTGGTCGGCATCCACAGGTAGGAGCCCTCGTCCAGGGGGGGCATGAACTCCTTGCCGAAACCGGGGAAGGTCTGGCTGAGGTAGACGCCGGGGCGCGACTGGCGGACCCGTTCCGGGAGCCAGCCAAACGTCTTGCCGAAGCCCAACCAGGCGGTGAAGCCGATGAGCATCAGGATCATGGGCAGCGAGAGGAACAGCAGCTTGTGGGCCAGACACCAGCGCAACAAGGGTGCATAGAACGCCTGGAAGATCCGGAAGAAGCCCAGCAGCCCCCCGGCCAGAATCACCACGAACGCCAGGTTCCGGGTCAGGCCGCGTTCGACGCCAAGCGGTTCCCAGTACAGGGTCAGCAGTACCGCCACGACGACCAGCACGACCGCGATAGCCACCCAGGCACCCCACTGCCGGGCCCGTTCCGTCAGCCATTCCGCCGCCAGCAGCCAGATCCCGACCAGGGCGATCAGCGCGCCCGACCACCAGGCGACCTTGATACCCACCACAATGCCGCCTGCCACGATCAGCCCCTTCAGCACGCGCCGCCACGTCGCCTTCTCCATGCGACCGCAGAAGAGGATGTGGGCCAGTGGCGGCACGACGGTGAGGGCGAGGACAATGGATGCCAGCAGGGCGAAGGTCTTGGTGTAGGCCAGAGGCTTGAACAGCTTGCCTTCGGCCCCGATCATGGTGAACACCGGCAGGAAGCTCACCACGGTGGTGGCCACGGCGGTCAGCACGGCGCTGCCCACCTCGCTGGCGGCGCGGTGGACCACCTCCAGGCGCGGTTCCTCGGGTGGGGCCTGGTCCAGGTGGCGCAGGATGTTCTCGCAGATCACGATGCCCATGTCCACGATGGTGCCGATGGCGATGGCGATGCCCGACAGGGCCACGATGTTGGCCTGTACCTTGAACACCTTCATGCAGACGAAGCAGAGGAGCACGTCGAGCGGCAGCATCAGGCTGATGGCGATACTGCTGCGCAAGTGCAGGACCATGGCCAGGACCACGATGATGGTGATCAGGATCTCCTGGGCGATGGCGTCGTTGAGCGTGCCGAGGGTTTCATAGATGAGCCCGGTCCGGTCGTAGAAGGGGATGATGGTAACGGTGCTGAGCGTGGCCCAGGACGGCCGGGCGGAACGGTCGATACCCCGGAGATGGGCCTGCCAGGCCGACTGGTTCAGTTGGTCCCCGACATAGGCCGCAAAGCCGTGGGCGGTCGCGTAGGTCTCGACCGTTTCGCGGGTGGCCGACTCGTCGATGAGGACCTTGGTGGGCAAGGCCGAGCGGGTCTCCTTGATCTTGGCCTTGACGTTCTCGATCACCCGCAGCGGATTGTCGCCGTAGCGGGCCACAACCACGCCGCCCACCACCGGGGCGCCGCCCTTGTCGAGGGCGCCGCGCCGGGTGGCCGGGCCGCGGCTCACCTTGGCCACCTGTTCGACCAGCACCGGGACGTTGTCCATGCCGACCTTGACGACGCTATTGCGGATGTCGTCCACGTTCTTGATGAAGCCAACACTGCGGATGAAGTACTCGGTCCGGTTCAGCTCCAGGGTCTTGGCCCCCACGTCGATGTTGGCGGCCTGGACCGCCTGGAAGACCTGGTCGAGGGTCACCCCGTAGGCGCGCATGGCGTCGGGGTCCACATCCACCTGGTACTCGCCCACATAGCCGCCGATGGAGCCCACCTCGGCCACGCCGTCGGCCGCCAGCAACCAGTAGCGGGCGTACCAGTCCTGGATGGTGCGCAGTTCCTCGGGGTCCCAGCCGCCGGTGGGGTTGCCGTCGGGATCGCGACCCTCCAGGGTGTACCAGTAGACCTGGCCCAACGCCGTGGCGTCAGGGCCGAGCGCGGGCTGGACACCAGTGGGCACCGTTCCCGACGGGAGGCTGTTCAGCTTTTCCAGCACCCGGCTTCGCGACCAGTAGAACTCCACATCCTCCTTGAAGATGATGTAGATGCTGGAGAAGCCGAAGAAGGAGTAGCTGCGGATGGTCTTCACGCCGGGAACGCCCAGCAAGGCCACGGTCAGCGGGTAGGTGATTTGGTCCTCGACGTCCTGGGGCGAGCGCCCCATCCATTGGGTGAAGACGATCTGCTGGTTCTCGCCGATGTCGGGGATCGCGTCCACCGGCACCGGATAGCGCTGCACACCCTCGATCTGCCAGTTGAAGGGCGCGACCAGGATACCGGTGGCGATCACGGCCAGGACGAAGAGCCCGACCACCAGCCGGTTCTCCAGGCAGAACCGGATCAGCTTGCCGATCACCGAGTTCTGTTCGGGGGTACGAGGGGCCGAATCGCTCACTTCAGCACCTCCTTGACCTCGCCGCACTGGAGCATCGCCTCGCCGAAATAGGGATTGCGGACATCCTCGCCTTGCTGGACCCAAGAGGCCCCCCGGCCATCGAAGGCCATCGGGCACCAGGCCTTGTAGAGCGGGCCGTTGGGGACCCCAAAGCGCGTCAGCAAGGCCGCGATCTGTTCGGAGAGCAGGGCGAACTTGGCCCGTTTGGGCTCGATACCGTCCGCCGTTGCCACCTCGGTCAGGAGGGATTTCAGGCTACCCATGAACTTCATCCAGTCCATATGGTCCTGGCCTTGGACCAATTCCATGTTCACCTTGGCTAGCGCCTCCAGACCCATCTTGGCCGCCATGGTGGCAGCAGCGGGATCGTCCTTGGTCAGGGCGGTCTGGATGTTCAGGTAGCCGGCGACGATCCCCCCCAACTGCTGGATGAACTCGGGGTTCACCGCCGGGGCGGCGGCCGCCATCTGGCTCATCTGGCTCTCCGGTTCCAGGCCGAGCTTCTTCTGCATGGCCGCGAGATGGTCCTGGGTGGTCTTGGCCAGCTCCTTGGCGTCCGCCAGGGTCTTGATCTCCGCGCCCACCGCCGCGTCGTTGCCGATGAGCATGGCGTATTCTCTCCACAGGGCCTTGGCCTTCTCGCCGAGGGCGTCGCCGTTGACGGCCTTCACCCGCTCGCCGAGCCGCTGGTAGGCACTCCGGACCGCCGCCAGATCCGAACCCGCCGTCGCCTCTTGGGCCGCCATGATCACGGCGTGCAGTTGGTGTTCGGCCAGGGCAGGGAGGGGCGATTCCTCCGTGGCGGTGCCGCCGCCTGCGTCCGGGGTCATCATGCTCGGTTTGGCCTGGATCTGCAGCTCGGCATCCAGGGTAAAGGCCCCCTTGGTGACCACCCGGTCCCCGACGGCCAGGCCGCGCTTGACCAAGTAGTAGTCGCCCGCCCGTGGCCCCAGCACGATTTCGCGGCCCTCGTAGGTCGGTTTCTCCTGATCGGGGACCTCCACATAGACGATGGCGCGCTTGCCGGTCAGCAGAACCGCCGTGGCCGGAACCACCAGAGGCTTGTCATCCGCTCCGGGTTGGGGTCCGACATAGCCGAGGCTCTCCGCCCGCACCAGTGGCATGCCGCAGATGTCGCAGGCACCCGGATCTTCCTTGACGACTTCCGGGTGCATGGGGCAAATCCATTTGCCAGCCAGGGAGGCGTCCATCACCC
>QKCY01000130.1 GCA_003245525.1 Victivallales bacterium | reverse complement strand
TCCCAGTCCCCTTCCTACCGGCACCGTCCCCCACCGGGAGCGCCGGCATCCTTGCCGGCATTCCCAGGTATTGACTTTCTGCCACTGTCCGCCCGGCGGGCGACCATTTCCGCGTGCCGACCGGGTAGCTGCGCGGTCGATGAACGCGCAGGCTTTGGTTGCCGACCATCAGCTTCCTTCCCCGCACGGTCTACTCCTGTCGCAGGCTCGTCGAGCCAGCAACTACCCGCCAGCGACCGTATGATCAGTCGGGGGACGGCGAATGATCGTAGAGCTGCCGTTGGCCGCAACCAGAGATGTGTCCCCGTCTTAGTCGGAGTCCCGCGTTCACGCGGAAGCTGCCTCCGGTGCTTCAGCGCCGGAGGGAGACGGTTGCCACCGTCCCCGTGCGTCCGATGCGCCCCACGCTCGCTGAAGCTCCGCGCCTGCTGCCGCCTGAAGGCGGGACTCCGACAACGTTCTCACCATGTTGATCCCAAATGGTTTGCGATACGTTTCTTGCTCCGAAAACAAGATCCGGGATGGTAATAGAACAGGACACCACTTCTCCGGCTCTCGGGGAGCGGCCAAGACTCTTATTGATCTTGGGAAAGACTGCCGGCAAGGATGCCGGCGCTCCCAGTCGTCGCCCCTTCTTTCTTGCACAAGGTCCGTTGCTGCGATATTTATATGTAGGACAAATCAACATAATACTCCTCCCATGCCTCTCGATCCCATCCCCCAACCCACCCTAGCCGACAGCGTCGAACAGCGGTTGCTTGCGTACATTCGCACGGCCAATCTCGGACCGGGTGATCCCTTTCCTGGCGAGGAGGAACTGGCCGAACGGTTGGAGGTGAGCCGGGGGGTGGTCCGCGAGGCGGTCAGCCGCCTGCGCATGCTGGGCGTACTGGATGCCCGGCGGCGGCGGGGAACCGTGCTCCAGGAGCCAGATCCCTTCCTGGGCCTGGAAAGGACGCTTGATGCCGGGGTGTTCGGGGAGGACACCTGGGCTGAATTGACTGAACTGCGGATCATCTTCGAACTCGGTCTGGCCGAACTGATTCTCCGCCGGGCGACGCCTGCTACCGTTGCCGAACTGCAAGCCCTGGCGGAGACCGTGGAAGTGGCCGCCGACCGCGATGCCTTTATCGCCGCCGACCTGCGCTTCCACGAGCATCTCTGTGGGCTGGCGGGTAATCGGCTGGCCAGCCGCTTCCAGTCCCTGCTCGGGTCCTTCTTCGCCGCTGTTCGCCACCGACCTGCCAACAGCTATCGGCCGGGGCGCCATCGGGAACTCGCTTCGGCCTTGGCGGCGGGGAATGCCGAGCAGTTCCGCGCGCTCCTGCGGGAGCATTTCCAGCCCCACCTGGACCGTCTGGAACAGTCCCGGGGGAGACCATGACGCGACCCTTGCTCCCCCTGCTGTTTCTCGTGCCCCTCTTCGTCGGTATGACCCAGGAGAGAACCATGACCCCGACCGCCAGCAAGACTATCACCATCCCCACCGTCGATCTCTCGGACCAGACCGAACGGCAGACCGTCATCGCCGCCGGCACCGAGGAGGTCTACCAGGGTCATCCCACCACGGTCCTCATGCCCGACGGCGAGACCATCTTCTGCGTCTGGACCTACAACCACGGCGGAGCCTGCGGTCCCTTGGCCAAGAGCACCGATGGCGGCAAGACCTGGAGCGGCCTCGTGCCGGTGGACCCGAGTTGGGAGAAAACAGTGAACTGCCCGGCGATCTACCGGCTCGTTGATCCGGCAGGGAAAGCCCGGTTGGTGGTCTTCGCCATGACCAGAGGACGCGAGATCTGCCGCTCCTATTCCGAGGACGACGGCGCAACCTGGTCGCCCATGGAGTCGTGCGGCCCCACCAAGGTGGTGATGCCCCTCTGCACCATCATCCGACTGGCGGACGGACGCTATCTGGGCATGACCAATGCCCGGCGCGCCGACGATCCCGATCCCTACTCGAACAACGTCATCCAGAGCATCAGCGAGGATGGTGGGTTGACCTGGGGGCCGTTCCGGGTAGTCTGCGACCTGCCAGGCCTGAAGCCCTGCGAACCTTGCCTCATTCGTTCCCCGGACGACAAGCAACTGCTCTGTCTGCTGCGCCAGAACACCCGCACCTTCAACTCCATGAAGATGGTCTCCAACGACGAGGGACAGACCTGGAGCCCGGCAGTCGAACTGCCCGCCGCCATCACCGGCGACCGCCACACCGCCCGCTACCTGCCGGATGGACGATTGGTCGTGGTCTTCCGGGACATGGCGGAACAGAGCCCGTCCCGCAACCATTTCGTGGGCTGGGTGGGGACCTACGAGGACCTGATCGAGGGACGCGAAGGCCAGTACCGGATCAAGCTCCTGCACAACTACGCCGGTTCCGACACGGGCTATCCCGGCCTGGAGCTGCTGCCGGACCAGACCCTGGTCGCCACCACCTACATCAAGTACCGGCAGGGCCCGGCCAAGCACTCGGTCGTCTGCACCCGATTCCAGATCGCCGAAACGGATGCCCTCGCGGCAGCCAACCGGTAGGTTTCCCATGCCGAACGGTGGCGGAAAGGGCAATCGGGGAGTATCTGTGACGGCATGTGGCGGAACCCCATTCCGCCCGGTACCCGAACGAACCGGATTCCCACCATGCCCGCTCCCCTTCTGCTCGCCAACGGCCGCGTGATCGACCCCGCCAACGGGATTGACGAAGTACGGGACATCCTCCTGCTCGGTGGCCAGGTGGCGGATCCCGCCCAGGCTCCGGCCAATGTCCAGCGGGTGGACTGCACGGGACTGGTGGTGTCCCCGGGGTTCATCGACCTGCACGCCCATCTGCGCGAGCCTGGCCAGACCCACAAGGAAGACATCGCCAGTGGGACTCGGGCAGCAGCGGCGGGCGGCTTCACGACCGTCGTGGCCATGCCCAACACCACGCCGCCCGTGGACAGCCCCGCCGTTTTCCGCGAGGTTGCGGAACTGATCCGGCGCAAGGCCGTGGTGCGCGTGGTCCAGTCTGCCTGCCTTTCGCTGAACCGAGGCGGCCGCCAACTCAGCGACATCCCCGCCCTGGCGGCAGCCGGGGTGAAGGTTCTCACCGACGATGGGTCCTGCATTCAGAATGCGGCCCTGATGCTGGCCGCCTGCGAACAGGCCAAGGCCCATGGCCTCTATGTCATCGACCACTGCGAGGACTGCGACGTCTGCGCAGGCGGAGCCATTCACCGGGGCACCGTCGCCGAACGACTCGGCATCCCTGGCCAGCGCCGGGCCGCCGAGGAGCTGATCGTGGCCCGCGATATCGTGCTGGCCGCCGAGACCGGCTGGCCGGTCCATATCCAGCACATTAGCACCGCCGGGTCGGTCGCCATGGTCCGCGATGCCCAAGCCCGCGGGTTGCCGGTCACCGCCGAAGCCAGCCCCCACCATCTTGCGCTGACCGACGAGGCCGTGCTAGAACACGGAGCCAATGCCAAGATGAACCCGCCGCTGCGCGAGGAGAGCGACCGCCAGGCGGTCATTGCCGGACTCCGCGACGGTGTCATCGCCTGCATCGCCACGGACCATGCCCCGCATGCTCCCGACGAGAAGGGCAGCGGACTGCTCAAGGCACCGGCTGGCATCCTGGGTTTCGAGACCGCCCTCGCCGTCAGCTACACCACTTTGGTCCACAACGGCGGCCTTACCCTCCCCCGATTGGTTGCCCTCCTGACTAGTGGTCCCCGGGCCACATTGGGCTTGCCGGGCGGCACGCTGGGCCTTGGAGTCGCGGCCGACGTGACTCTCTTCGATCCAGCAGCCACAGTCGTCGTCAGCCCCGCCGATTCCTACTCCAAGTCCCGCAACACCCCCTTTGCGGGGCAGCGTCTCCATGGACGGGTACGGGCCACTATCGTCGGCGGCGAAGCCGTCTACAGCAACCTCGCCGACCTGCCGGGACGGATCTAGGCAAGGCAATCCAGGTGCGCGCCTTCCCTTGCGCCTCTCGGCTGGCCGCAGGATATTGAGGAATCCGAGTCCCGGTTCCTGAGGAGACGCACCATGCGCAGGCTGATTTGGTTGTTGCCGCTGCTGGCCTTGCCGCTGCCGCTTCGGGCGGCGGAGGGGGCCACCGTGAAAGCCTGGCCGCTGGTCTACCATGCCGTGGACGAGGAGGCGGGCACCGAACACCTGGAGATTGCCTGGCCACTCGTCGATCTCCGCACCGCCCCCGAATACGACAGTTGGTCCCTGCTCCATCTCTTCTCCCGCCAGCACAACACCACCACGGACGAGCACCGCACGAGCGGGCTCTTCGACCTGCTCGGCAAGGTCTCCCGCGACGAAGGGCACTGGCGCACGTGGCTCTTCCCCTTCTTCTGGTTGGGGGAGGCGGCGGATTCCTCCCACGTGGTGTTCTTCCCGCTCTATTGGCAGTTCCTCAACGGCAACCACCACACCCACGCCCTGTTTCCTCTGTATCTCTCGGCGGGCAGCGAGACTGGCGACACCCACGGCTATCTCTTCCTTGTCTGGCGGGGAGAACGGGAATACGCGGGCGGCAAGGACCAGTACCGGCATGATTTCACCACGGTGTTCCCGTTCTACTGGTCCAACCAGCACGAACGCAACGGCGAGACCACGCGCGCAGGCCAGACCCTCTTCCCGCTCTTCTCCCGGTCCGAGGAGCACGACCATCGCGCAGCGCAGAAGCGCGACGAATGGCGGCACAGCGCCCTCTTCCTCGTCTATTGGGGGAACGAACACGAGACCGACAAGGACGCGCAACGGCAGGATCAGCGCCAGTACTGGAGCGTCTGGCCCTTGGTCGGTCAACGCACCCATACGGCGAACACCGATGCGATGAGCCGGGAGAGCCACGAGACGCGGCTGCTGGGTCCCTTGGTCAAGTTCGGCTCCCGCGAATCCACCAGCGATGGCACCACCAGTTCCTCCTACGAGCAGCGGGTGTTCCCGCTCTACTTCCGGGGCGGCAGGAACTACGGCGAGCAGGGCACCTACGTGGTGCTGTTCCCCTGCTGGTGGGACTTGCGCAAACCCGACGGGGAGGTCCAGGCGCTGGTGCCGCTGGGGGCCCGGATCGAGGACGACGGCAAACACACGCTGAACATCCTGGGCCCGCTCTTCACCCGGCTGCAAACCGAGGAGTATGCTCGGTACGACCTGCTGTTCCCTCTCCTGATGGTCAAGTCCGGCGAGCACACCGCTGGTTTTCGCGTCTGGCCCCTCTACTCCCAGCACCGGGTGGATGGGGAACGGGAAGGCGGCAGCATGGCCTGGCCGCTGGTCCGCTGGGAGGAACGCTCGGATGCGCGGGGAGCCCGCACCTACACTCCTGTCTTCGGCGAGTTCGCCGACCTGTTTGGCGGCTCCTCCTCGCCGGACCCTTCCGGCAAGCTGACCCGCAACGTATGGCCCGTCTTCGCCAGCAAACGCACCGGCAGCGGTTGGTCGTGGCGGCTCTTTCCCGTCGGGGGGGCCAATCACCACAACGACCCGAACAAGACCAGAGAGAGCTTTGCCGTGGGTCCTTTCGGCCTGTTCTACCGTCACTCGGTGATCTCCGAGGCCGACGCCCCCTCCCCCCACGCGAAATCCTCGGTGCTCGCCGGGCTCTGGAACACCGAAGATGGGAGCAACGTCAAGGCCCGGCGCTTCCTCTGGCTTCTCAGCAATGCCTGGCATCAGTGGTACTATGCCGGCCAGGAGACCACGCGCGAAACCACGGCCACCACCCTTTTCCCGCTCTTCCGCCGGGAGCAGAATCGCGAACACGAACCCGCTTCCGGCGAACTCACCCGCGAGGATGCCACGGTGGCGGTTCCCCTGCTGTTTCGCACTCAACACGAGATGGAACACGATCTCGACGGCGAACACCTGGGCAGCCATTCGAGTTTGCTGCCTCTCTTCGGCCGCGAGGGATGGCTCTGCCAAAGCGACCGCAATCCCGATGGCAGCACTAGTTTCTCCCTCCTCGATCCCCTGTGGACGGCGCAGAGCACGGCAGACCGGGAGCGCAATGCGAAGTCCTTGGGCGGACTTGCCTATCGGTCCGAACGGGACATCTGCGGGTTCTCCGAGCGCCGCCTGTTCTACCGAGTTCTCCGCACCGAGAGCAACAGCCGCCGCAGCACCTGGGAACTCATGCCCTTGGCCGACGGCATGGCGTCGACCCGCGGCGACCATACCTTCCAGTTGCTGGGGGGACTCTTCGGCTACGAATCCAGCCCGGAACGAACCCGCCTGCTCCTGGCCTACCTGCCGCTGTTCACCCGCCATCACCCATCCCAGGTGATGGGCGACGAGGAACTCCAACAGCGGGCCAAACAGCATCTGGCCTATGGTCTTGATTACCTGAAGAGCCGGACCCCGGAACGCGCGTTGGTCGAACTGTCCCTGGCGGAACCCGCCTTTGGCGACGACCCCGCGCTCTACGAGAAGCTGGGCGATGCCTGCGCCCAGGTCTGCGCCCGTGGATTCGGCAACGATTTCCTGGAACGGGCCGCGCAGGACATCAAGTCCTTCAGCAGCGACTATCCGAGTTCCTTCCAATGGGAAATGGCAGGGCGGGGCGGGCCGGAAGCCCTTTTCCGCACTCGGGCGCTTGCCGCCTACGAAAAGGTCAAGACCTTGGGCAGCGACTCCGCTCTGCTCCGCCGGAAACGTCTCCAACTGGAGCCGGACGACAGCAAGCGGGACGAGCAATACGCGGCGGCGCTCCGGGATTTCCCGACAGACTTCAGCCTGCGCTATGACGACTGCCAGCAGGCCCAGGATGACGAGCAGATAGCCAAGTGGCAGCAGCTGGTCAAGGACTTCCCCCGTTCTTCCCGCGCTCAGTATGGGTTGTTGAGCCATACGAAGTGGGAGCCTGCCGACCTGCCCCGCGCGGTGGACCAAGCACTGGCTGCGGCCCAGCTTCCGGACCATCCCGAGTACCTCCCCCTCCACGGTCAGGGGGAGACTCGGGCCGCGGGATTCTCCACCCGTTGTCTCCGGTTCGCCGTGGACAAGATGGGGGTCCTGGCAGGGCACTTCCGCAAGGAGAAGAATGCGGTAGACGAACTGCGCTGGCGGCAACGCTGGTTCGAAACCCGTCTCGACTGGGGAGAAACCCCGCATGCGGAATGGCAACGTCGGGACACGATCCAGCAGTTCCGCCGCTTGCACGAGGAACTGAAGACCGAGGCCGAGCTGATCCCCTATCTGGAACGGGCCATCGCCGACCTGAAACCCGACATCGAGCGGGAGGCCTGGCAACGCGAGATCCGGCGGCTGAAACGGGAAGCGAGCTATATCACCACTTGGTCGTTCGAGACTGATGGGGCAACGCGACTGCTGGAGGGGCGGCTATTCGACCGCTACGTCAACCTCCGCACCGCGGTGGAGAATGGAACCACGGCCCGCTGTTCGGTCACTCTGACTTCGCCCACGGCCCGCGAGGCGGTGATTCTCCTCGGGTTCGATGAAGAGGCCCGGCTGGAGCTGAATGGCCAGGAAGTCTTCTCGGGCAGGAACCGGATCGCTGTGGCTGACGAACACCGCATTCCCATCCATCTGAATCAGGGAGAGAACTCCCTGTCCCTGACCCTTGGCAACCGCAAACTGGCATGGGGGTTCTTCCTGCGGATCGCCGATCCCGACGGCAGTCCTCTCGATGACCTCGTCGTGCAGCCTGCGACCAAGTAAGACAAGGGACCCAAGGGACATAAAGGACCTAAGGGACCCAAGAACTTCATTCCATCATTCCATTTTTCCGCTTCCGGAGATTTTCTCATGCACCGCTCCCATTGGCCGATCCTCACTTCCTACGACCAAGACCACCTCACCCGTATCGCCATGCCGCTGGGTGGCATCGGCACCGGCACCGTCTCCTTGGGCGGGCGCGGGCAGTTGCTGGACTGGGAAATCCAGAACCATCCGAACAAGGGCGGCAAGGGGGCCGAGAACTCTGGTCTGCGCGACTTCGGAGCCTCGTCGCTCTTCGTGCTCTACGCCAAACCGGCGGATGGGGAACCGGTTCTGCGGGCTTTGGAGGGCGCGCTGGAACCGCCCTACGAGGGATCGCACGGCTCCACCGCCGGTTTCCATGGCGTTCCCCGGTTCCGGGATTGCCAGTTCCATGCGGCCTATCCCCTGGCCCAGGTTGCTCTGAACGACTCCAACATGCCCCTCGCGGTCCGGTTGGAGGCCTTCAATCCCCTGGTTCCCGGCGACGCCGACCGCAGCGGCATCCCCCTCGCCTGCCTGCGCTATGTGCTGATGAACTCGGGCGACCAGCCAGTCGAAGCCACGGTCTGCGGGACCCTCGCCAACTTCACGGCGGGAAAGACCAAGCGCAACCGCTTCCGGGACGAGGATGGTCTGCGCGGCTTGGTCTTCGATGGCCGCGACGGCGACGAGCTGGCCCGCGAATGGGGCTCCATGGTTCTGGTGACCGATGCGACGGATGTGTCCTGGAAAGCCATCTGGCCCGCCGAAAGCTGGCGGCGTTCGCTGCTCCATTTCTGGGATGACCTCGCCGCCGATGGCCAGCTCGACGACAGCGGGGAAACCACGGCGGAAGGGGCGCCCTACGGCTCGCTCGCCGCTTCGGTGACGGTTCCCGCCGGAGGATCGGCAACCGTCACCTTCTGTCTTGCCTGGCACTTCCCCAACCGCTACAACTGGACCCCCGGCACGGTCGATTGCGGCTGCGGCACCAAGCGGCTCAATCCCGCCGACCGCATCGGCAACTACTACACGGAGCAGTATGCCGACGCTTGGAACGTGGCTCTCCAGGAGTTCCCGCGCCTGGTCGAACTGGAGCGCCAGACCGTGGCCTTCGTCAAGGCCATCTGCGACTCGGACCTGCCGGACGAGATCAAGGAATCGGCCCTCTACAACGCCAGCACGCTACGCACGGAAACCTGTTTCCGTACCCCCGACGGCCTGTTCTACGGCTGGGAAGGCTGTTGCGACGGCGGCGGTTGCTGTAGCGGCAGTTGCACCCACGTCTGGAACTACGAGACGACCACGCCCTTCCTCTTCGGCGACCTCGCCCGGCGGATGCGGGAGGTGGAGTTCCTCCACTGCACCAACCCGGAAAACGGCCAGATGAGTTTCCGCGTCGCCCTGCCCATCGACCGCGAGAAGGGACAAGGGGCAGCGGCCGCCGACGGCCAGATGGGCTGCATCATGAAGGCCTACCGGGAGTGGAAGCTCTGCGGCGACAACGAGTGGCTGGAGAAACTCTGGCCCCGGGTCCGCAAGGCCCTGGAATTCGCCTGGATTCCCGGCGGCTGGGATGCGGACCGGGACGGGGTGATGGAAGGCTGCCAGCATAACACCATGGATGTGGAGTACTACGGTCCCAATCCCCAGATGGGGAGCTGGTACCTGGGAGCCCTGCGCGCCGCCGAGGAGATGGCCACCGCGATGGGCGACGGTGAGTTCGCGGCCACCTGCCACGACCTCTTCGAGCGGGGCAGCGCCTGGCTGGATGAGCATCTCTTCAACGGGGCCTATTACGAGCACGAGATCCGGCCCCCGGCCCGACCGGAGGATGTGGCCCCCTCGCTGAAGCTCCACATGGGGGCCAAGGACGTCACCAAGCCCGATCTCCAGCTTGGTCCCGGCTGCCTGGTGGACCAGCTCGTCGGCCAATACCTCGCCCACGTCTGCGGCCTCGGCTATCTGCTCGACCGCCAGCATGTGGAGAAGACCCTCGAAGCCATCATGGCCCACAACTTCCGCGACTCCCTCTACGACCACTTCAACAACATGCGCAGCTACGCCCTAAACGACGAGGCCGCCCTGCTCATGGCCAGCTACCCGCGCGGCGGGCGTCCAGAGTCCCCGTTCCCCTACTTCAACGAGGTGATGACCGGGTTCGAGTACTGCGCGGGCACCCACATGCTCTACGAAGGCATGGCCGAGGATGGGCTTACCGTCATCCGCGCCATCCGCGCCCGTTACGACGGCCGTCGCCGCAGCCCCTTCAACGAAGCGGAGTGCGGGCACCACTACGCCCGCGCCATGGCCGCCTGGACCGGCATCCTGGCCTGGACCGGCTTCCAGTACGACGCCACCACCGGCAACCTCGCCTTCGCCCGCAACGGCTGCTGGTTCTGGTCCACCGGCTACGCCTGGGGCGAGATCGAGATCACGCCCACCGCTGCCAAGCTGTGCATCGGTGGTGGCGAACTGAAGGTGTGCAAACTGGCAGTGGGGGACTGGGGTGTCGCCACCTGGAACGAACCGCTCCACTTGGTAGCCGGAGACACCCACCAGATCATTCTGCAACGCCCGTAACCTTCGTCGGAGTCAACCATGCCTGCGCTGCGTTTCTCCACCGAGCCCTGCCGTCTGCTCGACTGCCTTGGCCTGCCTACGCGTGCCCCCGAAGGCAACGATCCCTTTCTTTCCCTTCGGGGCGAAACCGTCGGCCAGCCAGAAGCTCCGACGGTCGAGGCCGATGCCACGGCCTACCGCTACCAGCGCCGCTACACCGGTGGGCTCCAGGCGGAGACGGTTTTCCGCCAGCTTCGCTCCGGAGTCTGGGAACGGCGGGACACGTTGCGCAACGTGGGCGCTGACGGACTGGTGCTGACCGAGATCGCATCCCGCTTCGATCTGGAACGGGGCGTCTACGAGCTCTACAGTCAGGCGGGCGGCTGGTGTACCGAGAGCCAGGGCGGTTGGGAACCGATCACCCACGGTAGCCGGGTTCTGCACTGCGAGCATGGCCGGACCAGCCAGGGATCAACCCCCTTCGCCGCTCTCCGCTGTGCGGGGAACGACCATGGCGTGGCCTTCCATCTGCTGCCCTGCGGCAACTGGCGGATCACCGTGCAGGCTACGCGGAATGCCGGTTGGCAACCCCCGACCCTGAGTCTGTTCCTGGGGCCGGACGAGCCCGATGGCCTCCGCGTGGTGCTCCAGCCGGGCGAGGAGTACGCTCTGCCCGTCCTGCTCCTCGTCGGTTTCGCCTCCGACCAGATCGAGGCAGCCGCTCCGCCCCTGCACGCCGTCATGGCGGACACCCTTCCCCCGCTGCCCGGTCCGCCCCCGTTGGCCTACAACACCTGGTTCCACGCCTTCGCCGAACTGGATGTGCCGCAGATGCAGCGCCAGGTCCTTGCCGCCGCCGAGGTGGGCTGCGAGGTCTTCATCGTGGATGCGGGGTGGTACGGCAGCGGCGAAGGCTGGGCCTGCCAGGGGGACTGGCAGGAGAAGACCGACCGCGCCTTCCATGGTCGCATGCGCGACTTCGCCGACTACGTGCGGGCCAGCGGTCTTGGTTTCGGCCTCTGGATGGAATCCGAGGCCATTCATCCGAATACCCCGCTGGGCAAGAATCCTCCGGCCTGGTTGCGGCGCGGCCCCACCGGCATGTTCTGGCCCGACCTCACCCTCGCCCCGGCCCGTGCCTGGGTCCGCGACGAGATCGCCCGCCTGCTCGACACCTACCAGGCGGTCTGGCTCAAGATCGACTTCAACCAGCCCATCGGCCCCGATCCCTACCGGGTCGGCATGCAGGGCTACTACGCGGCTTGGTACGACCTGCTCGACGAGCTCCGGGCCCGCTTCCCGCAGACCTTCTTCGAGAACTGCGGCAGCGGGGCCATGCGGTTGGACCTTGAGTCCTACCGCCACTACCACGGCCATTTCCTTTCTGACACCGTCCACCCCGTGGACAGTCTCCGCATCACCCAGGGAACCCTCCTGCGCGTTCCTCCCGGCGGCCTCTACACCTGGACCGTACTGGCTCCCGCCGGTCCCGCCCCCTGTTATCCCCATCCGGCCGAGACGGCGCCGCACCGCGCCGTCACTTCCGGTGACGCCACGTGGTATCGGACGGAAACTGTGGACATTGGGTTTGCCCTCGCCACCGCCATGCCGGGAATGATGGGCTTCTCCGGCAACCTGGCCGACCTCGCCCCCGAAGTCCGTCAGGACGTCGCCCGTTGGGCCGGCCTGTGGAAGGAGAACCGAGTCTGGCTGCGCCACTCCCAGGCCCATCTCCTCACCCCAGTCCGCCCCCTGCTCGACAACACGGGCTGGGCCGCCTTCGAGTACGCCGATGCCGACCACGCCCTAGTCCTGGCCTTCCGGCTCCACGACCTCGTTCCCCGGTTCCAGAGCCGTCTGCGTTCGGTCGATCCCACCGCCCGTTACACTGTGCGCTGGCTGGACGGGCATGAACCCGAGACCCGCTCCGGCCAGGAGCTGCTGGCCGAGGGGCTGGCGTTCCGGGTACCGCGCGTCTTCGGCGTAGCCGGGGCGCTACTCACCCGTGAGCCCGCATAGGATCAGTGCCGCGACCCAAAAATCGCCGTACCGACGCGCACCAGGGTCGCGCCTTCGGCGATGGCGATCTCGAAGTCCCCGGACATGCCCATGGAGAGTTCGGGCAACGCCATGCCGTACCGTGCAGCCATGGCGTCGCGCAACTGGCGTAGACCCGCGAAACAAGCATGAAGCGCCGCTTCGTCGGCATCGAACTCCGCCATGGTCATGAACCCCTGGCAGTCCAGATTGGCACAGGCGCGGGCGGCCTCCACGGCAGCAGGCACCGCCTCGGGCGCAAGGCCGGATTTGGCCTCCTCGCCGGTCACGTTCACCTGCAGGAGAATTCGGGGGCGGCATCCCTCCTCGCCTGCAATCCGGTCGAGGCGTTCCAGCAACTCCAGCGAATCCACCGAGTGAATCCAACTTGCTGCACGCACCGCCGTGCGGGCCTTGTTGTTCTGCAAGTGCCCGATCAGATGCCATTCACAACCCTCGGGCAAGGCGGCAACCTTGTTGGCCAATTCCTGGACCCGATTCTCGCCAAAGGCCACCTGCCCGGCCGCCAGCGCTTCGCGCACGGCCTCGGCATCGACGGTCTTGGAGACCGCCACCAGGCGGACGCTCGCCGGATCGCGTCCGGCAGCCCGCGCGGCGGCAGCAATCCGTTCCTGGACGGTTGCCAATCTTTGCGCAATGGTTGAGTTCGACATGCCGCGTTCTCTCCGGTACATTGGCCTGCTCCGACGGGATTGCGTATTGGAGTTCGAGCAACCTGCCGGAACCGACTAACCATACGTCCGGCACCGCCGGGAAGCAACTACTGGAAGGTGACCGTTCGTTCAGGCACGATATGAAGCCGAATCCCCGCCAGCCCCAATCTGCCGACTGGCTCAAGCGGCGCGACCATGCCCAGCGCACGCACGAGCAGCGCCGGGCCAGCTATCGCGAGTTCCAGCGCGAACGCCTGTTGCGCGACTGGCTCGGCGGCATGTTGGCACCCGACCAGATGGCTGAACTGCGGGGACCCGCCCGGCCGACGTCCGACCTGGTCGACGAGGTGCTGGACAAACTGGACCGCGACGGGGCCTTCGCCCTGCATCGCCTGGCCCAGCGTTGGGCGGAACTGGTCGGGGAGGATATCGCCCGGATCAGCAGTCCGGTCCGGCTGGAGAACGGCGTGCTGTGGATCGGCGTCACCAACACCACCTGGCGCTACGTGCTCGAACAGCAGTTCCGTGGTCGGCTGCGCGGACAACTGAAGGAAGCCACCAACGGCGACGTGCGGGATATCCGCCTCGTCCCCGCGGGCGGTTCCGCCTCGACCCGACGCTTCGGCAATGGGAACCGACCCGCCTTCTGAGGGGTCGGACTCTGCCCTGCCCTGACGCAGGACAACAGATATACGGAGACTCTGCATGGCAACCTGGCGCAAACTGTCCGCTCTCTTCCTGCTCTTCGCCCTGCTCGGCACGGCGCTGCCCGCCCGGGACGACGACACCATCGAGAGCGTCATCCAGCGGATCCGCGACACCAAGACCGAGGTCCCCCCGTCCCGGCCCTTCCTCATCGACCTGAGCAAGGAGGTGGCCTCGCTCACCCGCACCTACCACTATTCGCGCCGCAGCATCGACCGCGCCACCTCCCAAGAATGGTTCGACGAGTACTTCGATCTGCTCGACCGCAACCGTACCTTCTTCCTCCAGTCGGACATCGACGAGTTCAAGTCCGCGCGGGATGTGATCGGCACCCAGGTCTACCGCCAGGGACGCATCGATTTCGCCTTCGACGTCTATGCCCGGCTTATGCAGCGCCTCAAGGAATGGGCCGTCTATGCGGTAGACCACATCGACGACGACTTCGACTTCACGGTGGACGAGGACATGATGCTCGACCGGCATGAACTGCCCTGGGCCGCGAACCAGGACGAACTGCACGAGGTCTGGCGCAAGCAGCTCAAGAACTCCCTCCTCGTCCTCGAACTGGAACGCCAGGAGCGGGAGGCCAACCGGGCCAAGGCCGAGCAGGCGAAGGCCGAGGACAAACCCCAGGGAGAAGCGGCCGCTCCCCAGGAGGTCGAGCCTGACCCCGACCCCAAACTCGTGGTCCTCAAGCGCTACGAGCGGTACCTGGACCGGCGGGTCGATGTGATGCCCATCGAGATCGTGGAGATGTTCCTCACCTCCCTGACCCACATCTACGATCCCCACTCCACCTACATGGCCCCCGAGACCAGCGAGGACTTCAACATCGACATGAGCCTGTCGCTCACCGGGATCGGGGCCCGACTGACCTCCGACGACGGCTACGTGACAGTGACCGACCTGATCACAGGCGGCCCGGCGGAGCGCGACGGGCGGCTGAAGGCGGGAGACCGGATCGTGGCCGTCGCCCAGGACGGGGAGAAACCCGAGGACGTGGTCGACAAGCCGATCACCAAGGTGGTGCAGAAGATCCGGGGCGAGAAGGGCACCAAGGTGTTCCTGACCGTGGTGGACAAGGAATCCGGCACCAAGTCCGTCATCGACCTGGTGCGCGACGTGGTCAAGCTCGAAGACCAGTCGGCCAAGAGCGAGATGCGCGAAGTGGACCTGCCCGCCAAGGAGCCGGCCAAGCCCAAGGCCAAGGTGGCGGTGATCTACCTCCCGTCCTTCTACCACGATTTCACCCGGGACGGAGGCGACAAGGAGAGTGTCAAGAGCTCCGGCAACGATATCCGCCAGCTCATTGCCGAGGCGGGAGGCGATAGTCTCGACGGTGTGATTCTCGACCTGCGCGACAACGGCGGCGGGGCACTGGAGGAGGCCATCGCCATCGCGGGCCTGTTCTTCGGGGAGGGCCCCGTGGTGCAGGTGCGCGGCATCGACGGGCGTCCCCAGAAACGCTTCGACCAAGATCCCACCTGCGCCTACGACGGGCCGCTCGTGGTGCTGGTCAACAAGTCCAGCGCCTCGGCCTCCGAGATTGTCGCGGCGGCCCTGCAGGACTACCACCGGGCGGTGATCGTGGGCGACTCCTCGACCCATGGCAAGGGCACGGTGCAGCAGAAGATGGACCTTAACCGACCGATGCGGCGCAACCCCGAGTACGCCACGGAAGACGCTGGTGCCCTCAAGCTGACCCTGGCCAAGTACTACCGGGTGACGGGCGGCTCGACCCAGCTTCGCGGCGTGGTTCCCGACATCGTCCTGCCCTCCTACAGCGACTACATGGAGATGGGCGAGGCCAAGATTCCCCACGCGATGGAATGGGACGAGATCCAGCCTGCCCGCTTCTCCTGCGACGTGGACGTGCGCCCCTACCTGCCC
The DNA here is from genome assembly GCA_003245525.1 of Victivallales bacterium. GTDB lineage: Bacteria > Verrucomicrobiota > Lentisphaeria > Oligosphaerales > Lenti-02 > Lenti-02. The sequence continues at coordinate 28,512 of QKCY01000130.1, read as the reverse complement.
GAACTCCTGAAGCGCTCCGAGGAGCGCCGAGCCGAGAATCCCGAATTCCAGCGCCTGGTGGCCGATATCGAGCACTATGGCGAGCGCCGCCAGCGCAAGACCCTGCCCCTCAACCTCGTCGCCCGGCAAAAGCTGATGCAGGAGGAGGAGGAGTGGAGCAAGAAGCTGCGCGAGGCCCGCTCGGCAGGCAAGAACAGCCGCCAGGTGCGCGAAGGCAACGACGAGGATGGCAAGAAGGAGGAGAAGGCTCCCGAGACGAAGGAGGATCTGGTGCTCGACGAGGCGATCGCCGTTCTCGCCGACCTGATCTCGCTCCAGCACGACCCCAGCTTCAAAGCCGTGGCCGCCAAGGATGCGCCAGCCGCAACCGGGGCCGACGATCTCGAGAACCAACTCCAGTAGAGACGGCTGGAAATCGGCTTACGGCAACCGAGAGTATGGTTCTGCCCGCCCCCGCCCAAACCGGGGGCGGTTCATCTGCAACTGTGTACCGACGCAAGGCAACGATTATCTGCACCATGAAGAAGAAGGCAACTCCGAACGAGACTCCTCTTCCCGAAGAGCAGCACGAGCCCGAGGTGACGGTCGTCGTGGAGCCCGAGGTGGAAACCGCCGGGGCTCCCTCCGACGGCGAAGCGACGGCCCCCGATTTCGCGGCGATCTGCGAGGAACTGAAGGACAGACTGCTGCGCCAGCAGGCGGAGTTCGACAACTACCGCAAGCGGACCCAGCGTGAGTTCTCCGCCATCCGCACCCAGACCAAAGCGGCCACGGTGGAGGAATTCCTCACGGTCTACGATCATTTCAGCATGGCCCTGACCCATGCCAACGAGGACTGCTCGGCGCTGCGCCAGGGCATGGAGATGATTCTGGCCGAGTTCCGGCGCACCTTCGAGAGCCTCGGGGTGGAGGAGATGGCCACAGTGGGCCTTCCGTTCGACCCCAACGAGCACGAGGCCATCGCCCAGGAGCCCTCCGACGAGGTCCCCGAGGGGCATGTGCTCCGGCAGTGGAAATCGGGCTTCCGGATGGGCGACCGGCTTCTGCGCCCCGCCGCCGTCGTGGTTAGCGCCGGACCGGCCGGGAACAACCCCGGCGAAAACTAGCAGTCATACGGTAAGAGCTTCCTATGGCGAAAGACTATTACGAAACCCTCGGCGTGGACCGGGGCGTGAGCCAGGACGACCTCAAGAAGGCGTACCGCAAGCTCGCGATGAAATACCATCCCGACCGCAACCCTGGCGACAAGGAGGCGGAGGAGGAGTTCAAGAAGATCTCCGAGGCCTATGAGGTCCTGGGCAACGAGGACAAGCGAAGGCAGTACGACCAGGTGGGTCACGACGCCTTCACCCGCAAGGGCGGCGGCCCGGCGGGCGGCCATACGGTCGATCCCTTCGACCTCTTCAGCCAGGTGTTTAGCGGCGGCGGCATTTTCGACGGCATCTTTGGCGGCGGCGGTCCCCGCAACGGCCCCCGTCCCGGCGCCGACCTGCGCTACGATCTCGAAATCGACTTCGAGGAAGCCGTCTTCGGCACCGAGAAGAGCGTCACCATTCCCCAGTCGGTCGCCTGCGACCGCTGCAACGGCAGCGGAGCCGAGCCCGGCAGCGGCAAGCGTACCTGTCCCCACTGCCGGGGCCAGGGCCAAGTGCGCGTGGCGCAGGGCTTCTTCAGCGTCAGCCAGCCCTGTCCCCACTGCCAAGGCCAGGGCGAGGTGGTCGAGAAGCCGTGCAAGAAATGCCATGGCGAGGGCCAGGTAAGCCAGCGCAAGACCATCCCGATCCGCATTCCGGCGGGCGTGGACACGGGCGTGCAGCTCCGGGTGGCCGGAGCCGGCCAGGCCGGGCGGCGCGGCGGTCCTGCCGGCGACTTGCGCGTCGTCATCCATGTGCGCCCCCATGACATCTTCACGCGGGAGGACGACGACATCTTCTGCGACGTGCCCCTGCCCTTCCACGTGGCCGCCCTCGGCGGCAAGATCAAGGTGCCGACGATCAACGGCGCCACCGAGATCCGGATTCCGCCCGGCACCCAGAACGGAACCCGCTTCCGCCTGCGCGACAAGGGGGTCCCTTCCCTGCGCGGCTACGGCCGGGGCGACCAGCACGTGCGGGTCTTTGTCGAGGTGCCCGCCAAACTGAGCGCGACCCAACGCCAGAAGCTCCAGGAGTTCGCGGACAGTTGCGACGACTCCACCAATCCCAAGTGGCGCGACTTCCTGGAGAAGGCAAAGAGATTCTTCTCGTGAACTCCCCCGTGGCCCAGTTCAGGCGGATCGTGGCGGTCGTTCTCCTCGGCTGTATGGGCGCCGCCCAGCCGGTGGCGGAACCGGAACAGCCTGCCGCCCCCGCCCCTGGCCACGAGACCGAAGCGGAAACCGTGGCCCGCTGTCTGAAGGAGATGGCATCCCCCGATGTCCAGGCCCGCCGCCGGGCCATTCTGGTGCTTGGCAAGTACGAGAATCCCCAGGCGGACGCTGGCCTCCTGGCCGCACTGGGCGACGAGGATGCGCAGATCCGGCGTTCGGCTCTGGTTTCCTTCTCCGAACGCCGGGGCATTCCGCTGGCGGCCCAGAACCGTATCCTGGAACTGATCGCCGATCCAGACGTGCATGTGCGCCGGATCGCCTCCTCCATGTTGCCCGAGCTCCTGTTCAGAACCCGGCTGTCCGTCGGCGCAGTGGAGACGGATGGGGATGACGACGCCCCGCCGTCCCGGCGCTTGGTTCCGCCAGCCAAGGCGGACGACCGGGTGGGCACCCTCCTGAACGAGGCCCTGAAGGATTCCGATCCCACTGTCGTGAAGAACGTGCTTGCCGCCGTGAGCACGATGCCGGGCAGCCTTGGCCTGGACCGGGTGCTGGACTGCCTCGCCAGTCCGGACCGCGAGATCCGGGTGCTTGCCCTGCAGGTGGTCCGGCGTAGCCCGGTGCGCAAGGAGAAGACCGTGGCCGATCAGCTCGCCCCGCTGACCAAGGATACGGACGAGACCGTGCGCCGGGAGTTGGCTGGTGCCCTGTCCCGTTGTGGTGCCGCTGGAATCCCTGTCCTGCGCACTCTCGCCGAGGACCCGGCTCCCGCCGTGCGGGCCGAGGCCTGCCGCCAGCTGGTCCTGCTCGAGGATGAGAGTTCACCGGCTCTGCTGGCCAAGTTGCTGGTCGATCCCGCCGTGGACGAGGATATCCGCGCCCAGTTGGTTGGCCAGCTGGTGCTGTTCGACGGCCCGGTGGTCGAGTTGTTGCGCAAGCTGGCCGGCGAAGGCCCGGCATCGGTCCGGGCCGCCGCCATCCGCACGCTCGGCAACCGGCGGTTCGCGCAACAGGCCCCGCCGCCGGACTTCTTCCTGGCCCTGCTCGCGGACCCCCAGCTTGAGATCCGTACCGCCGCTGTCAACGGCCTGTTCGCGGTGTCGCCCCGGCTCAGCGAGGAGGATGCCAGACGGCTTTGCCGCAGCAAGTACCCCGACGTGCGCCAGGCCTGCCTCGGACACGTTCGTCTCCTGCCTGCCCCGCAGGCGCAGGAGATCCTGCTCGACGCCTGTCTGGACGACGATCTGGACGTGCGCTGCACGGCGCTCCTGCAGTTGGCCATTGCCCGGATACCGGACTGGGAGGACATCCTGGCCCAGTCCCTTCAGGACCCCGATCCTCGCGTGCGGGCGACGGCGCTCAACGGGCTGGGACTCGGCCGCAGCAGTCCGAAGGCGGTCGCCCATCTGGTCGAGTACCTCAAGACATGCGACGATCCCGATACGGCCGACCAAGTCCGCCGCCTGCTCGGTCGGGCGCAACGGCAAAACGGTACCACGACCCGCCCGATCCGTCCCGTGGTCCGCCCACCCGTAGCGCCGAACCCCTGAGGGACCAATCGACGCATGGACCCGAGCGTTGTCAGGGAAACGAACCGCCAGCCGTTCCGCCGGAACAGCCCAGCCAGCGAGGTCCGCTTGTGCCCCTGACCGCTCTGCCCGAGGCCCTGACCCTCGATGTCGGCCATACATTGCTCTTTCCCGAGCCGCCGCTCGGCGAGATGTATGCCCGCAAGCTGCCCCGTTTCGGGGTTGAGATCCAACCCGCCTGGGTCGACCGGAATTTCCCACAGGCCTGGGAAGAGACCCGCGACCGACAGCCGGGACTGGTCTACGGCACCACGCACGAGGAAGGGCTGGCCTTCTGGATCGAGGTCAACCGCCTGCTGCTGGCCGCCACCTCCCTGTCGCCGGCCGACCTGCGGGCCTTCGTCACCGACCTGTACGACAGCTACGCCCATGCCGCCACCTGGCGCATCGCGCCCGGCCTGGACCACCTGCTCCACCTCTGCCGGGAGCTTGGCATCCCGGTCGCCCTGCTCAGCAACTGGGACCAGCGCCTGCGCGGGCTTCTGGAGGAACTGGGCCTGGTGGACCGCTTCCAGGCGGTCGTGATCTCCGCCGAAGTCGGGGTCGAAAAGCCCGACCCCGGAATCTTCGCCTGCGCTTTGCGTGCGCTAGGGTGTTCTGCCGAAGGCACCGTCCACGTGGGCGACACCTGGCGGGAGGATATCCTCGGTGCCCATGCCGCTGGCCTGAAGGCAATCTGGCTCGCGCCGCCGACCACCGAGCTTCCCCAGGCGCTGCCGGGCGTGGCCCGGGTGGAAAGCGTGGAAGCGATTGCCCACCTGCTTGCCGAGATGCTGGATGCCGTCTGCTGACGAACGAGGGTGTTTCCTCCTATGACCATGCGCCTCAATCTCCTTGCTCCCCTTGTGCTGATCGGACTTGCCGTCGCGGCCCAACCTGCGCCGGAACTCCTGCTCAGTGACTTTGCCAAAGGCCCCGGCACCTGGCAGCGGCGCGACTACGCGCCTGGGGGGGACCCCAAGCTGTCCGCCCTGCACGTGCAGGCCGCTGCCGAGGGGAAGCCAGCGGGGCTGGTGCTGCCGCTTTCGCTGCCGGGGAAGAACGAGTTCGTCCTGCCCCTCCAGGGCTCTTGGCAAGGCTACCAGACGCTGGTGCTGGACTTCGTCCTGCCCGCCGGACTGCCCGCCGAATCCGCCGACCAAGTGACCGACCGACTCCCCGAACGGACCTGTCTCTACGTCTTCACCAAAGACTGGGATCACCTCTGGCGGCAGGTCCGCGTGCCCGTCCCGGCCACGCCGGGGCCCTGGAGTGTCCGCATCCCCATCGCGGGTGATGCTGCCGTGGCCCAGTGGCAGTGCCAAGGCCACGCCCGCCCCTGGAACCCGGTCATCACCAAAGGCCTGCTGGAAATGGGCTGCGCCTTCAACCTGGAGCCCGGCAAGAACGCTTCCTTCACCGGGCAGGTGCTCTTGGCCGGGGTGCGCCTGGCCGATCCCGGCGTACCAGCCGAAACCCCCACCTTCCGGCAACTGACCGTGATGCCCGACGCCCCCCAGGTCGGCAAGCGCTGCGAACTATCCTTCGCCTATGGGGAATGGTTCGACGATCCCTTCGATCCGGCCAAGACCACAGTCACCGCCGAGATCACCCAACCGGATGGACACAAGATCACGGTGCGCGGGTTCTACTACGAGGATTTCCTGTTCAACCCCGAGATTGCGGACAAGACCCGCACCCTCACCCCGCGGGGGGAACCGCTGTTCCGAGTCCGCTACTGTCCGCTGCTGCCGGGACGGCACGAGGTCGTGATCACCGCCCGAACCCACGACCGCAGCACCGTCTCCCCGCCCCTCAGCTTTGTGGCGGCCCCCGCCGATCCCGAATACCGGGGATTCATCCGGCGCGACCCCCAGGAAGAGGTGTTCCTCTCCTGGGACGACGGCGAGCCCTTCTGGGGAGTGGGCATCAACATCCGTTCGCCCTATGACAACCGCTATGTGGGCATCGCCCCCTATTCCGAGTGGCGCAACGAAGGGCTGCCCCTCTACGAGCGGCTCTTCGCCAAGTACGAAGAAACGGGCATCACCGTGGCGGAAGTCTGGATGAGCTCGTGGTGGCTGGCCCTGGAGTGGATCAACGACGCGCCGGGCTTCCATGGCGTGGGACACTACAATCAGTACCGGGCCTGGATGCTGGACCGCATCCTCGAAGCCGCTGAACGCCACCACATCTCCCTCCTGCTGGTCTTCAACAACCACGGCAAGTTCGGCATGATGTACGATCCCGAGTGGGTCCGCAACCCCTACAACAAGGCCTGCGGCGGCTTCCTCGACAACTGCGAGCAGTACTTCAGCGACGCCCGCGCCAAGGAGGCCTTCAAACGGGTCTGCGACTACGTGGTGGCGCGCTGGGGATACTCGCCCAACATCCTGGCCTGGAAGCTCTTCACCGAAGTGGACATCACCGGTACCAGCATGGAGTTCTACCTGAAACCCGAGGTGGCCCAGTGGCACCAGGAGATGGGGGCCTACCTGAAGAGCATCGACCCCAACCGCCATCTCGTCACCACCCACTGGATGCTCAGCTACCACCGCATCAACGACGCCATCGCCAACCTGCCGGAGCTGGATTTCCTGAGCACCGACGCCTACTACCAGGGCGGCGGCACCGCGCGGCTATTGGAGATGCTCCGGGGCGGGGCCGCCTACGCCCGCAGCCACCACAAGCCCTTGCTCATCACCGAATTCGGCGGTTCGCCCTACGCCGACAGCATGGGCAACCTGATCAAGCAGTCCCATCTCGGCATCTGGGCCGGGTTCTTCTGCGAGGCCCCGGCGAGTCCCATGTACTGGTGGTTCGCCCTGACCGACGAGAAGCGTCTGTACGGCCGCTACACCTCGCTGTACAACTACTCGCTCGGCGAGGACCGCCACGGCCTCGCCCTGAACGAACGCCCCCTGCCCGAAACCGACCTCACGGTCTACGAAATGAGCGGACCCGACCGCTACTACGCTTGGCTCTTCGATTCCGCCTATTACCTCTCGCCCACCGAGAATCTGACCCCTCGGGACTGGAAGGATATCCAGTTGCCCGTGAAGGCTCCGGCCCCCGGCGACTACTCCCTGGAGATCTGGGATGTCGCCAAGGGCACCATTGCCGAACGCCGCTCCCTAACCGTGGCCGCTGGCACCAGCACCTTGACCATCCCCCTACCCCCCTTCACCCTCGACCTCGCCCTGAAGCTGAAGCCCACGACGGCGAAATAGGGACTGCCGGGGCCTACCCCGGTTCGGCGCATCAATCCACCGGCGGCACGCCGAACTCCCGCATCTTCTGCCGGAAGTAGTCGATCTCGCCTTGGCGTCGGGCGGGATCGTAGCCCAAGGCGTTGGGAGCGGCAATGATCGGGGCGTGCTCGTCCAGGTTCACCGGGGTCCGGGCATCGAACAGCGCCCAGCGGAAGAGGGCTTCGCGGTGGCGGCGGATCTCCTCCTGGCAGGCCGGATCGCGGAACCGGTCGGTCAGTTCGTGGGGATCGGCTGCCAGATCGAAGAACAGGGACTGCCCTTCCTGCCGCGCCAGCAGCAGCTTGTAGCGGGAGGAGCGGACCATGTAGGTCCGCGCGCCGGGGTCCTCGGCAAAGACAAATTCGGGACCGGCAGCGGTGGCCAGATCGCGCCCCGGCAGCAGGCGGGGCACAGGAAGGCCCGCCGCCTGGAGGAAGGTGGGTGCCAAATCCACGTTGCTGACCAGGGAGGCATCGTGCTCCCCGGCCCGGCCGTTGCCCGGGTACTTCACCAGCAGAGGCACCTTGGCCAGCGGATCGTACAGGCGATTGCCCTTGAGCAGAAGGTGGTGATAGCCCAGGTAGTCCCCGTGGTCGCTGGTGTAGACGACCAACGTATCCTCGTAGAGCCCCTTGCGGCGGAGCAGATCCAACATCCGTCCCACGTGGTGGTCGATCTGGGTGATCGTCGCGTAGTACATGGCAGTGGCCAGCCGCACCTTGCGCTCGGTCAGTTCCGCGTGGGGGAAGTAACCCCGGTTGAACTCCACGTCGCCATTCACCGGTGCCTCGGTCCAGCCCGGCAGCGGCGTGACCTCTTCCGGATCATAGAGCGTGCTCCACGGTGCGGGCGGATCGAAGGGATGATGGGGCTTCACGAAACCGACCATCAGCAGATTGCCGCCGCCTTCCCACCGCTCCAGGCGTTCCATGGCCCGTTCGGCGACCCAGGTGGTGGAGTGGTGAGCCTCGTCCAGATCGGACTCCAGGGCACCCACCGAGTCCCAGTACTCCTGGGTGGCATTCCCCCGGAACTCCTGTTCCTGGTCCATGAAATCCACGCCTGGGCAAAGCCCCTCGGCCATGAGCCAACGGTGGTAGTCGTCATCGTAGCGGCCGAGACCATTCTGTTCGGCCAGGCACATGTCCGCGAAGCCCACGTCCAGATAGGTGGGCGTGAAGTGCATCTTGCCCACCGCCGCCGTCCGGTAGCCCGCATCCTGCAGCAGCCGGGGGAACATGGGGATGCCCGAGGGCAGCGTGCAGTGGTTGGTCCAGCCCAGATGCTGATGGACGTAGAGGCCGGTGATCAGCGAATAGCGCGAAGGGGTGCAGACGGGGAAGGTGCAGAAACTGTTTGCGTAGGTGACACCGTCCGCCGCCAGCGCATCCAGGTTGGGGGTGCGCACTTCGCGGTTGCCGTAGGCACCGAGGCAATCGAGGCGATGCTGGTCGGCGTGAATCAGCAGGATGTTGGGCGGGCAAGCCATCGCGTCGTCTCCGGAACAGATATGGCAAAAAGCATAGTTTACCCGAGCGGAGAGCGGGTGCCAATCCATTTCCGCCTTGTCCCGTCCACGCTACTGGGGTAAGGTATCTTGATGCCTGTTGCGGGCGGCACCGTTGGGGATGGGGTGCCACTCGCCGGTTTTTCTCTTTTGTGTCGGTCGGTACTTTGCGCAAGGTCGTTCATGCAGCAACATCCCCGCGAACGCATTCCCGAGTCTCTGGCAGGCGCTCTGGTTCTGGTCACCGACGACGAGCCCGACAACCGCCATATTCTCCGTCTTCTGCTCGAGCGCGAAGGCTACTCGGTGATCGAGGCTGCCACCGGCCTCGAAGCGCTCCAGGTTGCCCTGGTCAACCAGCCCGAACTCGTCCTGCTCGACGTGAGCATGCCCGAGATGGACGGCTTCGAGGCGTGCCAGCGCCTCAAGTCCAACCTGCGGACCGCCGGCATCCCGATCATCTTCCTCACCGCCATGGCCAGTTCGGCCGATGTGGTCCGAGGTTTTCAGGTGGGCGGCGTGGACTACATCACCAAGCCCTTCCAGAGCGCCGAACTCCTGGCCCGGGTCCGCACGCACGTGCTTCTCCACCAACTGCAGCAGGTGCTCTCGGTGTGCAGTTACTGCGGCAAGATCCGCAACGACAGCGCCGAATGGCAGTCGGTCGAGACCTACATCAAGCACAAGATCGGTGCGGACCTCTCCCATGGTGTCTGCCCGGACTGCTACGACGAGATCCGCCGCCAGTTCCCCGCCCGCCGCCAGGAGGTTTGAGGAAACTAGGCGGTGAAGCCCTGGCGGAGCTTCTGCTTCTCCAGGATGAGTTCGAAATGCTCGCGCTGGAGTTGGCGAGCCGTTTCGGAATCGGTGGCCACGGCCTGGGCCTGCTGGTTGGCAGCCAGGCGGCTCTCGACCTGCCGCAGGCGCAGGTGGATCACGCAATCGGCGATGGCCTTGTCCAGGAGTTGCCGCACCTTCGCCACGCTCTTCTCGTCGGCCCGTTCGGGATCGAGCTGGTCGTGCTGGTGGGAGAGAAGCAACCGCCCGATGTCGGGATTGGCCAGGAGGTCGTCGCGACGGCGCAGTTCGTTCACGCCTTCCTGCCAATCGCCCTCCTCCACGTGGGCGAGCACCAGATTCAGCGCCTCTCCCACCGGCGTCTCGCCGATGAGGTCGTGGGGAACGGCGGGCAGCACCTGCTGGGCCACGGTCGCGGACAGGAGGGCCAGCTCCATCAGCATGCAGAGGGCCTTGTCCTCCTGCGACGGGGCCAGCACGGGCGGGGGCGCAATGAAGACCGGCGGATCGTTCCGGCGCTGGGGCCGGTCGTCGCCGTGCCCGTGTCCCGGCGGCGTGGCCATCATGGTCTGGCGCTGGAGCAGCTGGTTGAGGGTCTGGAGCACCGGCTCCTCGGGCAGGCTCATGGCCCGCGCCAGCCAGCGGGCATGGGCCACGCGGGTCACTGGCGTGGGGATGGGCGCCACCAGCGCCAGCACGTCGCGGACCACGCTGTTCATTCCCTCGGGCGTGGTGGCGTCCACCGTCTCCTTCGCCGCCGAGAAGGCAAAGGGGATCGCTTCCACCACTTGCCCCAACAGACGCTGTAGTCCTTCCGCCCCCCCCTTGCGGAAGACACTGTCCGGGTCCTCGCCAGTGGGCAGGGGGATCACCCCGACGGAAAGCCCGACGGCATGGCATAGCTCGATGCTGCGCAGAGCCGCCTTGCGACCGGCGGAGTCGGCATCGAAGGCAAGCAGGACCCGTTCGGTCGACCGGCGCAGACGGCGCACGTGATCCTCGGTGAAGGCAGTGCCCTGGGCGGAGACCGCATGGGTCAGCCCCGCCCGGTGGCAGGCGATCACGTCCAACTGCCCTTCGCAGACCAGAGCGCACCCCGCATCCTTGAAGGCCTGGCGGGCGAGATGGAAGCCATAGAGAATGCGGCCCTTGTGGAAGAACTCGCTCTCGGGGCTGTTCACGTACTTGGCCGTCTTGGCCTCGGGATCGAGCACGCGACCGCTGAATCCGACCACCTTGCCGAGCTCGTCGTGGATGGCGAACATGAGCCGTCCCCGGAAACGGTCGTAGGGGGTCTCCTCGGGCCGGTCGTCGTGGCGCGTGGCCAGGCCGGTCCGCAGCAGATCGTCCTGCGAGTAGCCCTGCTGGAGCGCCCAGCCCATGGTCGCGTCGAAGGAATCGGGCGAGTAGCCGATGCAGAAGGCGTCGGCGGCAGCCTTGTCCAGTCCCCGCGAGTTCAGATAGAGCCGGGCCTGGCGGGCCGGAGGAGCGGAGAGCTGTTGACGGTACCACTGGGCCGTGGCGGCCAGGAGGGCGAGCCCCCGCTCGCGGTGGTCGCGCCGGGCCTCCCGCTCCTCGGGCGAGGTGTCGGGACCCGTTTCGGGAATCTGCACCCCGGTCCGCTGGGCCAGCAGCCGGACCGCGTCCACGAAGTCCACGTTCTCGATCTCCTGGATGAAGCCGAAGACCGAGCCGCTCTTGCCGCAGCCGAAGCACTTGTAGTTCTGGTAGACCGAGCTGACCTTGAAGGAGGGGGTCTTCTCCTTGTGGAAGGGACAACAGCCCCAGGCCTCCCGGCCCCGCTGTTTGAGGGGCACGTAGGCGCCGACGATGTCGGCAATGTCCGCCCGCTGGCGGATTTCCTCGATGGTTTCGTCAGGAATGCGCGCCATGGTTGCTCACTGGCGAACCCGGCGTTCCCGGGCGAGCTGCCGCAGGCGGTCGCGGATGGCAGCCTGGTTGGTGGGGTCCTTGCGCTCGATCCGGCGGGCCAGGCTCTCGCGGTAGTAGACCATGGCCTTCTTCGGATCCTGCATGTACGTGTCGTAGAGCACGGCCAGATTCTGGAGAATCACCGGATTCGTGGGATCGAGCTGGAGCGCCTCCTCGAACTTGCGCAGGGCCTGTTCGTGCTGCCCCTGCTCCACGCTGAGAACGCCGAGGCAGTTGTACACCTCCGGCTCCTTGCCGAAGGCCCGATGCCTCCGGAGGGCCTGTAGGTAGAGAAAGCCCTCGTTCAGATTCTGCTTCAGGCAGCAGCGCGATAGCAGCACGAGCACATCCGGGACGTTCTCCTCGTAGCCATCCTTAAGGTAGAGGGCATTCTTGAGGGGACCGATGGCATCGCCGTAGTTCCCCAGCCGCCAGAGTACCCAGCCATGGAAATACTGGGCCACGAAGTTGTCCGGAGCGGCGGCGGCCACCTTGGCCAACTGGTCCTGCGCCTCGCGCGTCTTCTCGCCTTCGTACAGGGCAAAGCCATAGAGCACGCCGTACTCCACGCTACCCGGCGCGGCCTTCGCGGCCTGCCGGGCGAGGTCCATGCCCTGGACAAAATCCCCGGCCGCCATGGCCGCCACGGCCGCCTGGGCCGCCTGATGGGGATCGACCCGCGAACACCCGCACAGCCCGCCCACCGCCAGGCAGAGGAACAGGCAAACTTGGAACAGACTGCGGCGCAACGGCAACCCCATGGCTACGGGAACCCTCGTCGTCCCCCCGCCATCTCAAGATCGCGTCCGCGGGAACGACTATTTCCACGGTATCCTGCGCCGCCCCGAAATCAAGACTCCCAGAGACAAGGTTTTCGCGGAATCCCTCCCGTGGGTAGTAGCCAAGGATGGGCGGGGGCATGACCCGCCCATCCCGCTTCAGCCAGAGGCTGCCGCTCTACAGGATCTTGGCGATTTCCTCGGCGGCCCGCTTCATGTCGAGGAAGATCAGGCCCATCTTGGCGCGGGGGTTGCAGAGGAGGGTCAGCACGCCGTCCTCGCCAGCCGCCATCATGACCACAAAGCCATGGTCGCCGCGGACGAAGACCTGTTCCAGGCTGCCCCGGGCCAGCTCGCGGCTGGTGCGGTCGCCGATGGCAAGCAGGGCAGCAGCCATGGCGGCCATGCGTTCCTCGTCCATGCTAGCGGGGAAGTTGGAGGCCATGAGCAGACCGTCGGTGGAGACGACGGCGGAGGCTTCGATATCGCCGCTGGAGGAGGAGAGGCTGGCGAGGATGGAGTTCAGGGCATCGTACTTGGAGATCTGGGCCATGGTTCATTTCCCTCTATTGGGTAGGTTGTGGAGGCGGTTCGGACTCGAATTGAATGGATTCAGCTAGACGTCCGTGCAGGCAGCCAGCAGGGGGCCGCACTCGCGGACGATACGGTTGGTGCCGCGCCGGTAGGTGCAGCGTTGGCGGGCGTGGGCGAGGAGGAAGAAGCGGCGGCCGGTCTCGGGGAAGTAGCGGACCACCACCAGTTCCTCCTGGGCTCCCCGGAGGACGATCTCGTCCATCGTGCCGACGACGTGCTCGCGTTCGGCCCGGGTGGCCATGTCCTCGACCAGGGAGCCAATCACAGGCAGGATCTCGCTGGCACCCGCGTGGGCGACCTGGGCGACCGTGAGACCATCCCGCGTGCCGATGAGCAGCCCGTCCAGGGAGGTCTCGGCCAAGCATTGCTCCAACAGGCGGTTGAGCCGCTTCTCGTCCAAGAACGGGCTGCCCGCCGCCAGTTCCTGGGCGACCTTGCGGCCATACTCCAGGCGCTCGCTGGCCGCGAGGCGGTCCGGCGTCTGGGACAGGTCGGGGGACCCGTTCTGGAACCGTTCGGAAAGGGTGACGGACCCGATCCGCCCGCTGGCGCTGTCGTTGGTGTCTTCCGGGTTCATCCAGGCAGTTTCCCCTATTGGTTGGGCAGATACCGTTCGACAAGACGGAGGTTGTGGTTGATCATCGCATGGTCTGGTGCCTGCTGGTGCGCCTCTTCCCAGAGTTCCTGGGCCAACGGGTAGTTCTTGGCGCGGAAGGCATCCATGGCTTGGTCGATCAGTTCGTTCAGCGGTCGCGGCCGCTTCGGCACGGGCGGCGGGGGCGGCTTGGGGGGCGGAGTCTGGACGACGACCTCGCGGGGGCGGCTCTCGCGCAGCATCTCGGGAGTCGGGACCCGTTGGGCGGCGGCATCCTCCCCTCCCGCAGAGTCCTCGTCGCTCAGTCGGGCGGCCTCCAGCAGCAACCGGTCCAGCCCCATGCCAATCCGGTCGCCCTCCGGGGAAACGCCCTCGTACAGCCAGATCTGGACCTGCCGCCAGCGCAACAGGAACAGGGCCGCATCCATGCCGTGCAGATCGCCTGCGGAGGCATCCACCAGCCGGCCCTCGCGGAAATGGAACGCACCGATCCGGCTGGTACGCAGATCCCTGACCCCCATCGTGCAGGTCCGCCGGTCGAAACCGACGAGCTGGACCAGCGAGGACAGACTGATCCCTTCCACTTGGGCATGGGGTCGGGCTTCCTTCAGCCACTCCTCCACCAGTGCAGGGAACTGGACCATGTTCACGGGTTTGTCGAGCACGGCGAGGACGCCAGTGCGGGCCGCGTGTTCCTTGGGCATGCTGCCCAGGCTACTCATCACCACGCGGGGCAACTGGGGGAACTCCTCCATCACGTGGCTGAGCAACGCGATCCCATCCAGCACCGGCATCCGCAGATCGGTGACGAGCAGATCCACCCGGCTACAGCGGAGGATATCCAGCCCTTCCTCGCCGTGCCCCGCCGTGAGTACGCGCACCGCCGGGAGCTTGCGCTCCACCGCCAGCCGCAACGACGTGGCGACCGCGAGATCGTCGTCGACAATCAGGATGGTTGCCGTGATCGGGTTGGTTCCGGTGGCGCTCATGCGTCCTCTCCCTCGCCAGTAGCGGTCTCCCCACGCAGCAAGCTACGCATGGCCTCCGCCAGCTCGGCGATACCATAGGGCTTCCGCAGAACGGGCAGACCCAGTTCCTGGCCCCCACGGCTCGGGTAGCGCTGGGGAGCCACCAACAGGCCGCGGACGGCGGGGAAGTGCGCGCGCAGTGATGCGACGAACTGCTCGCCGGTCATGGCTGGCAGATAGGCCTCGACCAGCGCCACGTCGCAGATCCCGGCGGACCGGGGCAGCTTCGCCGCCTGGGTCACGTCCTCGGCCAGGAGCGGGGTGTAGCCGAGGTGGCCAAGCATCTGACCGGTGATCTGGCGGACCGTGGGATCGAGTTCCACCACCAACACGGTCTCGCTGCCGTGCGGCAGGTCGCGGGTAGCCGCTAGCTTCTGCTCATGGGCGTTGGTCCCGGCTGGTGGCAGCAGGATACGGAACTCCGATCCCTGGCCAAGAGCGGTACTCACTTCGACCTCTCCCCCCGCCTCGTCAACGATACCACGCACAATGGCCAGACCGAGGCCCGTGCCATCGCGGTCGCCCTTCGTCGTGAAGAAGGGATCGAACAGCCGGTCCACAATATCCTCGCTCATCCCCGTCCCGGTGTCGGCGACCGAGAGCTGGACCATTTGGCTCTGCCGGTCCCCGGCCGCGGCGGGAACAGGGACCACCTTCGATGCGAGGGTGATCGTGCCGCCGAGCGGCATGGCATCCTTGGCGTTCAGGCACAGATTCAGGAGAAGCTGTTCCACATGGAGGGAGTCGATCTCGACTGCCGGGGCTTCCCAATAGGGGCGGAAGCGCACCTCCACTCCCTGCCCCAGCGTATGCCGCAGGAAGGGCAACATCTGGGTGATGACGGTATTCAGGTCCGTGGAGAGCTCGCCGCTGCCCTGGGGCTTCCCCAGTTCGAGCAACTGCCGGGCCAACCGAGACGCCCGATGGCCGCAGGCCAGGACCTCCCGCAGCATCGTCGCCTCGGGACCTTCCGGCTCCGCCATGTCCAGCAGCAGTTCGCTGAAGCCGCGGACCCCGGTGAGGGCGTTGCTGAAGTCATGGGCAATCTCGGCAGCCAACTGTCCCAAGTGTTCCAGGCGCTGGCTGCGGCGGGCCATCTCCAGCAGTTCCCGTTCCCGCGTCACGTTGCGCCAAACGGAAACGAAGTGGGTGATTTCGCCGCTGGCGGAGCAACTCGGCGAGATCACCTGTTCCACGTTGATCAGGGAGCCATCCCGGCACCGGTTGATGACGCGCTCCCGCCACACGTGGCCAGCTTTGAGCGTAGCCCACAACTCCTGGTAGAACTGCGCATCATGCCGCCCGCTCTTCAGAATCCGGGGATTCTGCCCCACCACGGCACACCGGCTGAACCCGGTGTGCTTCTGGAACGAATCGTTCACGCACACGATATGCCCTTCCGCGTCGGTCACCACCACCGCTTCCATGGTGTGCTCGAAGAGGGCGGCGAGACAGGAACGCGGGAGCGAGCAACCCTGGCACGATGGGCAGGCACCATGGGTACGGGCGGGGGGAACAGCTTCCGGCATCTGGGTTGGGAGAAGGGCTGAAGAGGAAGACATAGTGAAGGGTCCGGCAGGCAGTGGCACGGGGCAACAGGGGGAAGGGATGGCAGATCAGCCCAACGCTCCGACCAACTGGTCTACCCAGTCGATGAAGCAATTCACCGCTTCCGGGCCGGAGAACCGGGCACCATGCTGGGGTACGATCATGTCGATGGGGTACTGGCGGACATGGGCCGCCCACTGCTTGCAGGCAGCGCTATGGGGCAAGTAGCGCTGATGGAACCCGGCCATGAAGGGGATATGCCGCTCGAACTCGGCCCGGGAGGTGATGTTCTCCTTGTCCGGACCGATGGAAGCACCGAGATCCGAGGTGAAGAGGATCTTCGAGGTGCGGTCGTAGACATGGAAGTTGCCGGGGGAATGGAGGAAGTGGGCGGGCACCAGGTCCAACCAGGCGTCGCCAAAGCCCAGTTCCGCGCCAGCGTCCGGAATCCCCACGACCCGGTCCTCCGCCAGACTGCTGGTGCAGAAGTTGGGGATGAACCGGACCCACAGTTCCGAGACAAGAACCGTCGCATCGCTAATCAGCAGCCAGCCATTCAGCCCCGCCCCCACGTCCGGGTCCTGATGGGACAGCACAATGCTCTCCAGACGCTGCGGGGGACAGAAGGGAGCGATCTCCGCCGTGAGTTGCGAGAACAGCTTGTTGCCGCCGGGGTCCAGCAGCACGCCGCGCTTGTCGTTGACCAGCAGAAACTGGTTCGCGGGGACTTCGCTGCCCCGGAACAGATCGTCGAACTTCACGCACTTGTGCTTGCCGTCGTTGAACAACTCAATGGCCATGAAACTACTCCTGGTGGGGGGAAAGGACCTCGGTGGACTCTCGCGATTTAATACATCACCACTTTGGTATCCTTTTAGTGCCGTGTCAACCGCGCCATATTAGAAAATGAGTAGGAAACTCGTAGCGGAAGGGGCCCCGCGGCCTCCCCTCCCCCGTATCGTCCTCCAAGCAAAGGGGCAATCCCTCCGACAGGTCCCACCGGAGCCAAAACAAGCCCGATTCGGCAAACGCGGGAGCCTTCCCAGCCGTTGCATCGGTGGGTCCTTACGGTAGATTCCATATTCGGTCCATCGTCACGGCAGCAAGCAAACGGCGAGATTCGGCAGATGACTCCTATTGCGTTCCACCTCGGTCCCCTGGCCATCTACTGGTATGGCATCTGCATGGCGCTCGCCTTCCTGGCTGGCTTTGGCATGGCCTCCTACCTCGCCCCCAAGCGGGAATTGGCCCGCGACGCGGTGGGCGACCTGCTCACCTGGGCCATCCTCGGCGGCCTGGTCGGCGCCCGGCTGCTCTTTGTGCTGGAGAATCTGGGGGACTACACGGATAGCCCGCTCCGCATCCTCAACATCCGCGAAGGGGGACTCGTGTTCTATGGCGGCTTCATCCTCGCCACTCTCGTCGTGGCCTGGCGTGCCCGGGTCAAGAAACTGGCCCCCTGGGCCGTGGCCGACGTGTTGGCCGTGGCACTGCCTCTGGGCCACAGCATCGGGCGCATCGGCTGCTATCTGCACGGATGCTGTCACGGCTTCCCCTACCACGGTGCCTGTGCAGCCCATTACGCCACGGACGACTCCTTCTACTTCCCTATCCAATTGGTGGCTTCGGCCGGGAACCTGGCGATCGCCGCCGTGATGTTCGCCCTCTTCCGCCGCCCCTCCCTGCGCGGGCGCCTCTTCCCCCTCTACATGATGGCCTACGCCTTCGCCCGGTTCTGCACCGAGTTTGCCCGTGGAGACTATCCGTCGCGCCCCGGCGGCTTGACCCCGGCCCAGTGGGTCTGTTTCCTCGTCTTCCCGGCGGGGATACTCCTGTGGCGCTACACCGGCCGCCTCCAGGCCCGGAAAGGGACCCCCACCGCCGCATGAGCGAGTCCCACCCATCTCCGACCGGGCCGCAAGGCGTTGCCACAGTCGTCATCCCCCCCGAACTCAGTCGGTTGCGGATCGACCTATCGCTGGCACGACTGTTTCCCGAGCATTCGCGGGGGTACTTCCAGCAGTGCATCCGGACAGGGAACGTCTGGCTGAACGGCCAGCACGTCCAGCCCAAGACCCCGGTCGCGGCCGGCGACACCGTGCGCATCCAGTGGCCCCGCCGGGAGATCTACGACCTAGTGCCCCAGGAAGTCGCCTTCGAGGTCCTGGCCGAGGACCAGGATGTGATTGTCATCAACAAGCCGCCGGGCCTGGTGGTCCACCCCGCCGAAGGCAGCCGCGAAGGGACCCTGGTGCATGGGCTGCTCCATTACGACCTCAAGTCGTTCCGCGAGATGATCGATTCCACCATGCGGCCCGGCATTGTCCATCGGCTCGACAAGGACACGTCGGGGGCAATGGTCATCGCCCGCAACATGTTCGCCCGCCAGCGGCTGAAGGAGGCCTTCAAGGAACGCCTCACCGAGAAGACCTACATCGCCATTGTGCTGGGCGAAGTGGGTGCCCAGACGGGAACTGTCGAGACCCAGATCGGGCGCCACCCCGTCCTGCGCACCAAGATGGCGGTGGTGGAGGAAGGCGGGAAGTACGCGCTCACCAAGTACCGCGTGCTGGGGATCGGCCAGGGTTGCACGCTGCTGGAGGTCCGCATCTTCACCGGGCGGACCCACCAGATCCGTGTGCATGTGTCCCATCTCCATCACCCGATCCTGGGCGACCATCTCTACGGGGGCCGGGGACGCGATATCCCCATCCAGGTACCGCGCCAGATGCTGCACGCCTGGAAGCTGGTCTTCCCCCATCCCCGTACCGGGATCATGCGCCAGTACATGGCCCCGCCGCCCCCCGACTTCAAGCTGGCCCTGCACGAACTGGGCTTGCCGATCCTGAACGGCACTCCGTTGGCCATGGACCCCATTATACCCCCCGACTGGCACCCCCCGGACGAGTGTCTCGGCGAGGACGAGGACGACGAACTATGAGCGAGAAGACTCTCCGGGTCGGCGTGGTTGGCGGCGGCATGTTCTTCGACGACATCATCGGCCCCGCCCTGCACGACTTCCAGCGCGGCGGCTTTGCCGGGGCTTTGGGCAGCATCGGGCTCAGTCATTTCGCCCCCCAGACGGCCGACATCCGCATCCAATTCGCAGCCATCGGCACCCGCAGCCGCGACAAGGGAACCGCCGACTTCATCCGCAGTACCTTCCTCGACGAGTTCCCCGACGCCGATCTGACCAGCCACTACGGCGACACGGTCTGGCGGGAGATGATCGCCCAGCGGCAGCTCGACGTGTTGGTGGTCGCCGGTCCCGACGACATGCACCACACCGCCATCCTCGACGCCCTCGCCGCCGGGCTGCACGTCATCACCGAGAAACCCATGTGCCTGCATACGACCGAGGCGGACGAGATCGTCGCCGCCGCCGAACAGGCCGGGCGCATCGTGGCGGTGGACATGCACAAGCGCTACGATCCCTTCATCCGGGACATGATGACCAATTCGCTCCCGGCCTACAATCGCATCCACCGTATCCGCGCCGTTCTGGAGGAGCCCTTGGCGGTCGCCACCGAGACCTTCCAGTGGGTCGAACGCTCCAATCCGTTCGCCTACGTGGGCTGCCACTGGCTGGACGTGATCGCCCACTACATGGACGTGAAACCCCGTGCCCTCTACGCCACCGGAGAACGGATGCTGCTGGAGAACTGGGACCGCTACCGCTACGAGGTCGCCCTGTTGAGCGGCCAGAACCCCGACGACGCCAAGCGCCACGACGCCATCCATGCCTGGGACGCGCTCAACGTCAACGTCACCTACGACAACGGGATGCGGGGCGACTACAACAACACCTGGATCAATCCCGCCGACTTCGAGGGCGCGGTGAACCAGGAACTGGAGATCTACGGCGTCCTTGGCCGGGGCTTCGTGGACCAGCAGGACCGGGGCTTCCGCGAGGCGGTCACCGGGGCGGGCAGCCACACCCGCAACCCCGCGTTCGGCGGCCGCATCCGCCATATGGGCATGCACAGCGAGCTCTACGGCTACGGCAAAGCCTCCCTAGCGGCGGGTCTCCTGGCCATCGCTCGCGTCCAGTTCCTCGGCGCGGCTTCCGCCGAACTTGCGGGAAC
Organism: Victivallales bacterium; assembly: GCA_003245525.1. Taxonomy (GTDB): domain Bacteria; phylum Verrucomicrobiota; class Lentisphaeria; order Oligosphaerales; family Lenti-02; genus Lenti-02. The sequence continues at coordinate 8,519 of QKCY01000130.1, read as the reverse complement.
CTATCCCGATGCCGCCAGTCAGCGTACCATTACCATGATTATCGAAGCGGCCACCCGCGTGGCCGAACTCAACTACCAGTATTTCCTGGAACGCGAGGTGGCCCCGGTCACCGCCGCCTTCACCGATGACTGCATCACCATTCTCGATCCCTTCGGCCCCGCCGAGGGCACCATTCTCTACCAGCGCGACAAGTAGCCCAACCCGGAGAGAACGACCCATGCGTCAACGTCTTGCCTTCCTCCTTCTCCTGACCCTCGCCCTCCGGGTTGCGGCCCTGCCCGACTACAGCCAGGGGGTGCTTGATGTGAAGCAGGTGATGGCCGCCGCCGCCGCCATCACCGCCGAGCGATACCCCAACGCGGACGACGTGCTGGTGGACGACTATATCGTCCACGAATACGAACCCGACGGCCGGGCCGTGAGCTACGACGAGACCTTCTTCAAGGTGCTCACGGAGAAGGGGCGCCGCGACGCCACCACCCTCACCCGCTCCTTCACCCTGCCCTACAGCGAGTCGAGCTACACCTTGGTCGAAGTCATCAAGCCCGACGGCACCCGGGTGCCCGTCGACCTGGCCAGCATGAGCCGGGTGATGGTGGACCGCTCCCAGATGCAGGCCAACATCTTCAACCCCAACTCCAAGATTCTCCAGGTCACCGTCCCCGAAGTGGCCATCGGCGACACCATCCACTACGTCGCCAAGGAGGATATCGTCAAGCCCCGCGTGCCCAACACCTGGAGCGAGTACGAGGTGCTGGAATACACCAGCCCCATTCACCACTTCGTCTTCGAGGTCCACGCCCCCAAGGCCCTGCCGCTGCGCAACATCGCTCTCAAGGCCGAGATCAAGGACAAGGTGGTGGCCACCCAGCGCGAGGACGGCGACCGGATCGTCTACCGTTGGGAGGTGAAGGACGTGCCGCGGATGTACGAGGAGCCGGACATGCCGCCCCTCTACACCGTCGTGCAGCGGCTCCTGGTCAGCACCATCCCCGACTGGCAGTACGTCTCGAAGTGGTACTGGCAGCTCAGCGAGTCCCATCTCGCCTGCACCCCGGAGATGGAAGCCAAGGTGGCCGAACTGACCCAGGGGCTGACCGACCGGGAGGCCCGCATTGCCGCCATCTTCAAGTTCGTCTCCCAGGAGATCCGCTACATGGGGATCACGGTGGAGAAAGAGGCCCCCGGCTACGAGCCCCATGACTCCAAGGACACCTTCGAACAACGCCACGGGGTCTGCCGCGACAAGGCCGCCCTGCTTGTCGCCCTGCTCCGGGCCGCCGGTTTCGATGCCTATCCGGTGCTCATCCACAACGGCCCGAAGAAGGACGAAGAGGTTCCCCAACCCTTCTTCAACCACGCGATCTCCGCCGTCCGCAACGCGGACGGCAGCTATGAGCTGATGGACTCCACCGACGAGAACACCAAGCAGCTCTTCCCCACCTATCTCTGCAACCAGAGTTATCTGGTGGCCACGCCGACGGGCGATCCCCTCCGCACCAGCCCCATCATCCCGGCCACCGAGAACCTCATGCACGTCGCCACCCAAGCGGCCATCGCTGCGGACGGCACCATCGCCGGATCCTCGGAACTGACCTTCGACGGCATCAACGACAACGCCTACCGCGGCTATTTCTCCCGGATTCGCCCCGAGGACCGGCGGCGGCTCTTCGAGTCCGTGGTCAAACGGGTGGTCGCCGGGGCCAAGCTCACCGATCTGACCATCAAACCCGACGACATGATGGACACCAGCCAGCCCCTCGCCGTCACCCTCTCCTTCACCGCCGAGGACGCGATCATGAGCGACGGGCACACCACCATGGTCACGGTTCCCCGCCTGGGCACCAGTGTGGGCATGGTCAACTTCATTCTGCGCGGGGCTTCGCTGACGGAACGCAAGTACCCCTTCGTCACCGACTACGCCTGCGGCATCGAGGAATCGGTGAACCTCGATATCGCCCCCGAACTCGGCCAACCCGCCGCCCTGCCGACCTATCCCACCATCGACACCCGCACGCTGCTCTGGAAGCGGGAGCTGACGCCCACCGCCACCGGCCTCACAGGCAAGGCCGAGTTCCTCATCCGCGCCGTCGAGTTCACTCCCGACGAGTACCTGGAACTCAAGGACACACTGAAGACCCTCGAAGTGAACGCCCGCAAAATGCCCATCCTCGTCACCGGCCCGGCTCCGGCTCCCGCCGCTCCCGCTGCCGATAGCCGCATTCTGGACGAGGAGTACGCCTACGATCTCGCCGATGGGAACAACTGGACCCTCACCCACACCGTGCGCCAGGAGATTCTCACCTACAAGGGCAAGAAGGATAACAGCGAACTCAAGCTCGACTACAACCCCGCCATGGGCAATATCGAGTTGCTCAGTGCCAGCGTGCGCAACGGCGACAAGGTCCAGACCATCAGCGAGAAGGAGAAGAATCTGATGGACCAGGGCTGGGTGGCCTCCGCGCCGCGCTATCCCGGCGGCAAGACCCTGGTGGCCAGCCTGCCCGGAGTCGAGATCGGCAGTGTCATCGAGTACTCCTACCGCCAGACCTTCCAGGACCGGGCCTTTGTGGCCGGGCGGATCTCCTTCCGCGACTACGACCCCATCGGCCGCCGGGTGGTCCGCATCCGGGTCCCCAAGGGCGTCGACCTCTCGTTTTCAGCTCCCGACCAGGCGGACGTGACCGAGACCACGAGCAAGGACGGCGACGCCAAGATCTACGAGTTCGTCGCCACCAACCAGCCCGCCGTGAAGCGAGAGTACCACCTGCCGCCCTGGTGGTCGTTCAACCCCACGGTCGCCTTCAGCTCCGGCGACTGGGGCACCTACGCCAAGCAACTCCGCACCGTGCTCGAAACGGCGGCGGCAACCGCCCCGCAGGCCGCCCTGAAGGCCGACGAGCTCTGCGCCACCGCCAAGACCGACACGGAGAAGGTCACCGCCATCCGCGATTTCGTCGTCAAGGCCATCCGCGATGTCGGTCCTGGCCTCAACGACCTGCCGCTCTCGGCCATCACCCCGGCGGACACCGTCCTGGCCGATGGCTACGGCAACAGCGCCGACCAGGCCGTCCTGCTCTATGCCATGCTGCGCCAGGCGGGGTTCCGGCCGGAGTTCGTCCTCGCCTCCTGGACACCCCTCGACGAGCCCCTGCGCAAGAAGCTGCTCGCCCTACCCTTTGCCTACGTCTTCCCGGACGTGTTGGTCCAAGTGAAGGCGGACGGTCGCCATCTCCTGCTCAACGACACCGACCAGTACGACGCGCTGGGCGCGATCGGCCATGAGAACCGGACGGGCCTCTTCCTCCAGCGGGGACGTCTTGAGGTGCTGCAGCCGGAGGAGAGTCTCGCCAGCCGGAGCGAGACCTCGTTCGACCTCGAAATCACGGCCGACGGCGATGCCGTGATCCGCAAGACCAAGCGCTTCTACGGCGGGGCCTACGGCAGCAGGCGCAAGTACTACGACGAACTGCCGCCGGAGGAACGCCGCCGCCACTTCCAGGAGATGCTGGCCGACCTCTCCCAGAGCGCCGAACCGGTGGGCGATCTCGAGACCGACTTCACTGCCTATCCCGGCACCGAGAGCTTCACCGCCAAGGTGGCCAAGTTTGCCGTCCGCGATGGCCAGTACCTCTATTTCTCGCTGCCCGCCAGCTTCGGCAACCTCTTCGCCCTCCGGGCCGACGAACGGACCAACGACTACTACCTGGACGACGACCTCGACGTCCGCTTCACCACCACCATCCACCTGCCCCCCGGCTTTGCCGCCCCCCTGCTCTCGCCGGAACAGCTCGACGTGAAGATCCCCGCCGGACTCGGCACCGTCTCGGTCCAGCGCTCCACCTCCGCCGACGGCACGGTGCTGGTCTTCACCCACACTGCCAAGGCCGACGCCGGAATCATCCCCGCCGCCTCCTACGGGGAACTCTTCGAACTGAACCGCCGCCTCGGCCAAAGCAGCGCCCGCACCGTCCTCCTCCAGGCCAAGGCCGAGGCCGGGCAGTAGCGGGGAGAGAACCAGAACTCCCTGCATTTGCGGTCGGGTTGGCGGCGTCTATTGTTTTCCGAGGTCGTGCCCCACGGGGCACGAATCGTGAACGGAAACCCATAGGGAGCGAGAGAGATGCAAGCCCTCCAGTCTGCAGTCCTGTCCGTGGTTCTGCCGTTGTGCCTGGTCTCGGCCTACGAGTGGCCGAACGCCGTCGAGACGTTCCAACTGGTCGCCGCGGCGTCGCGCAAGACGACCTCGCTCGCTGCCCGGGAACGGGAACTGACCGCTGACGCCACCGCCCGGATGACGGCCGCCTCGGCGGCGGACAACCTGCTCGGCAAGCCCTACGACCCCAAGCAGGCCGAGGGCCTCAAAGGGCAGGTGGCCTATCTGGAGGGCGAACAGACCCGGACGCGGGCCCAGCTCGCGGTTGCCAGCATCGAGTCGCCCGAGGAACGGGCGGAGAAGGTCAAGGAGGCAACCGCCGAAGTCGAGGCAGCCCGCCAGCGATTGCTGGACGCCACAACACCGTTCCGCGAGGAGGAACAGAAGACCAGAAAAGAGCAGGCCCCCCTGGCGGAGGCCCTCAAGGCCTTTGGCGAGCACTTCGCCCGCAGCCCCGAAGGACTCGGCATCGAAACCATGACGGTGTACGGCGACCCGGTCTCCGGGATGGCCGTCGTCACTTGGCATGGAGCGAACCGCGTGCAGCTCTTCCAAGGGCAGTTGCAGTTGGGCGAGGCACCAAGGCGCCAGGACGAGCAGAAGCAGCTCCTTGCGGGCAAATACCCAATCATCCTGCTCAGCCTCGGGACGGTACGGCTGATGGCGGGGAGTGTCCAGGCAATGGTCAGCACGCCCCGCCCGGAATGGCGGGATGGGAACCATGTCCAAAATCTGGTCACCAAGCTGTTCGACCTTGAGGGACTCCTCGCCCTGTCCACCGCCGCCGACAGCGACGCCTACCGGGCGACGGTCGCGCAGGCCGTCGCGGCGGTCAAGCAGACCGCCGACCGCTCGGCGCGGCTACGGGAAGCCACCGGCAAGGAACGGCAGGCCCTCACCGATGCCACCATGCGTCTGAACGAGCTCTCGCGACCCTTCGACCCGGAGCTCGTGGCGGGTCTGGAGCGACAACTCGCCAGCCAGGAGCGGGGACTGGCGGGCAGGCGCGCCATGCTGGAACTGGCGCTGATCGAAGACCCGGCGCAGCGAGCCACTAAGCGAGAGCAGGCCAAGGCCGAGATGGATCAGGCGCGGAAGGACTGGAACGAAGCCAAGGTTCCGCTGCGCAGTGAGCGGGTGGCCGTGGACGCGGAGCGCCGGGTGGCGGAGTTCGCCTTCTGGCACCTTCTGGCCGGGGTCCTGGAAGCCCCGACGGAGCTCGGGATCGTGGAAGCCGACATTACCAATGCCAGCGTCGCCGCGAAGCAGATATCTGTATCCTGGCGTGATGTGCGCCAGGCCAAATTGGCCTCCGCCGAGTTGACCTTCGCCCGCAGTCCCGACTCCGCCCCCAGGAAAGACACCGAACTGGCGGGTAAATACCCGGTGCTCTCCGTGAGCCCTGGGTACATCGGTTTCCAGGTCGGCAACGTCGCCGTGCGTTTCAACACGTCGAAGGCCGAGTGGCAGGGCACGGACCAGCTCCTTGAGTTGGTGCCCAAACTCATGGACCTGGACACGATTGCAGGCTGGCCGGCGATGGAGGCCGCCACTCCACAGCCGTAGCACAACGAAACGTCGAGCGCATGGCCGTCAATGCATTCGCTCCAGTACTGCATGTCTGAACGCCGCGCAGGTAGAGAGGAACGGACCATGAATCGCAGATGGGTGATAGGAGCCGTCTCACTCTTGGCCTTGTGCGTGATTGCCGCGGGGATTGCCGCGAGGCGAGGCAGATCGCATGCGGAACGGTCGGGACAAGCCGTCGTCGCGGGCCATGTCCGCGATCTGGCGGACACGGTGGTCACGCCCTGCCTGGAGCAGGAGATCCTGCCGGGGAAAAATGTCCTCTGGTGCAACACCTTCCAGTTGGCGTGGAATGAATTGTGCGACTTCACCGGCGGCCCCGTCGGCATGCCGGGAGCGCCGCAGTTGGTCGATCTCCTGAACCAACGGCGGGGAAGCAAAGACGATCTGGACGAGGCCAGCTACGTCGCCATGGCGGGACTGGTGGAGGATGGGATCGAGAAGAGGATCCGCCAGGAACTGGACCGCAAGTTCCATGGCCAAGCCGACCCCGAACTGCTGGACTCGACGCCCGCCGAAGGCTGGATCATGTATGCCTACCTTTTTCGCGACCTCCCTTTCCGGTGGGCTTTCGACCGATTCCACGGTGGCCTCCGGTTCGCGGGACAACGGGTGGACTGTTTCGGCATCGGGCAGTTCCTTGGTGCCGTAGAGCCGAACGAGGCGAAGATGGCAACCCAAGTAGTCGTACTCGACTACCGGAACAATGATGACCTCGTGGTCGAGCTCAAGACCAGAGTGGAAGGCGAGCGACTCATCCTCGCGAAGCTCCAGCCAGCGGCATCGCTCGCTGCGACGATCCGGCTCGTAGAGACCCGCATCGCCGAGGGTGCGCCTACGGGGATCCAGGAGATGGAGGACCTCTTCGTTCCTGTCCTCGACTTTGAGCTGCTTCAGAACTTCGACGAGCTATGCGGTCGCCAGCTACGTGCGGAAAACGGGAAACTGGACGGCAAGACCATCGGATCCGCCTGCCAGGACATCCGCTTCCGCCTCGACGAGCGCGGGGCCGTGCTCAAGTCCGAAGGCGTCGCGGCGGCTGGAGAGACCGAACGCACCCTGGTGTTCGACCAGCCGTTCCTGGTCATGCTGAAGCGGCAAGGCGCAGAGAACCCCTACTTCGCCATGTGGGTCGACAACGCCGAACTCATGATCTCACGCGGCCCGGTCACGGCAACGCACTGAGAGAGTCGCGGACGGCGGGGAACCCGCGTGCCTTCCCAAGGAACGCCGATCTCCGGATCGGCCCGCACTTCCTCGGCCACGCCTCTCGCCAATCGGGGGATTCGGGAGACGGCGGGGACCCGCGTGCCCTTCCCCAGGAACGCCGATCTCCGGATCGGCCCGCACTTCCTCGGCCACGCCTTTCGCCAATCGGGAGATTGGCGTTCCCTGGCCCACTCCCCCGGCAGTGTGTTCCGGTCCGCTTGACTTTTATCTACTATCGGGATAGTATATACTATGAACATAGTAGAAACGGACTTGGTGCCGCAGGTAGGCACGGTCCAACGGAGGGTACCGGGAATGACAACGGCGCGGCCATCGGAATTGGAGCTTCAGGTTCTCGGCTTGCTGTGGGATCACGGCTCGCTGACGGTCCGCGATGTTCTGGAGCGTCTCCCGGACGGCAAGGACCGGGCCTATACGACGGTCCTAACCGTCCTCCAGGTCATGGAACGGAAGAAGCTGGTCCGCCACCGCACCGAGAGGCGTACCCATATCTATGCCGCCCGCGTGACCCGCGAGGAGGTAACCGCCCCCCTGCTCTCGGGCCTCGTCCGCCATGTCTTTGGCGGCAAGGCGACCGCCGCCATGGCCCAGTTGCTCGACGCTAGCGAACTGGATGCGGCGGAGTTGCAGGAACTGCGGAAGCTGATCGACGACCACGAGAGGAGCGCCCGGGGGGAATGAACACGGAAACCGCCAATGCCTGCCTGCTCCGCCTTGCCCCGCCTCTGATCACGGCCCTGCTCCACTCGCTCTGGCAAGCGGCCCTGCTTGCCGCCGTGGCCAGGCTTGCGCTGCTGCTCGTGCCCTTCCGCCGTCCCAACTGGCGCTACGGCATCGCCCTGGCCTGCCTCGGCGCGACCGTGCTGCTGTTCCTGGTCACCTGGCGGGTGGAGATGCAGCCGCCCCGTCCCGTCACCAACCCTCCGCCGACTGCGACCGTCGTTGCTTCGCCGGAGACGCCTCCTGTCTCCGCGCCCCCCATACCGGTTCCATCTCCTGATTGGGGAGATGCCACTCCCCCCCTCGCCCCCTCCTGGCAGGCGTTCTTGGGGCTGGTCTGGGTGGCCGGCGTGCTGTTGATGGTGTTCCGCGCGGCCCGCATTCTTGGCGGCGAGAACCGCTTGGCCAGAACGGCCAGACCCAGCGAGGACAGCAGACTCCTTGCCGTCCTGGACGAACTCCGCACCCGCCTAGGTATCGCCCGGCGGGTGGCGGTTGCCACGGTCGAGACTATGGGCTCCCCCGCCGTGGTCGGCATGGTCTACCCGGTCATTCTTGTCCCCACCGCCCTGCTGACCGGTTCCGCGCCGGAAACCCTCCGGGCGGTCCTCGCCCACGAGCTGGCCCATATCCGCCGCTGGGACGTGGTCGTCAACCTCTTTCAGTTGCTCGTCGAATCCCTCTTCTTCTTCAACCCTTGCGTCTGGGTGCTCAGCGCCCAGATCCGCAAGGAGCGCGAGGCCTGTTGCGATGCCATCGCGGCCGATTGCTGCGGCGGGGGCACGGCCTATGCCCGCATCCTCGTGGACGTCGGCCAACTGGTCC
>QKCY01000413.1 GCA_003245525.1 Victivallales bacterium | reverse complement strand
GCACCTGGCGCTATCTCCTCTTCAACGCCTGCCCCGACCACACCCGCCGCGTCTACCTTGCCGACATGACCTCCGTCATCGACCGGCTGACGAACAAGTAGCGCAGTATCCGACCGTAGCGCAGGCGTCCCCCCTGCACCACGCTATCGACAGAACGGGCGACAGGCATCGTCTGCCGCCTGCACTGTCCATTCGGTCCACTTCGTCCATTGCCCTTCTACCGCACCCCGCAGGCAGGCGAGACGCTTGCGCCACGGAGGCGAGCGACGGGCCAGAGCTCCGCGTTCCCGCCCTCTCGGAGGGGCGGAGGGGAGTGTGCCCGGCAAGGCAGTTGATTCCCGCGCACAGCCCGATAGAGCCCTATCGGGAGAACCTATGGGCTGCTGCCCTGGTGGTTCGTCGCCGCGCCGGTCCGCGCTGCCCTTGGGTCGCCAGACGGCCAAGCCGGGAGACCCCCGGGGATGGGCCTCGTGTTCTCGGCAACTGCTGGCAACGGCTTCGCGCCTTATGCCTCTGACGGGCGCGAGCAGGTTTGTCGCCAGGGCCGGGGGATGGTTCGCTGGCCCAATGGCATCGGAACACTAGAGAGGCGACTCGTTCGGCGGACGCATGGACACAGAGACACCAGCCAACGGCGAGGCTCCACAGCACTGGGGCGTTGTCGCGAATGTGGCAAAGGAGCGTGGGTATGGTCCCGAAAGCGGCGAGACGCGCAATGGCACAAAGCACTTTCGCGGGGGAGCCAAGGTCCACATCATCGACTGCTACGCTGGCATGCGCAGGAATGTGGCGGTGGTTGGGCTGCACCGGCAGTCGCGCAAGTTAGTCACGTGCGTGGTCCGGGTGGAACCCGTTGAGAACCTCCGCCTGAAGCTGGTGTACAGCCCCAGCGTGAATGAGGCAATTGCTCGGTACGTGCGGGAGGACGGTCACCCTCTCACGCGCGACTTGGCGGAAGAGATGCTGGGCTCTCTGCCTGCGTGGCAGGAGGAGGAGAGGGTACGACGTTTGAGAACACCGCACCATCCGTGGTGGAGGTTCTGGGCGAGATGGACCCGTACCGGTCCGGCCTCCTGACGGGATTGCACTGAACCCAGTTCCATAGCCGACAGCTGCCCATGTGCGGAGCTTCCGCACCTTGGGCTGTCCGGTCTCCGGGCTGGAACACCTGCCCCCGGTAGGGGGTCACATGTAGGAAGGGAGAGCGCAGTCCGCCAATAGGGGCACATTGGCGGCCAGAGAGCTATCCTCATGGAAGGAGCTCACCCGATGAGCAACGAGTCGTTCCCCCGGTTCATGGACAGTGCATTGGCTGCCAAGTACCTTGGCGTGTCCGTGAAGGACCTCCGCCGGATGGTGGCTCGCGGCACCGGTCCCTGCCTTCTCCCGTCCAGTCGTCTCCGCTTCGACCGCAAAGCCCTGGACGCCTTCAAGGCCAGGCTGCCAGCCGGGACACTGTAGGCAGACGCGCTCGGCTGACCAGTAACACCTCCAGTCAGGCGGCCCACTGTGGACACGCGGGGCCGTAGAGACAGCCAAGCTGCCGAGCTCTCGCGTCCGAGGATCTGGCACCGGCAAAAAAGAGCCAGCCCGTCCCAAGCCCGAAATGCCCAGAAGGGCAGGAAACGGCCCGGCTGTGGTCGCTATGTGGCCGTTTGCCACGCCCCGCAGGCAGGCGAGACGCCTGCGCTACGGAGGGGAGGGTGGCGCCCCGGGCGGGAATTGAACCCACGACCTACGGCTTAGGAGGCCGTCGCTCTATCCAACTGAGCTACCGGAGCGGAAGGCCGGAATATGCCTCGCGCGAGGCGGGAATGCAAGGCTGGACGATGGCCTACTGGTCGGTAGACCGGTGGTAGAGGCCGTAGTCGTAGACTTTGGTGGAGGTGGGGCGGAGGGCCGGTTCGGGCGTCTGGTTGTCCAACCAGGCGCGGGCTTGGCGGCAGGCTTCGCGGATTTCCGCGGAGGGGGTGAGGGTGTTGGGCTCGGGGTATTCGTCCTCGCCGAAGACTCGCGAGTGGATTCGGCAGATGGCGTCGAATTGGCGTTGGTAGGCCGGATCGGTGCGACGCATCTCGGCGAGAGCGAAGGTGCAGGAGGCCAGCACGTAGTCGGGCTCGAACAGCATTTCGCCCATGGGGCCGGGGATGACGGGGGTGGTGCCCTGGACGACGAGACGGTCGGCGAGGGTCGGGAGCAGGGGACGGCAGCGTCCGGCGGCCCAGGCGGCGGCTCCCCGGTTGTCGCTGGAGACCGCTTCGCCCCGGACGGTTTGCAGGACCTTGAGCAGCGTGGGGTTGAAGGTGGTGCCGTCGGCGATCCAGCCCATGGCGAGGATGGCGGCTTGCCGGACATCATCCTCGCTATCGAAGGCCAGACGCTGGAGCACCGGGTAGGTGGCGGGGACGGCGAGGGTGCCGAGGGCCTGGCCGACGGCGGCACGCACGCCTGCATCGGGATGACTGGCAAGATCGGCAATGGCCCGGGATGCGGTTCGATACTCGAACCGCCCGAGGGCAAAGACGGCGGCGGCGGTGTTCGCCGGTTCCTCTTCCCGGGGCAATCGCTGGGCGATGGCGGGGGCGAAGGACCGGCTGTCGAGACGGCCCAGCAGCCGGAAGACGTGGTAGCGGGTGAAGTCGGTCGGGTCCGCCAGGCGCGCCCCCACGGCTTGGTCCACTGGACAGGTGGCGTGGATCTGGACCAGGCTCTCTTCGGCTTGCCGCCGGACCAGCGTACGGGGATCGCCGAGGAGTGCCACCAGAGCGGCACGGGTGGGGGGATCGGGGAACACGGCGAGGGCGGCGGCGGCCTGGCGGCGGACTTCGGGATCGGAGTCGCGGGTCAAGCCGACCAGCAGGTCGGAGTAGGCGGTGTCGGCGCGGGTACCGAGGGCTTCGGCCACGGCCGTCCGCACGGTCGGATGGGGATCGCGGACGAGCGCGGGGATGAGCAGCCGGGCGTCATCTGTCGCCGCCTGGGCGATAGCCTCGGCCACGGCCGCGCGCACGCTGACGTTGTCGGTCAGGAGCTTGTCGGGCAGGTGGACGGGTTGCTGAAGCGCTCCGCCCACCCGCAGGGAAGCGGCCAGGGCGCAGGCCCGGACGACGGGATCGGCGTGGGACCAGAGCGGCTGCAGGCTGGCAAGCGGCAACTGGGGCACGCGGGCCGCGATGGCTTGGCAGGCGGCGAGGCGCAGGCGCGAATGGCTCTCGTCGCGGGCGAAACCGCAGAGCCGGTCGGCAGGGAAGGTGGGGATGGCTCCGGCGAGGCGGATGGCCCAGTAGCGGGTGTCGGAGTCGGGGCTTCTCAGGCAGGTTTCCAGAGCGGCCGGATCGACGGCCGGCGGGGTGGGGCAGAGGGCAAGCTGCTGGAGCACCGCGGGAACGAGCCGGGAATCGGTCTCGGTGCGCAGCGATTCGGCGAGGAGCTGGTAGGAGGAGGGCAGGGCGATTTCGCGCAGGTGGCGGTAGATGGTGCCGCGCAGCTCGCGGTTGCCGTAGCCCAATCCCTCGCGCTGGATGGCGACGTCTTCCTCGGTGACCTGGACCGGGTACTCGCTGGGGAAGAGGTCCCCATGGGCGAGGGGACGCTCCTGCCAGATGGGCAGAAGCAGCGGGAAGAAGATGGCGAGGGCCGTGAGGGGGGACCCCATCGGGAATCTCCTGGATCACTCACACACGGTGGTTGAAGATCACCTGCACCCGCACGGCGGTGAGCAGGACGAGCAAGAGCGTCAGACTGGCCAGAAAGGCCAGGTTGTCGATCCAGATGGGGACGCCGAACACCTTCGGCAGGAGAAACAGCTCGTTCGAGCTCACCTGCAGGGCGGCGACAATCGGGTTGAAGGCGAGGACGAAGGCCTGGAGCTGGGGCGAGACGCGGGAGCCGAAGAGAAGCACGCTCAGGGTGCCGATGCACATGCAGGCCGCAAAGCCGTAGCTGAGGGCGGTGGCGGCCCCGGTCGAGGGCGCGAGAGTCGAGGCGCAGAGTCCGGCCGCCACGAAGAGGGCGGTGGTCAGCACGAGGATGCCCATGCAGGCCCCGACCCGCCAGTAGGAGAGATCGGTCTCCAGATAGCCGAGGGCCAGCAGCACGGGCACGCTGCTGGCCAGGAAGATCAGGGTGTAGAGCAGACCGGCCTTCAGCTTGCCGATCACCACCGTCCGCACGGAGACGCTGGTCATGCGGAGCATGGTCAGGGTGCCGCTGGTGCGTTCGTCGGTGATGCTGCCGGCGCAGACCGCCGGGGCGAAGAAGGCCACGACCCCGACCTGGAAGATCAGGGCCACGATGCGCACGTCGTCGGGCCGCAGGGCGGTGGCGAAGTTCATGGCCGTGAGCAGGAGCAGCACCATGCTGGCCACGATGCAGGCGCAGAGGGCACGGGCGATGAACTTCGGCTTGCCGAAGATGCGGCTGCGGATCTCGGCCACATAGATCGGATTGCGCCAGGAGCCGATGGGTTTCTTGCGCTTGAGGGGGTCGATGAGGTAGAAGGGGAACATGAGTTTGCGGCGGATCGCGGTGCCGCGGTCGGCGTAGCTCTGGCTGCTGGTGGCCCGCTGGCGGCGGCGGGGCCGGAGCACGTAGAAGCAGAAGATGCCCAGATAGACAGCGGCCAGGATGCCCATGCCGATGAGATGGAAGCGGAAGACGTTCGCGGCATTGAGCCCATTGACCGCCAGTTCGTAGCGTTCGCGGTGGTTGAGGGCGAAGAGCACCTCGAAGGGACTGAGACTGCGGATCAGGTGCCAGAGGGGTTGCAGCCCTGCCATCTGGGAGAGCAGGACCGACGGCAGCCACGTGGCCCCGGCCATGAGCAGGATGCCCACGTAGGTAAGGGCCAGGGCGGTGAAGCTGCGGTAGCAGAGGGCGCTCATGGCCAGACCGAAGAGACCGTAGACCAGCGTCGCCAGCAATACCACCGAGTACGCCCGCACCAGCAGCGGCACGCTGATCCCCCCCGACAACGCGCAGACCGCCGGGATGGGCATGGAGGTGATGACCACCAGGAAGGTGATCGCCAGCGAGGAGAGCAGTTTGCCCACCAAAATCTCGCCGGGGCTCAGGAGGGTGGTGAACAGGAGATCGAAGGAGTTGTTCTCCCGCTCCTGGGTGATGGTCGTCGAGACGAAGCCGGGAACCAGCAGGATGACCAGGGCGAGGTTGAGGTTCAGGAAGACGGTGAAGATCTCGTTGGTGTTGGTCTCGGCGAAGATGCCGGTACGGGGCCAGAGAATGACGAGGGTCGCAGCAAGAGCCAGCAGGAGGGACAGGGTGAGGACCAGCGTCTTGCGGCACCGGGTGTTCGCCCGGAACTCGCGCAGGAAAATGGGGTTGGCCCAGAAGCGCAGCATCGTCATTCCCCGGTTTCCGCCGCGTCCGGCTGGGCGGCATCGCCCGTGACGGTGAGGAAGACCTGCTCCAGATTGGTCTCCGCTTCGCGTAAGGATCTGACGCGCACACCCTTGCCGACCAAATAACTCGTCAGATCGGCCATTTCTCGGCGCGTCCCGGAGAATACCAGGCGAATTTCGTCGCCGGAAGCGATTGCCTCCGCCACGTTCGGGAAGTTCAGGCAGGCCATCACCGCCCGGGGCGTACCGCCGTCCACGGCGAGGACGAGGACCAGTTTCTCGCGGAGGGTGTCGGTGATCTCCGCGACCGTGCCCTGGGCCACCAGACGGCCATGCTTGAGAATCCCCACCAGATCGCAGACGGAGGCCAGCTCGGGCAGGATATGGCTGGAGAGGAGGATGGTCTTGCCGAGATCGCGCAACCGGGAGATGGTGTTGCGCATCTCGATGCGGGCCTTGGGATCGAGACCGCCGGCGGGCTCGTCGAGGATGAGGACCTCCGGATCGTGCAGCAGGGTCTTGGCCAGGCCGACCCGCTGGCGCATGCCGCGGGAGAGGGAGGCGACCTGGTAGTCGAGCATGTAGGCGGCATCGGTCAGGCGCAGGGCTTCGTCGATCCGTTCCTTGCGGTCGCGGGGCTTGATCCGGTAGGCCGCGCAGAAGAAGTCGAGATACTCCCACACGCTCATCTGGTCGTAGACGCCGAAGATGTCGGGTAGGTAGCCCACCAGGCGCTTGATGGTCTGGGTGTTGGCCGGGGTGACCTCGATGTCGTTGACGAAGGCGCGCCCCGAGGTGGGGCGGAGGAGCCCGCAAAGGAGCTTGATGGTGGTGGTCTTGCCCGCCCCGTTCGGGCCGATGTAGCCGAAAATCTTGCCCTTGGGCACGTGCAGGTCCAGATCGAGGATGCCGCGTCCGTCGCCATAGTCGCGGGTCAGTTTCTCGGTGCGGATCATGCTAGAACTCTCTCTGCTCGGGGAGTTGGCCGACGAGGCGGACGCGGACCTCGCCGAACCGCCAGGAGTTGGTGCGTTCCGCTATCGTCGCGTCGCGGACGAAGGTCTTCTGGGAGATCCGGACCAGCAGGCGGCCCCGCCCGGTGGTGGGCGAGAAGAGGCCGGGCGGAACGCTCGTGAAGCGGTAGGTCTCCGCCGCCACCGGTTCCGGGACGCAGGCGGCTCGCCAGAGGGGATGGTCGTTGTTCGCCGCATTGCCCCGCTCGGGGGCGGTCGACGGCGGCTCGGGCAAGGCCAGGCGGAGTTCGGTGGCGAGGTTGCCGCCCGGGTTGATCGTGGCGAGGGTGACCTCGATCTCGGTGGGCTGGAACCCCTGCAACCAGGGCGGCAGCACCGCATCGAAATCCAGGTACTGCTGGGGGTGGCGCACCACGCTGAACTCCTGGTTCTCCAGGCTGGACCGGGTATAGCCGTCGTGGGGTAGCACCCGGACACACTCGGCCGGAACTGCGATCTGGCCGGCCGCGAGTTCGGTCCGCATCGGCAGGAAGTGTATCGCGTAGCCCTGCTGGGCGAAGTCCTTCAGGTCGAGCGGGAGCTGGCCTGGCGACCAGGGATAGACAACGGCCAGGGAAGGCGACGGGAAGCGGCCCGACGCCAGCAGTTCGGCAAGCTGGGTTTGGAAGGGGTCGAGCCGCAGCGACTGGTTGAGCGCAGCGAGCGATTTGGCTTGGCCGCCGTCCAGGCGGACACGGAGGAGCCCGTTGGGGAGAACCGCGAAAGCCTGGAGCGAGGTTCGCGGCAACCAGCCGGGCAGGGCGGTCGGCGCGATATCCGGTCCGTTGGCACCAAGCACCAGAGGAATAGTTGGGGCCTCCTGCGGGGCAAGGGTCCCCACTGCCGCGAAGGACCGGGGCTTGAGGGCGCGGACATCCAGATTGGGGGCGGCGGAGAGGTCATGGGCGCGATGGACCAGTACGGGAGCCTCGCCGCTCTGCTTGCGCATCCCCCGGGTCACGGCAGGTAGGTTGCGCAGCAGAAGATCGGGATTGGTCCCGGCGATGGTGGGACGGCTATCCCCCCGGCTGTGGAGGCTGATCGCGGCCTGGACCGCGCTCCGCTCGCCGCTGTCGGTGGCAAAGGCGAGGACCGTGGCACCCCGGCGGGGCCGGTCCTGGTTCTGGCGATAGGCTGCCACGAACACCAGCGCCGTCGCCAGCACGCCAATCCCGGCGGCGGCAATCCAGACTGTGGCATGGCGGCGACGGGTATAGCCCACGATCAGCAGAATCCCGATCACCCCCGCATAGCCGAACAGGAGGCGGGCCACGGGAGCGACGCCGGGGATGCGGTACCCCGTCAGGTGGGCCATGAGGTCGGGGACCTCCCTGTTGTTCTCCCTATAGGAAAAGGAATAGGGCGATTGCGCCCAGGACAGCAGATGGTTCCACACCGCGAGAAAGCAGCCGCTCCGCTGGGCCAACTCGGTGCAGGGATTCACGGCGACCAGGCCGACCCGGCCCAAGCCGACCGCGCGCCAGCGGATCACCGGGTAGTCCCCGTGGCCCAGGGTCGTCATGCCTTCCCCTTGGGGAACACTCTCCAGGAAAGGAATCCCGTCCGGCGAAGCGAAGGGCTGACGGTCGGCAAGACCCGTTGCCGCCCCCCAGGCATCGAGTTCGGGCAGATCCTCCACCAGCCGGACCCGCAGGGGAACGGCTGGCATCAGGTCCGCGAGAGGCGTCCCGCGTGCCGCCAGGGCACCGTCGGGGAGCAGAAAGACCAGCGTGCCTCCCCGGTGGACATACTCGACCAGTGCGGCGCAGCGGTCGCTGTCGAGCGCAGCGTAGTCGGGCGAGCCAAGAGCGACGATCCGGCAATCGTCGTAGCCAGCCCAGTGGGTGGGGGCCTGGGCCGAGGGGACCTTTGTCTGGACCACCCGTTGGAGCAGCCCCCGGGTCTTGACCAGTTCGCTGACCCCGCCGAAGGTGGGATCATCGTCGATGAAGAGGATGGCGCAGCGGTTGAGCGGATCGCTGTAGCTGGCCAGAATCTCGGAGGAATCCAGCCGGGTCTGGCCCTGGTAGACTTCCAGCCGGTACTTGTCGCTCGGCGCGAGAGTCACCATCTCCCGTCCCGCCAGGAAGCGATGGGGACCCACCGTGGCGTCGAACTCGAAGATCGCGGTGGCCCCATCCCGCGGCACCAGGCGCAGCCGGACCGTGGCGGGAGTGGAGTCGGGATTGCGGAGCCGGTAGGAGAGGGTGCCCCAGGTACTGGCCGCAACCGCCCGGCTCCTGCCGAAGGTGAGGAAGGCGGATTCCAGTTCCGGCCTGCCCAGGACCCCTGGGCAGATGGCTAGGAAGAGAACGGCGAGCGCTATCCACCACCCCGCGCCCCGGCCGGATGGGTCGGGGCGGCGGTTGCCCCGGTGCAGAACACCGGGGGTGGATGGCGCTCGTTGTTGCACGGCTTAGCCGCGTTCGAGCATCAGGGTCACGTTGGCGGCATCGCACACTTCGGTGGGGCCGAAGTACTGGATCGGGCCGGGATAGACGTAGTCGGTCTCGACCGCCCAGCGGGCACGGTTGGCGGCGAAGCTCAGGAAGGGCTTGCCGTCCAGTTCCACCAGGGCCTTGCGGATCACGGGCCGGTCATGGCCGTGGCGGCGTTCCATGTTCATCATCATGGTCAGGGGCGTGCCGCCCGCTTCCCACTCGCAGGCGGGGGAGGCGACGTTGCGCACGGAGGCCATGTAGGCGGTGCGCCCGGCCCCGATCAGGGTCGCGGCGGTGTAGCCGAGGCTGTAGCAGTAGTCCGCGTCGAAGTTGGAGGGGGCGGCGCACCGGCCCTCGTAGCCGAAGAAGTGGGTCTGGGGGCTGAACCTGCCGCCCGCGGCCTTGTACTCGGCATCCTTCTTGAGGACGGCGGCGACCATGTCGGCCAGCAGCTTCTCGGTCTCGATCTTGGAGACCTGGACGTTGCCGTGGGGATCGCGGTCGGCCATGAGCTGGCCCTTGAGGGTATCCGGCAGGCCGGCGAAGGTCTCGGCGGAGGCGGGCGTCAGCTTGCCGCTGGCGAAGGCGATCTGGGCGCCCAGCCCGCTCAGCTTCGCGAACTCGGCGGCGGTGGCGCTGCCTTCGGCCAGCAGGTCGTTCAGCTCGCCGATCAGCACGCCGAGGGAGGGGATGAACTCGATCAGGCCTTCGGGCACCAGGACGATGCCGAAGTTGTTCCCGGCCAGGGCGCGGGCCTTGACCATGGCGGCGAGGTCGGCGACGATCCCGGCCAGGGTCTGCTTCTCGGCCTCGACTTCCTCGGAGATCAGGCAGTAGTTGGCATGGGTCTGGAGCGCGCATTCCAACGCGATGTGGGAGGCGCTGCGGCCCATCAGCTTGATGAAGTGCCAGTACTTGCGGGCGGAGTTGGCGTCGCGCATGATGTTGCCGATCAGCTCGCTGTACACCTTGGTGGCGGTGTCGAAGCCGAAGCTGATCTCGATCTGCTCGTTGCGCAGGTCGCCGTCGATGGTCTTGGGGCAGCCGATCACCTGGATGCCCTTGCCCTTGGCCTTCATCCACTCGGCCAGCAGGCAGGCGTTGGTGTTGGAGTCGTCGCCGCCGATGATGACCAGGGCGGAGATGCCGCGCTTGGCGCAGTTGGCGGCCACCTGCTCGAACTGCTCCTCGGTCTCCAGCTTGGTGCGGCCGCTGCAGATGATGTCGAACCCGCCGGTGTTGCGGTACTCGTCCACCACCTCTTCGGTCAGCATCCGGAACTTGTCGTTGACCAGGCCGCTGGGGCCGCCGAGGAAGCCGAACAGCTCGTTGTCCTCGTTCAGGGCCTTGAGGCCGTCGAACAGACCGGCGATGACGTTATGGCCGCCGGGGGCCTGGCCGCCGGAGAGGATCACGCCGACCTTGATGGCGGGCAGTTCCTTCTGGGAACCGGGGGCGAAGGTGATGGTGGGCAACCCGTAGGTGTTGGCGAACAGCTCGCCGATCGCCGCCTGGTCGGCGACGGACTCGGTGGCCGCGCCTTCGACGAGGGTGACGAAAGGACCGTTCTCGGCGAGCACGGTGGGGAGTTTCGGCTGGTAGGCGGCACGGGCCTGCTGGAGGGCGGAAATAGGGGCCATCGTCTCAGCTCTTTCGTAGGCGAAGTACAGGGGGATTCCACGGAGCCGGACAACGTCGGAACGCGCTCTCCGGCGAAGTGATAGACTGTATCGTCTGGCTTCGGCTTTTCAAGGATTGGAGATGGGTTGCGGAGAAGGCGGAAGAGATGGCAGGAACCCAAGGGACCGAAGCGCACACAGGACGCTCCGGACCGTGTCTCTCAAGCACGAAAACGCCCGCTTCCTGGCGGCGAAGATGGCGCTCCGCGTCCTTGTATCGTCCCCCACTACACTTATCTTCCCCGCCACAAGTAGCAGGAGATATCCTCCTGGCCGAGGATTCCCCACAGAAATTCGTTCAGATGCAATGCGTTGGATGAGGTGCTGAGCAATGGCGAACCGCAAGAAGGTCTTGGTGCTGGGCGGCACGGGGGCGATGGGTGTGTATCTGGTGCCGGAGCTCGCGGCTCTGGGCTACGAGGTCCGGGTGGTCTCCCTGGACAACGTCGTGTCCGACCATCCGCACGTCACCTACGTCAAGGCGGATGCGAAGAACATCGACTACCAGAAGGAACTGCTGAAGGAGCGGTTCGACGCCATCGTCGACTTCCTGATCTACTCCACCGAGCAGTTCCGGGAGCGCTACGACGTCCTGCTCGGCAACACCGGCCAATACATCCTCCTTTCCTCCTATCGCGTGTACGCTGGCAACGACGTCCCGATCACGGAAAAGAGCCCTCGGCTGGTGGATGCGTCGACCGACCAGGAATTCCTGGCCACCGACGACTATTCGCTGAGCAAGGCGCGGGCCGAGGATATCCTGGCTGGCTCCAAGTACACCAACTGGACGATGGTCCGGCCGGCCATCACCTACTCCAAGCGCCGATTCCAACTCGTGACCCTGGAAGCGCCCGTGGTCGTGGCCCGGGCCATGCAGGGGTTGCCCGTCGTTATTCCGAAGGACGCGCTCCCCGTGCAGGCCACCATGAGCTGGGCCGGCGACGTGGCCAAGCTCATGTCCCGCCTCCTGTTCAACCCCGGAGCCATCGGCGAACGCTTCACCCTGGCCACCGCCGAACACCGTCCCTGGGGCGAAGTGGCGGAGTACTACAAGGAGATCATCGGGCTGAACTACGTGGCCGCCGAGACCGAGGACTACCTGAAGATCCTGGGCTCCTCCAAGGGGTCCTGGTACCAGCTTGCCTACGACCGTCTCTTCGAGCGGATCGTCGACAATTCCAAGGTCCTGCGCGTCACCGGCCTCAAGCAGGAGGACTTCATGCCCCTCCGCCGCGGTCTCGAAAAGGAACTGACCGCCCTGCCCAAGGACGTCACCTGGCCCGACGCCAGCCCCGTCTGGACCCGGATGGACGAGTATCTGGCGGGACGATAGGGCGTACGCCGGTTCTCGCCGAGGGCATCTGGCCAACTAGGTTCGCCTGCGCACGGGCAGTTCGCAGTCCAGGCTCTGATCGGCAGACGGTCGCCGCGTTGGCGGTGCGGCTGTCCCGTCTGCCCGTCCCCACTTCCTTGAACCCCACTGTGGGCCGCCGTACATTCGTTCTAGGCTTCCGGGGCATGGTCCCAGGCCGAGAAGAGGGACGTGCGCCAGTTTAGTCTGCGGACCATGCCGAATCATGGAACGAACCGTTGGAAACGGAGGAGGTCGGGAATGAAGACAATTCGACTCGTGGCTGCGGCCGTGCTCGTCCTGGCAGCGGGATGCTCAACGACCGCGAACTCCGGTCGCGGGCAATTCCTCGGCGGCTGGGAGCAGGACGGGCCGGGCAAGGAACGCCTTGCCATCCGGTTCGCCGGGAATGGCCAGTGCATTGTCACCGAGGATGATCGGTCGTGGAATGGCACGTGGCGATGCGAAGGCCAGAAGGTGATCGTCACGACCGGAGACGAGACGGTGACACTCTGGAGTACCGGCCGAGACACGCTGACTGCGGGCGATGGCAGTGATGGGCCAACGGCCTTCCGCAGGGCCAAATAGCGAGCAGGCGCCCGCCCCGTGTGCCATGAAGGAGAGCAGCATGTGAGAAACAGTGACTGCGACCGGGCTCGGTACATCCGTGCGGTGATTCTAGGAACCGGGTTTGTGTCCTTGGTGCTGGATGCCGGTGCCCGCGATTGGGCTTTCGTGCGAGAATGGATGGCGTATCTGTTGGCGCCTCTTGTTGCCCTACCAATCTCGATTGGATACGGAGTATGCGATCTCATTTACCCCCTTGTGTCCAATACGCTTGGGGACTATCTGAGTTGGGTTGCGTTCAGGTTTTGCGTAGTCGCGGTCTCAGCGCTTTATCTGTCCATCCTGCTCCTTCCGTTGCGTAGTCCGAAATGGCGAGAGTCACCGTTCCCCAACCCACCGCAGGAACTCCTTCTATTCCTTGTTGTGCTCCACGTCCTTCTCGGGCTAATCGCCCCGCTTCCCCTTGAGTGACCGTCCCGCGGCTCCCGCTCCGAATCCCCGCCCCCGGGAAGACGCGTCCTTGCCACAGATTCCCGGACCATGGAGGAGGGGCAGCGACCCCATGTGCCGGAGGTCGGCAGTATGGGGCCGGCAAACAGGGGGAAGATACGGCAGGTGGGGTACTGCCTGGTGGCAGGCCCCCATCCATCCCACCGTTCCACCGCTGCATTATTCCGCCCTTTCTCCTTCTTCCGACCGGTTGCGGGCACTGGTTTGAGGGAG